>CAYTHX010000001.1:0-145408 GCA_964437705.1 uncultured Nitrososphaeria archaeon
GTGGTTGGGAGGATCTGTATTGATAAGTGAATTTTTTACTTTAGTTTAACTGAAAAACTTGAAAAATCTATTTTTATTCTAGTTTTGTAAAGTTCGCCAGCAAATAGCTTTAAGAAAATATCACTATAAATTTTCCAGTATAATGTTCCAAATTCTTTGGTTTTCCATTTAAATCCTTCTCTATGCATTTTACACGGGAAATCTTCGCATTCTAGACAAACTCGGATGCCTTTTTTCGAAGCGCATTTCGCATATACACATTCATTAATATGTGTATCACAACCACCACATAGCTTCCGTGTATATGCTTTGCAATATTCACATACAATTCCACAATATGAAATAAGTATATTTTTTACTTTAGGCATAAATAATTAAGATTATATATGAGAAATAAACTTTTAAATAGTAAATTTTGGTTTTTATTGAGTACGATTTTGTGGCTGACGCTCTTTATGTGTGGGTTAGGAATAGTGAGATAGTTAATTCTATTGAAATTAGTGAGAATGTAAGTCTAGATCTAAATGATAAGAAGGAGATAATTGGTATCAAGAGTAATAAATTTTTCAAGGTCTAAGATAGATTTAAATAATATTGTTTCGAGGAGTATTAAGACAGTAATGTGAAATAATTTGAAAGAGATCTTTCTACACTATTTATTCTAGTTTTCTTATTGGGATTTTATTTTTGATGTTATTCGATTGATTTTTTAGATAAATTTTATTGATTAATTGTTTATGTTTTATATTTTGTTGGGGTTATTATTTTATTTGATGGAGTATAGGGAGTGGGATCAGCTTCTTAAGCGGATTATTGGGCAGATAGGGTATGAGAGGTGGAGGGAGTTTAGGAGATTTGCTGAGGTGCATGGGTTTGAGGATGTTGTAGATAAATTGAGGAGTATGGGTGTGGAGGTATCTGGTAGAGATTTAGATTTACTTTCTCGTTGGTGGGCTAGTATAAATTTATTTTGGATGGGAGATAATCAGTTTTATACTCAGTTGTTGGCGAGGGGAAAATTGGAGGAGCGACCGTCTGATTTACATCCTTTGGAGGAGGTTAGTGAGTTACCATTTTTAAATGATAATCAGAAGGCTGCTATTCGCGCGTATTATGAATATCTTATTGAGTCGAATAAGAGGAAGGGGATTATAGAGTTTATGGAGAGTTTTGAGAGGATGATTATTGGTATAAGGATTGCTATAATGTTTCTTTTGGATACTATAATTGTGGTTCCTGCGCGGTATTCTATAGAGCCTTGGAGAGAATTATTTATCACGTTGGGTGTGAAGAAAGAGAAGATTTCTACACGGTTAACCGGTGGTAAAACTGGTCTCCTTATAACTACATATACTGATGTATATCGACATCCTGACAAAGTTGGAGATTATGGTTTTATAATTTTTGATGAATGTAGTTTATTAGCTTCACCTAAGTATATAGAGATTGTTAAGAAACTCTTACCTGAACAGTTTGCTCTTGGTTTAACTTCATGTCTTAGACCATCAGTATTTGCTCCTCAAAAGAAAAAATGGATTAGAGAACTTATACGATTTATGCCTATAGTTTACGGCCCATACTACCCAAGAAGGATAACTGGAGATACCCAAAAGAAACTTTCAGATTACATACCTTAACTTTCTTAAGCCTTTTTAACATTCTATAAGCTTTTGATTTTTTATTATGTTTAGTGATTTTTGGAGATAATAAGAGAATTGAAGAGGAGCTATCAAAATTAATTATGTTAGTTTTTTGAGCAGTATATGGTGATCTATTATGTTCTTTGTTTCTATGTTGTGTTCTTGTAGGAAGTTTTTAAGCTCTGTATCCATTGTTAGGAATATCATATTATTTGTGATTGATATTGCGTATAGTAGGTTATCTATATTATCTTTATGTCCTAATGATCTAAGTTTAAATGCTAGTTCAATAGCTTGTGGAGAAGGCTGTATCCAAGTATAGAAGTTTGATTCTAGTAGTGATTTAGTAGCTTTATTTATTATATTCTCGATATTTATACCTTTACGTATACTTTCTCGATACAATTTACCTAGGACTTCAATCCATATTACTGGTGAACAATAAAATTTTACTTTACCCATTATACATATTTCTCTAAGATTCTTTATATCCTCGTCTGTTAATCCTTCTACTTCAATTCCGAAGGTTGGAAGTATATATGTGGAATCTAGTAAGACATTAAGCTTCATATAGTTCATTTTGCTCCTCCTCAGATTCCCTTTCAAACTCTTTAACGTTTACTTTAGCCCATTTCTTCGCTGTTAACGCTAAACTGAGAGGATCAGGTATAAAGTCTAGTATTAAATAACCATCCTTAATTTTTATTATGACTTTATCACCTTCTTTTACACCTAACTTCTTTAGTATATGCTTTGGAATATAGATAGCTCCCTTCTTACCTACCTTACATACTACTGTCTGACTCAAAATTATCACCAGAAATTACTAAATATTCAGATACTTATAATTTTTCTGGTAAAATAGACTATTTTCTCTGCTTAAGAGGTTATGGACTATCATGTTTGTATTTAGCTACATTATTTAATTTTTGAGAGGCTTGGGTTTTAAAGTTATAATTTAGACTAGTTCTAAAAATGAAATTTTATAGTTGTTGAAGTTATATGTTTTGATGCATTTGCATTTTAGTTTATTGTTAAACAGTGGTGAGTTAATCACTTGAGTGTGATACTCTCCATATTCACCGATAGGGTCGAAATCGTGTTTTAAAGCATCATTTAGTAGGTCATATGCATTATCCCTATTCACATACGTACATAGCCATTTAGTTGGAACTTTAGCTGAGATCCCGGTGATTATGTATTCAATTCCAGCTTCAACCTCTTTAATTAATAGCTCGCTGGTATCTACATTCCAAAGCGGCTCTTTAAGCTTAGCTCCAGATTCAGAAGCTAGATTCTCCATATACTTAAGGTGTTCCTCGATAAGTACATCCCCAGCAACTATGACGTTAGCATTTAGATTTTTTAAGGTCTCTACTGTTTCGATAAACTCTTTGCCTTTAGTTAGTTTAACTACGTAGATTGGGCGGCCAGTTAATGTGGCTGAGCTAATAACTGCATGAAGGTTAATGAGATGTGGAGAGGGACGGGGAAACTCATAGATTAATACTAGGTATAAGTCGATTGGCCATTCAAGCATCGAAGCATAGAGAGATTCTTTACCACCGGAGTACAGAGCTACTTTTAGACCCATACTAAACACCTATATAGCTGGATAAGCTCCACACACTCTACAGAATACGCTATTAGAGACCTCGGAGCCACAATACCTACATCTTTTTGAAGAATTTTTAGCTCTGATGATCCTATAGCCTAGGGATTTAAATACTTTATAGTAATAGGCTTGCTCTTTATCCCTTAACTTAACCTCGTGACATAAATTTTTAAACTCATTATCATTTATCATTTGGCTAAAGATTTCCCTAAGCTTTGTGGAACCGCTTCCATATTCGATTGGCTCTTTACTTCTCCATGCAATATCTTTAGGCACATACTTTTCGAGAATTCTTCTTAAAATATATTTTCCATAAACTACATTGTCCACTCTAGCCACTTTATACCCAACGGGAATTTCAAGAGCTAAATCAATAACCTCCCTACTTATGTACGGTTGTTCAACAATTAAGTCAAGAGCCTCACCAATAGGTTTTGAAGAAAAGTACATTCTACCAGCAATTTCTCTGATCCAGCTCTTAATATATTCCTTAGGCTTGTTATATAAGAAGGAGTATCCGGCGAATAGTTCATCGCTACCATCACCAGTAAAAATCCTCCTAAAACCTAGATCTCTACAGAACTTTAGCCCTAAATATATAGTTATACTATTCCTGATTTCCATGGGATCAAAAACTCTTAAAATTCTAATTACCTCCTTAGTAGCCTCAACAGCTTCTTCAACTGTAAAGTATTTTATGTGATGTTCAGCGCCTAACTGCTTAGCAAGTAGAGTAGCATACTTGAAGTCTAAGGGCTCAGCTTCCTTAAAGAAACACGTGACCAGCGGAACTCTCTTAAATTTATAGGTTAGAACAGTAATTAGTGATGTGTCTATACCACCAGAGAATAATATAGCATCGGGATAATTGGAGACTATATTGCAGAGGATGTGCTCAAGTCTCTCCATATAGTGTCTTAGTTCCATAGAATTAAGTATTAATTTATGGAATATTTATAGGTTAGGATATCCTATCCTACAATTACTCATTATTTTAATAGAGGAATAAAGAGTTAAAAGCTTCCATTGGATCGAGCTTATTAGTTGAGCTTAAAATATTCTACTATAGAATTTATGGTGCCTTTTTGTCTCTAAAAAAGGAGTGGGAATTTCCTGGGGATGAATATATCTAGCAAGGCCGAGGAGCTCATGTAATGGTTCTCCATCGATATAGATATACAAGTACTGATTTTGGCTGATGCAGTTACGTAGCTCATGCTGCCTCCCTAAATTATACTACCTTTAATGTAGTATATAATTTCTAGTTAATTCTATTTACTACTTTCTACTACCTTATCGCTAGATTATCCTAGAGTACTTAGTAGGATAATTTATTTATGTCAGATTGCTGTAGTAATTGTTTAATAGAGATGGTAGTTGAGTATATTTCTAGGTATAGTATTGCTTTGTCTTCTATGCCTACACCTATTGAAGTAGAGAGGTTATCAAAGCGCTTTAAAGCTGTGTTAGTGCTTGTTGAGGATCATGAGTTAATGTATGATTTGGATTTATGGGGAAAGTTTGGGGTAGAGTGTTTGCATATTCCTGTGGAGGATTTTTCTGCACCTTTACTTTTAGATCTTTACCGGGGTATTCGTTGGATACATAGGAATGTTTGTAGTGGACGTAGGGTTTTGATTCATTGTTTTGGTGGTATTGGTAGGAGTGGTACTTTTGCTTCAGCATATATAGTGTATGCCGGAGGATTAACTGCTAAAGAAGCTATAAGATTTGTAAGAAGGTATGTTGTAGATGCAGTTTCAACGTGGGAGCAAGAGGCTATAGTAGAAATGTTTGAACTGCTTATTAAGGCTTTACCTGAGCCTAGATTAGCTAAGGTAGTGGATTTTGGTTTGAAGTATAATTATGGTTTAGGTCTTGGTCACGCTTCTAAAGTTACACAGTTAGCTCTAGGGTTATGGTATGAACTTTCATCTGAACTTAACTTAACGATAGATACTCTGACTCCACTAGCTATAGCTGGGATTTTACATGATATAGGAAAGGGTATTGGTGATGGTAGTAGGCATTATGAAAAGAGTTATAGAGCAGTATTAGCATCGAGAGAGTTAAAGGAGGTATTTTCAAAAGAGACGTTGGAGTTAGCAGCATTACTATCATTATATCATAATATAGAAATGGGAGATCCAAGGGAAAATCCGAGAGTACCAGGTGAATTAGTGGAGATTTTGGCAAAATTAACTGGTATATTAAGGGTGGCTGATGCACTAGATTACTCATTAAATCAAGTAGTATCAGATATTAAGGTACAGATAACTTGGGATAAGATGAATCTAATAATATATGTTAAGGATAGTTATAATATTTCTCGTAATATCGAAAAAGCAGGAGAAAAGAAACTATTATTAGAGGATATTATAGGGAAGCCTATAGACTTTATTATTAGATACGGTTAGAGAGGTAAGAGAAAAGCAAGGAGGATTTATTCTTACTTAATTCAGTGAGAAGTGTGCTACTAGGGATCTGGACTGGCTAGATCTTATTTTTGGATATTTTTGATGTACTGTAGTATATCTTCATCGGTTAGGTCTCTCCAGTATTTGTAGGCATCGGCGACCGCGAAGACCGCGCCGCTTCTAATATTTGGACATATTATTAAATCGACAATTTTTGAGAGCCTTATTACTGAGTTTAAGCTTCCAGTTGGTACTGCGACATATACTTTAGAGACGTTCTTAAATTTTACGAATTTAATTGCAGTTTCCATAGTGTATCCTCCTGCAATACCATCATCTGTTAACAAAACAGATTTACCTGTGAGGTCTGGGTAATCTCTACCTCCTCTTAATACCTTATTTCTATTTTTAATCTCTTCTAACTGCTCTTCGATTGCTTTCCTTATATCTTTTTCAGATAATCCTAGCATTGAGGCAAATTCTTTATCAATATATATGTTGCCTGATGGGTCTACGGCTCCAAATCCTGCTTCCCTATTCCATGGTATCAATAACTTTCTACAGATGATTAGGTCAAATTCTGCATTTAGTATACTTGCCACTTTATAACCTATTGGAACACCTCCTCTAGGTATTGCATAAACAATATCAACTTTATCTAAAACTGTTTTACAAATTTGTGCTAGGTAAGCTCCAGCATCAATTCTATCTTTATATACATATTCTTTATTATATAGCTCTTCATCAAATATGATGTTATTCTCCCTTCGAAATTTCATGAATAAACATTACCACCCTTTCTAATACTTAAAATAAGCGCTCGAAGGATTAAGTGTATACATACTTAAGCATAAATAATGGAGAATTTAGTAACTATTATTCTACTGAGAAAAAAGTTTTTATTTCTTTATTAACTTAAAGATCTTCTTCTAGATCTTTATGTATATAACTTTCTTTGCTATTTGTTTTATATTATGATCTGTAGTTATTATTTTTGCTTTTAAATCTTCTGCATGTGATATAAGGAAGCAATCGGCTAATGAAAGCCTATTTTTATATTTTAGTTTTAATTCACCTGCTCTTCTAGTTATTTCTCCTTTTGGAGATAAAGCAATTATCTCTGACCCTCTAATCATTCTATATCTTATATTCGCAGTTTCTATTCCTAATTTCTCTGCAGTTTTATAGTAAAACTCTGCTAGGTTTACTTCTGATATGTATCCCTCCGCTTTTCCACTAAACACTTCATCAAGATATATCTTTACTCTTTGATCTCCAGCAAAATATAATGCTAAAATACCAGCGTCAAAAATATATCTAACCTTCAAGTTTTAACTCCCTCTCTTTATCTCTTAATAAGGATCTAGCGACCTCGAGCATTTTCTCTCCATCAATTCCAAATGCATCTTTCATATCCATAAATGGTATTAACTTAATCTCTTCCTTATCGACTTTAAGAATAACTCTAGATTTAATCTTAAACTTTCTCCTGACCTCTATCGGAATAACAATTTGTCCTTTACTCGAAACTTTCAAAACATACTCCATGAGAAACACCCAATAATTAGATGTAAAAACTAGGAATAAAAAGTATTACCTATCTTTCTATGTAAAACTGATTTTAGTAGGTAAAACATGTTTTAAATATTCTACCTAGAATTCAGATAGTTAGACGTATCCTGGTGGTTTTATTTTTACTACCTCCTTATTTACTAGTGTTGGTGGTATTTCACCTTTATAGAATGCTATAAGGTTTTCTGCTACTAATACTGCCATTTTTGTTCTTGTTTCCCTGGCTGCGCTTCCTATGTGAGGCGCTAATACTACATTTTCTAGCTTAGTTAGTGGATGATCTTTTGGTAGTGGCTCCTCATTAAAGACGTCGAGACCTGCTCCAGCAATCCATCCCTCCTTAAGTGCTTTAACTAATGCTTTTTCATCGATTACTGGCCCTCTAGCCGTGTTTATGAGTATAGCTGTAGGTTTCATCATCTTTAATTCCCTTTCACCGATCATATTATGTGTTTCGTTGGAAAGTGGAACATGTATTGTTATGAAGTCACTCTCTTAGTAGCGTTTCTAGGTCGACGTATTTTGCTCCTAACTCTTTCTCTACATCTGGTTTAGGTTTTCTGCTGTAGTATAGGATTTTCATGTTGAACCCTTTTGCTCTACAAGCTACAGCTTTACCTATTCTACCCATTCCAATAATTCCTATGGTTTTTCCATAGACTTCTGTGCCTAGCATCATCATTGGATGCCAGCTAGTTTTTGTTTCCCACCATCCACCACTTTTAACGAAGTGATTTGCCTCCACAATTCTTCTGGCTACTGCTAGTAGTAGCGCCCATGTAAGGTCAGCTGTAGCTTCTGTCAATACACCTGGCGTATTGGTTACATAGATACCATGTTTAGTTGCAACATCTAAATCTATATTATCATAACCAACAGCATATTGAGCGATTATCCTTAGCCTCGATGCATTCTTAATTACTTCTTCATCTATTTTATCCGTTAATAATGTGACTAAAGCATCTACTTCACGAGCTTTACTAAGTAAAACATCTCTAGGTGGAGGAGTATATTCAGGCCAGACCTCAACATCATAGTACTCCTTTATCATATCAATTCCTTTCTTGGGTATCTCCCTAGCAATAAACACTCTAGGCTTTCCACCCATTACTCATCACAAATAAAATTAAGCTCAACAATTTTTGATTTACCCTAAATCAACATTAACTATAAAATATTTTTGAAAGGAAAAGGTTAACTAAAATGCACTTTAATGCATGAAAATGCATAAATGATCGTGAATAAAAAGAGGGGGTAATTAGGGATTTCTCGTTATGTTATTTGTCGAGTTCGAAGAATTTTGCTGTTCCCCTTCTGAATCTATCTAGGCATATCTTTGCTTTATTCATTTTATTGATTGACCATTTAATTCTTGTTTTGCAGTCTTCCGCTTTCCTCAGAAGCTCTTCCAACTCTTTCGTTTTCTCTCTACATCGTCTTACCTTATTTTCGACCTCTTTCTTTTCTTGCATAAGTTTTGCTTTTGCTTTTTCACACCCCTCTATGCATTCGCCTATATCGACCTCTGATGGATAATTGGGTAGTGTATTTAGGCAGTGTTTTCTTTTGCTCACTAGTTCATCTATTTTGTCCTCTAACTCTTTGAAGTTTTTGAGACAATGCTTAAACGTGTTGAAAGCGTCTTTTAGCGTGTTTGGGAACTCCTCAACACCCTCAATTATGTCTAGCGCCTTATCTATATCACCTTCATATTCGTATAATGACTTTATAGCTCCTTGCTTGTTTTTGTCAAAGAACCCGCTTAGAGCTTGATAGGTTTCGGCGACAACATCTATGAGATACGTCGGTATAGTTATTTTCGCTATATCTTCTGCGGCATATCCTACGGCGGTACCGATTGGGCCGCCCCAGTCCCAAAGCCCCCTATAATTTTCCATTTTCAGGTTAGCTAATTTTAGAACAGGTTCAAATCTTCTGATTGCATCTCTAAATGCGTTAAAGCTTTTCCACCACTCAGTCCATAATTCTCTCCCATCTAGCTTATCTGCTCTATCCGCTAAATTACTAAGCTCCTTGAGGGCTCCCTGTCTAAGCTCTTTAATCTCCTCTTTTAACCTTTCAACTTCTTCAATACACTTCTTTTTTAATTTCTCACACTCCTCCCTTCTCCTCCTCGCCTCCTCCTCAATCTCCATCCTCTTCTTTTTACAGACTGCTATCCTCTCTCTTAAGTCCAATACTTGTGCAATTAACTTTTTCCGTCTTTCCACTTTCTCTAGCCTTTTCTTAGCTTCCTTATAACCTGGATCATTAGTGGATATATTTCCTGCCTTAATGTTAATTTCATAGCTATGAACCATTGTCTGGGCTACCCTAACTTCTTTTTCTGCCTCTTTAAGGTCTTCTTTAGATCGCGGCTCCTTACCAAGCTCCCCTACCTTCTCCTTAAGCAGCTCTTCTAGCTTTTCATAATTACAATTATTAGTGAGACAATCTATGTACTTCTCCTCGAGGTCAGATAATTCCTTTAATGCTTTGTCGAAGAGGCGGTCCCATTCACCTATTGGAGCAGTCATATGCTTTCTCTTCCACTCTACCTCCTTCCTCTTCTGCTCAAGCTTCCTCGCTATTTCTTCACATGGAGCCACCTTTACCTTTTCTTCCCGCTTTTCTTTATGAGGAGGAGCTTTCTGGAAGAGGGTTGGTACCCGCTTTACCACGGGATAAGCCAATAGTAATCCTAAACAACCTATTAGTGGTATCTGAAGAGTTTTGAGTATCGCTAATATCTTGAGTATTATCGTTTCATTAATGGTCATTGAGGCAGAACCTGCTATACTTTGACCGCCAGATGTACTTGCTACATATGTAAAAGATTTAGTTCCGGGGTTAACATATCGCGTGAAATAATACCTGATTATTACTGATTCCCCGGGTTCCAAAACTCCATCTGATAAAATGAGTTTATTCCCAGACTTTTTAACAGTCCAACCCCCTACCTCCTCAGGCATAAGAGCATCTGCAATATCTTCAGGTAATTCAAAAACTATTGATGTTATAGACTCATTACCCGTAATATAACTATACTTGATGAAACCGCGTCCCTCAAAAGAACCAACATAAGCAGATACTTGATCTGCAAATAGTGATAAGCCGGAGAGAATAGCTAGCAATATAAAGCCAATTACCCATTTGCTTTTCCTACCTTTAGTCATTAAACAATAACTTGATTCTCAACTATTTAATTTTCTCAAATTTAGCGATCAAAAAAGCATTAGTATTTGATGATTGTTCCTCTTACAGGCTTTCCTGTTAATACATTTTTCAAGTTATTTTCTACGAGCCCATTTATGATTATTGAGTTTATTCCTTCCTTTGCTAATTCAAATAGTATGTTTACTTTATGTAGCATTCCTCCTGTGACGTCGATTCCATGAGATGAGCTTAAGTACTTTTTGACTTCGTCAATATTTTTACTTGAGATTTCTTCAATAAATTCAGCATCGGGGCGTTTAAGTGGGTCCTCCGTGTATACTCCATCGACTACCTCACACATTACTATGAATAGGTCATATTCATCTTTGAGTTTTAATGCGAGGTATCGTAGTATTTCTTCTGTTGACATTATGCAGCATCCCTTCTTTAGATCTACTCCGACATCTCCATAGACAACTGGTATTACACCATACTTTAGTAAAATCTTTAGTGGCTTAATATACATTTCCTTAATTCTAGAGTTTTCTGCTATCGCTATACTTGATGGTTGTATTGGAAATGCCTTTATACCCGCATTTAGTAGCTCATCCATTATTATTTTATTTAGCTTCATAGCGTCATTATGGACTACAGCCATCCCATACACGCTGTTCTCATTTATGAAGCCTTTATGTGTTTGGTATTTTGTAGCTGATACATGAGGAAAGCTACCACCACCATGACCAAGAATTAATTTAACACCTTCAGAGACCGCATCTTTAATCTCCATAATGAGCCTTTTAATCACATCTAATCTAGGAGTGTATGGCTTAGTCTTATCTGTAATTAAGCTACCACCGAACTTAACAAGAAATAGTCTGTCTCTCAATTAGTTCACCTAAAAATAGGTTTTATGGCTTATCTTATAATAATACAGAATATGTTATTTACTCTCGATATTTATGAGGAAAGAAAGAGATGTTTAGTTATTTGAGCTGAGATTCTATAACTAATTTATTTGTTCTCATCTTTGTATAGATTACCCAATTATTTTTTCGATTAGAAGTTTTTATTTTTCTATTGTATTAGGCATGTCGGGTCACTTGAGTACAGATCTCCATTATACAAGAATGCCTTAGCTCTACATCCTCCACATAAATCTCTATATGTACATGTGAAGCAACGTCCTGTTAACTTAGATGTATCACCTAATGATTTAATATTATGGGATTTTACTATATCCTTTAACCCACACGTTCTTATATTTCCAATTGAATATGTTGGCAGGAAGTTACATGGCAATATATCTCCAGCTGGTGATATAGCTATAAATCCCCTGCCAACTGGGCATAATTTACGTTTAGCCATTTTATTCAATACACTAGAGACATTGTATCCGAGTGATTTAAGTTTCTCAAAAACATATATTGCTGTTGACGGATGTGCTCCTATGTCTATTTCGAAGCTATATCTCGAGCCTATAATACACTCTTGGATGATTATGTCTAATAGATTTCTCCAGTCATCTAAGCTCAGCATTTCATCACGTAAATTCACTCCACGCCCACATGGCATTAGGTCACATATGTATACTAAGTCTACTTTAAGTTTAGCGACAAATTCTAGTATTTTGCTAAATGCGTCCATCAGCGGTTTTAACGCAATCATCTTAATGCATATATTAAGCCCTCTCTCTTTAAGCCTAGATATCGCTTTTAGGACGGCATCAAATGACCCATGCACCCCTGTGTAGTGTTCATGTAATGTTTTTAAGCCGTAAAAGGGTAATGCAACATAATGTATACCCAGTCTAGCTATAAGGTCAACGATCTGAGATGTAACTAAAGTACCATTAGTACTTAATATGATTTTTAACCCATTTTCAGCCGCATAACTTAGTAGTTGAGATACATCAGGTCTTAAAAGAGGTTCACCACCGGAAATAAACAATAGAGGTTTACCTAATTCAATTAGTTCATCTATAAGTTGAAGTGCTTCTTCAGTTGATAGCTCGTTAGTCAGCATAGACCCAGCTTTTAAGTAACAGAATTTACATTTTAAGTTACACATATTAGTGATCATCCATATTACAGAGCTTATGCCGCTTCTCCTATATGATTCAACTGCTGCTCTATATCCATCACTATCATAATCTTTAAATAAGTATCTAAGGTGTACCATAAAACTCACCTCTGAATGCTATTTTCTTAATGAGAGGTATTACATATTTTACGGCTACATAGCTTCCGATTCCATTAGATATCACAGCAATACAAGTTATGATTAGCAGCGGTATTAAGCCCCAGTCAGGTAAAATCTTTAAGATATGTATAAATAGTATGTAAAATGATAATCCCGTTAAGAGACTTGATATCATCATAGCAGCCGAAACTCTAATGACGGTTACATGGCCTTGATATACTTTTAGCAATATGAAGAAGGCTTCTGTATATATACCCCTAAGTGCAAATGCTATTAACGCAAAAAAACCTAGAAGTGACTGAAACATATAGATTCCACCAGCGATTAGTGCAATCATAAGTGCGGATCCTGGAGAGCTGGCGAGTATAATGCCAGTAGTATAAATGATTGCTGAGATTATTTGAGAAGTTTGGTAGGTAAATTTGTTTAGGAATGAGGAGACGGCTAAAAGCACAGAAAATAGTGTAATGATGGAAATCTTGTATGTGGTATATGAGCGTGCCCCGCTCATAATATATCACCTTGTGAAATCAACAAAAATCTTATTTATTATATGCAAAAAATGCAATAAATGAATATGATATTTAATTAAAAAACAATATATATTTACATGTATAGGAGAAAACTATTTAGTAATTCGAAGTTGTTTCATAAATGTAAGATAAAAATTGTCTACAAGTATGCTTAGGTAGGTTTTAATATCCCTCCTAGCCTAATAAGAAATATAGCTTACTCCTCATTAGTACCCCATCTTCTATATAGATTATGCTGAATGCCAAGTAGATCCATTATTCGACCGATAATGAAATTCTCCATGTCTTCCAAGGTTTTTGGTGTATGATAATATGTTAATACAGGGAATAATATATAGACTGAGTTTAGTTTGGAAAGCCTAAGAAGGTTTCTGAGGTGAATTTGACTTAATGGTGCCTCTCTAGGTACGATTACAAGTTTATTCTTCATTTTTATTTGGTTGTCGGCTGCTCTTAAGAGAAGATTATCTGTTATTCCGTATGCTAGTTTAGCTACTGTATTCATCGAGCATGGTATTATTACCATTCCATTTACTAGGAAGCTACTTGATGATATAGGTGCATCTATCTCATATTGTCTAAAGAAAGCTTTGGAACTCTCTTTAATCTTATTTATCACTTCTTCTTCACATTCGCCCTTAGCAACTTTTAAAGCACTATCTGTAATTACTGTATAAACCTCGACCCCATGCTTATCTAGTTCTTCGATAAGTCGCATAGCAAGTCTAATGCCGGAGGCTCCTGAGATTCCAACTATAATTTTCATCTTTATCTATATCACCTTACTCTTTTAGTATAAAAAAAGGTATTAAGATGCTTAGAAATCTATTAGAGGAAGATAGCCAAACTTCTTTAGATTTATACCATCTCCTTCTATAGGTATAATGCGTAGTCCAATTGGTTTTCCCTTAATCTTATATATAGAAAACATATCGTGTAACACACCATTAATTATGAATTCATCTTTCTTTATAGCAACCATATCTAGCCCAACAACACATACAGATGATAATCCCTCTAGATGCCCTAATTTAAGCGTTTTATCTTTAACCCTTTCTTTTAGTAAGTTGTCCTCTCCTACTGGTAGCATAACTTCATTAAAGCCTGTAGAAGAGACAATATTCATGCTTACAATATTATGTATTTCTTTGTTTAGCTTATAAACAGCATCGTAGGTTCCTGAACCTCCGAGAGTTATGTTATATCTTTTCTCAATTAATTTGCCAACGCTTTCCTCCATCCATGGGGATAGAGAGTAATCTACACCATAGAAGTAATCCTCATAGTTTAAGATTTTATCTTTAAGCTCCTTTAGAAAATCTATTAGTAGCTCCTTTTCACCCATTAGATATCTGCTCATTAGATCTAAGTATCTAAGTGCTACTGAATACCCAAATTTATTTCTTGAATTAGCCGTACTAGGAAAGTATGCTGTTTCAACCCAATTACCATATGTAATAGAAATTCGCGTATAGATATTAGGATCAACATCTCTAAGATAGATTTTATTGACTAAACCATCTATATCTGCTTCATTACTCACCAGAATCGTAGAGTATATCTTATCGTCTAGACTAAGTATATCAACAATATCCTCAATACATTTACAGTCTGGAGTTACTGGAAATGCTTGTAGTAATATGTTATTTTTAAAGTTAAAACTTAAAATAGAATCGACTATTTTACTACAGTCTTTAGCTTGAGAATTTTTTGGTATTGGTGGAAGTACGAATCGAGTTGTCCATTGAAATAGCTCAAGTTTATCAGAGAGTTCAAGTGATTTAAATATGAAATTTTCAACGTCTTTTTTAAATTGATTTGAGAACCAGTCATATACAGGTATGAAGAATGTAAGTGCACGTATCGTAGGCATATAATCAAAATCACCTACACAATAAATATTGGTTGTTTAATATTTGTAGGTTTTGTACTTGCCAATCTTTACATATACTGAAATTGAAGATGTAGAGTAAGCGACTATTTAATGCACCTTACAGTACCATGGTCTCCATCTACCTCTACAATATCTCCATTAGATATTACTTCAAAAATTTTTTCATCAACTTTGTCTACCATTGGTATATTTGATATTATTGCTCCAACTGCTACAATTGGCTCAGCCTCAATACACACAATTGCTTTTGGCGCCAAACCATTTTTTGCTAACCTATAGATAATATATGACCCTACTGTAGACCCCTTTCCCCCCGGGAATATTAATATTTTACCTGCTATCGACTTACCTTCTAATACATGTCCTTTTTCAACAATAACTCCTGTATCTGGATTAACTCCACCAAAAAATGAAATTGCTTCTCTACTTACTATTGCTTCCCCCTTAGCAAATCCTCTTGAAATACTTCTACCCTTAAACTCAATCATCTCCTCACCTACAGCATAAAAACCTCCAAAATTAAATGCTATATTCCTACTTCTGCCCCTAATCTGCTAAACGGCTTTATCATAACCAAATCATTACATTTCCAGAAAACTATAGAAATGTTATCTTCAGCTTCTACAATCGGTAGTCTCGTGCCTTCAACAACTTTTCCTATTTCTTCCAAGATTTTTCCATTAGGAATCGATAATCTTGGATAGACCAGTTTTTGGAATTCTATTAAATTTATGTGTTGTGAAGTATGATTAGAAGATTGTTTATTTACTATTTCAACATAAATTGGAGAATCTGATAGCTTTATTTCAGTATAGTTTTCTACTATTTTTTCATCACCATAAATATTCGTAACCTTTAATACTTTCCCCTTTAACTCTTCAGGAAGAGGAGAGTCTCCCCATAAAACATAAATAACATGGTCACCTATCGTAAACTTATATTGCCCAATTATCGTCTTTACTCCTTTGAAAGTTTCCTTATATTCCTGCTTAATAATTTCTACAGAATCAAAGTAGTCTATTTTATTTACTAACGTTTCATAGACCTTTTGTGTACTCTCAGTTTTCCAGAATTCATACCAGTTACCAATATGGAAGATTTTCTCAGCACCATTCGCAAAAGCGAAAACTGTACTTCTAACTAAAAGCTTCTCTGCAGCAACTAAGTCTTTTGGAGGTACAAAGAGATCTCCATATTGAGCTTCTGTTATCCATATTGGCTTATCATCCACACCATAACTCTTTAAAAACTCTTTAAACTTAAAGAGATAAAGATCCTCCCTATCTTCATCAGTATTTATACTATGGACATTTGCAATATCAAAATAGTCTTTTGCTTCACTTATAATCTTACTCCAGAAATCTACGAATTCCTTCTCCATACCAGCCATTCCACCCATCAAAACTTTAGCATCAGGATCAACCTGTTTGATAGTTTGATAACTCACCTTTAAAATCTCTAGATAATCCTCAGGTGATCCACAGAAAAATTTAAGACCGAGTATACTCTTCTGCATACCAGGTTCATTCATTATTTCCCAGTACTTTATAGGATAACGTAGACCTGGCATATCATTTACGCCATCACCATCATATCTCTCAACAAGAACCTTAAGGAAATCAATGTAATCATTCATATTACAAGGTTTACCTGCCTTTACCTTTATCATCCCTCCAGGAACAGGAAATTCAGCAATATAACTATCATCGTGACACTTATCTTGATCCCAATTTGCAAAAGGCAAAATTGTTAATACAAGCACCTTATTATCCTTCTGAAACCTCTTAACTACTAAATCTAAAAAGGAAAAATCATATTTTCCCTTTTCCAGTTCAATATTATTCCACACAATAAAGAACCTTATCCAATTTGCTTTTTCAACTCCACCTATATTTGAAAAACGTGACTTCTGTAGATATGAAAAGCTTAGAGGAGGTTTTCCAGGCTCTAAATCTACTAAAACTAGAAGAAGCTTCTCCCTCTGAAAGAAGTAAACATAAAGGAAACTGCCAATTAATAAAAGTAAAATTAATATTAATACGACTTTCTTACTTGGACGTATGACTCCCCTTCTTTTAACCATCTTAAACCGCCTTTTACTTAATGCGGCCTCCTCCCTATAAATCCTTAATAGAATTTAATTTAATGTACTTTACCTAATAGTAAATTTCGTTAAAATAAAAATTAACCGATAGAATGATTAATGATATAAACTTATAAGGAATAGTTAATAGGCTATTCGATCCATATCCCTTTTAAGGCAGCTTCAATACATTTTTCTAAATTAGCTACTTTAACCATGAAGTTATTTACTCCTCTACAGTAATAGCATGCTTTAGCTGAATTTGTAACTAATGTTTTAAATTTACCCTTTAGAGGAGCTACAACTACGCAGGTATCACATATAACTTTTGCACCTGCACCCCCAATAATCCTGATATAACCAAGTTTTTCAGCTTCCTGTCTAACTCTTCTTGAAGTTGTTATCCATAGTTCTGTCTTAACAGATTTACCTTCTAATAATCTAGCGATTTTTCTAAGCTCTTCAACAGTTGTATGTGGACATCCTATCCATACTAAATCAATACCATCGAAAGATTCGCTAAGATATTCATATGCATCCTTCATATCTATATCATCAATCTCAACTACCTCCCTTGGTACATCAAAATCCCTCCACTCAGCAGTTATACCTGGAATATGAAATATTGGTAATCCAGTATATGTAGCTATAGACGCTGATAGCATTTTCAACTCCTCAATACCAGCATTTTTGATTCCTTCTATCCACGGTACTTCACCGCCAATCTTTTTTGATATTATATACCCTAATGCACCAAAATCACTAGGTTCACGGAGCTTTACCTTTAACTTAACTCTAACTTTAGGCACTCTTTCCTCTTTAACATGCATCCCGTATCTAGGTGTTTTTCCAATTATAGCTGCTGCTAGTGCTGATATCCCACTCTCCCTATTTGTCATAGCACCCAACACCGAATTAGCGTATGCAACTGCTGAGCTTTCACCCCAAGCAATGTGGTCACCCTTACTTGGTGTATTTCCAACTAGATATGGTGTACACGTAAGTGTAGTTTCAACACCCATCCTCCTAAATACATTTACAACCTCCATCTGCTTCCTAGTGAAATCTTCATCTATCCCCATTTCTTGCCATCTACTAGGGTCGACTCCGCCTGGATTTAACGTAGCTTTAACTGAAACTTTAGCTTCTACAGAGAACTCTCTTAAAAAATCTAAACCTGCATCACCAATATTGTTATACGAAACACCAGAGATATGTGCAGACTTTATCGGCATAAGCCTATCAGCATCATAAATCTTGCCTATAGCTAGTAAAATCTCTAAAGCCTTCCTCTTACCCTCACCAAACTCTCCATTCAGAATTCGCTCTTCCTCTTTAGATAAATACATATTATATTATATAATGTAATTATCGGTAATTAAACGTAGTTTACTCAGCTTATTACACTCTAGAATGTAGATTTTTAATAATTTTAGTAG
Source organism: uncultured Nitrososphaeria archaeon (assembly GCA_964437705.1). Classification (GTDB taxonomy): domain Archaea; phylum Thermoproteota; class Nitrososphaeria; order Geothermarchaeales; family JDFR-13; genus CAYTHX01. The sequence continues at coordinate 18,552 of CAYTHX010000001.1, forward strand.
TTATTGTAATAATTGATAGAAGTGCCGACATCTATTACGCTTCCAGAGAGTATTATAAAGAAATTAGAGAAGAAAGGTCTTGATCCAGAATCTTTCATAATTAACGTAATTTTAAAAGAGTTGAAGTTAGATCCTAGAGAGGAGATAAGTATACGGCTTGAAATCGCTGAAAAAAGTTTCGAAAAAGCAAAAATTTACTTGAAGAGGGGAGATGTTGTACAGGCTTCTGAGAAACTTTATAAAACAGTTGAGGAGTGCTTAAAAATTCTCGCTCAAATATATAAGCTTCCATATTATGAGGAGGCAATTAGTGAGGGGAGGTGGTGGACACAGCTATTAGGTAAAACTGCTAGAAGACTTTCTAAGGAACTTAATGAGCCAATGTTAGTTGATGTATGGTCTAGAGCATATGATATTCATGTATGGGGATTTCATGAATCGAAATATACTATTGAAGATATTACAGATGAGGATCTTAAAAATATTGAGTGGTTAATTAAATATACTAAGGAAACTGTGAGAAAAAGGTTATCTAGTAAATCGTAACTTTATCACTATTTATCCCACACTGCTCTTATAAAATCCCCTCTTCTCTCTGGATTATGTATTGTTGCATCTATTCCCCATTTAGCAGTTTTCCTTGTTATTCGATTTGCAGATGGATCTAGGGAAGAACCTATTTGATCTGGATATATGTATATATCTCTATCCGGCTGTACTCTAGTTGCAATCGCCCACTCAACATCATTTGGATCATATATGTTAATATCGTCTTCAACAATCACGACGAGTTTAAGTGATTTGTGTCCCTTAAATGCTGCTTCGATAGCTTTCTTTCCATCTTCCTCACTCTTCTTTCTAATCTGTATTATACAGTGAAGCCATGAACAACCTCCTGGAGTAATATATACTGCTTTACAGTCAACACCGGCTTTCCTAACCTCTCTGAGTACAGTTGGTTCGCGAGACATTCCCATGAGTAATTTATGTTCTGGCCCAGCTGGTAGTATAGCGTGGTAAAAGGCATTTTCCCTGACATAAATCCTCTTTATCTTTACAACAGGCTGTTTCCTAATAATATCATATGTACCAGTTATATCTACAAATGGACCTTCATCGTGTAACTCTCCAGTTAATTCTCCTATCAAAACGATCTCTGCCTTAGTTCCTATAACTCCATCAAAATCTACAAGATTGATCTCTTTAATTGCATTTGCTATGTCAAGTTCAGATACACCAAGCTCAGGAGACATAGCGCTAGCAACTAATACTTCAGGGGTATTTCCTATACATATAGCGAATTCCTTTAGGCCTCTTTCGATATATAAGTGTAGATGTCTAGGTACAACCCTCATTACAAGCTTATCCCTAGAAATCTGCATCATCCTATGGTAAGAAGCGTTTAATCCATACTCCTCATCATAAGCAACAACTATACTAGCGGTAGTATAATACCCACCATCTCCAGGATAATGAAATAACAAGGGGAGATTATTGAGGTCAACATTAATCCTTCTATATTCATCTGGAGGAATAATATTAGGTTTCTTTCTCTTATCAATAGCATTCAAGAGGAAGTCAGCTAGTTCACTAGGTGGAACACCGAAATATCTAGCTAGTAACTCTCTACTACCAACAATATTAGCTAAAACAGGATAATCAGAAATCCTACCATCTCTTAACATAACATTCTCAAATAATATCGGTTTACAATTAGCCTCCTTAATTAACTTAGCAATCTCAAGCTTAACAGACACTTCTCTTTCAACTCTAATAAGCTCACCCTCTAAAAAACCATATTCAGAATGCAACTTAAACATATATTCACCTCAATAAACGCGACATTACCAAAAATTAACATTTTAATCAAACATTAATATTAATTTCCAGAAAAACGCATTTTTCGGAAGCCTAAATTTAGAGATTTCTCTAGATAACGACGAAGCCATCATATTTGAACATAAAATAACTATAATATTGTATCTTTAGACTCCATATCTAGCTTTTCCCTCAACTTTTGAAATAGAAGATACAGCTTTGCTACTCTTTCTATAAACTTCTCTGGAGACTCGATAGACGTTACTACACTACTTAGCTTTAATACTGCATATTTTCTAGGCTGCTTCTCACTCATATTAACTACTAATGTAAACCTCTTTTCATCTGGATAATAATCTAGATAATACTTCCACTTTGAATCTTTCGAGGCCTCAGCCAACTTAACTGTTTTTACCTTCATTTCATTAGCAAGAACTTTCTCATCTATCTTATTGAATTCTTCTTCAATTCGTTTGACTAATCTATCTATCTCCTCATCAGTAACCTCGATATTAAATGTATACTTCATAGCTACACCTCCACGAGTAACTAATATAGCTAAGAAATATAATGATCTACATCTCGATACTTTCTATCAAAGAAATATTCTATGGTATTACTACCTTTAGTTATGGGGCGTCGTAATTGACTCATAACTCTAGCTTTACTATTGGTAGAGATTTTAAGCCCTCTCCTCAATTTAAGAAACTTTACTACATCTACTTTATTTCAGCCGTAGTATTTGGAGTGTTGTGGTGGCTTATTCCCCTAATACTCCTAGCCTTTATATTCCCAGATGTAGTGATAATAGGTATAAGCATAATAATATGCATACCCACCATTATTACACTAATATTCATACTACTTTGGATTTCTAAATACTATGATTCTATCACATATAGATTGACGGAAAATGAGATAATTTGTAAGAGGGGTGTCTAGTTTAAACGTGTTGGTGTAGTTCCGTATAATAGGATTACAAATATAGATGTAGTTCAGGGACCTATTTCTAGAAAACTTAGGATAGCTTCACTTAAGATTCAGACAGCAGGGTATTCCGGATAACCAGGAGCAGAGGCGAGAATCGACGGTATTGAGAACTATGAGGAACTTAAGGAACTTATTATAAAGCTTGTTAAAGGTAAAAGACACGTTGCTATCGAAACATTTGAATCTGAAGAAGATATAAATGCTAAGATTCTAGGTGAATTAATTAGAATTAGGGAACTCTTGGAAAAAATTTTGGAGAAACAGAGAACCTAAGAATTTTATAAACTTGATTTTTCTTTTTTGAAAAAAGATATAGATATTATTGCTGTAATTTTGATATATTAACTTATGATAATTCTTAACGCGAAATTTAGTATTTTTTAACTGTTGTTTTGATGGTTTTTCTCTGTATCTCTGATGAATCGATTAAGTCGAAAGATTATAATACCTTTATGTCAAATTATCTATTTGACATATTTATCTAGATGAGGTGAGCCTATTCTTGAGAGTAGGCTCGCTACTTTTAATTCTTCTTTTAGTTTTCTCCATGATTAGCTATGTACCTATAGCCATACATAGCCAGTCCACTCTCTACACTATTGAGCATGGTATCTATGGAGCTAATTTCTATCCTAGGTTCAGAGCAATTGAAATTGTGGGTGCAGAAGATTACAGCTATTATCCTATTATGGCAACTACAACTAGTGATGTCTATGTTGTAAAGCTTCCTGAGGAGGTAGATGATGTTAAGGTACAGGTTTCAACACTTCATGCACATGGAGTAAAGCATTTAGCATATAGATCATTATGTTCTGTTCCAGACTTTGGTATGCTACAGTATATCCTTACATATTATAACCTTACCCCAGAAGAATATGGAAGAATGGATCTAAATGGAACCTATGTATGGAGAATTCCTAACCGGATAGTTGACTGGACTATACTTTTACATCATGGTAGGGAGAAAACACAAGATTTCGAAGTCAAATTTTTAAAGCTAATTTTCGACTCTGGAATGGATGGAATACAGCTTGACTCCGGATCAGGAGACTACAATAATATGATTGGAGCTTGGAGCTTCGATCCAGAAAGCATGGAGAAATTTAATGAGTTTCTATCATCTAAGTATACTGCTGGAGAACTTCTCGAAAAGTTTGGTATTGAAGATATCAGTAAATTTAACTTTAGAGAATATCTCCTATCTCTTGGCTATAAATGTGATGCAGATCTTGGAGTTGAGGGTCCTCAATATCCAATTGAAGCTAAACGTTTATGGCAAGAATTCATGGAATTCAACCTAAAGAATCTACTTGATCTCTATAGAAAGCTACATGAAGCTGTCGAGGCTTGGAAGAAGGAAACTGGAAGAGAGTTTGTTATTTTAACGAATATTCCTGAAGCTCACCTCCTCAACTTTTGGGGTAGAAGATTTAACTTCATATATGTCCTGCAGTATGTATCTGGCTTAGGATCAGAGTTCAGCTGGGAAGACTTAACATTTCCAAATAGAACTGGAGCTACGGTATTTAAGATACTCCTTTCACTGAATAAGACATTTCTCCCTTGGCTTATGCCTGTAGATCCTTATCCATGGTTTACCGTATGGGCGAGAAGCCCAGATCCCGAGGAGCAGTACCTAGCCTTAGCTGAGACGATAGTATATAATAGCTGGATAGACCTACAATTTATACGTAAGAGCACAAATCCTCAGCGAGGATTAAAATTTGTAGATTTAGTGGTTAGGCATCCATACTTATTTGGTAATCAACCATTTGCTAAGATTGCCTTGGTCTATCCACTTACAACTGTAAGATATGCAGAGCCCCTTCCATATCCATTTAGATATGGATATCCAGATTATGAGGGTATGTTCTACTTATTAGCTGATAGCCATAGATTATTCGATATAGTGGTATTTGGCGATAACTACTTCTATAATCACACTCCATCCTTAGGGGAACTTCAAAAGTACGATGCACTAATACTTTCAAATGCAACTTACTTAACAGATGAACAGGTAGAACTTCTACTAGAATATGTTAGGAATGGTGGCATTCTAATAGGTGTAGGAGAAATAGGGACACATAATGAACGTGGTGAAATAGCATATAGACCAGAGTTTACTTCACTATTTGATGGTACTATAAAGCACTATGGTAATGGTATTGTAGCATCTATAACCGAAAATATTGCTGTAGAATATCTTGTTAAGAGATACTATTATGATCCAGAAGCTAAAGATATACTTAATACATTTAAGCAGCTTATGGATCAAGTAATACCACCATTTATAAACACAAATTTAGCTGGAAGAGCGCACATACAATGCTATATTAACCATGATAGACAAAGCTTTATACTAGACATCTTAAATTACAACTATGATTTTAATGCTGATAAAGTGATATGGCAGGAGAATATTTCTCTATCATTTGATTTACCATCTTTCCTACATGGTAAAGATCTACAAGTGAAGGTCTATACTGAAGAGTGTATTGACGGCACAGAAGTGCCATTTACTATAGAAAATGGTAAGATTTCAATTAGTATTCCGGAGATTCCTATTCTTTGTATTGTTGAAGTGAAGCCTAAGGAGGTAGTCGTTACAGATGAAATTACAAGTCCAACAACAATTAGTGATAGTACAATTACTATATCAAATGATTTAGTAGTACATTCAAACTTAACCTTAATTAATGTTACAGTTAATGTTGATTCAGATAGAGACGTTGGTATTGAGGTCCTTCCTGGTGGAAGCTTAGTAATGGTTAATACTGTTATTCGTAAGGTTGGCTCTAGTGGATATTACCTTAGAGTTCATAAGGGAGCAAAGGTATATATGGAAAACGTTGATATTAGTAGTGCTGGTATTCCTCAGTACCGATATATGGAGGGTATTTTTATAGAAACAAATGATGTGATAATATTGAAAAGTAGCTTCCATGATAGTTATGGATTTGGGCTTCAATTAATGGGTTCTTCAAATGTACTAATAAGTAACTGTAAGTTTTATAGTAATAGGCTTGGACTACAGCTATTCAATTCATCATTAGTTTCTATAGTTAACTGTAACTTCTCTAATAATGGATGTGGACTATTTACACTTGAATCCGAATACGTAACTGTTGATAAATGTACTTTTGCTGATAATTTATGGGTTGGAGCTATATCTAAGAAGGCAGAGTTTTTCTCTATAATGAATTGTAAGGTTTATAATTCTAAGGATGCTGGTATCTATCTACACCGCTCAACTCCAAAAGTATTTAACTGTGAAGTATTTAACTGTGGATTTGGCGTCTATACATACTTTAGTCCTATCGTTAATATAATCAGCAATTCTATACATGACAATGAAAATATTGGGGTAAAGCTCTTCGGAGTAGTATCAATGTTGAATAGTCTCTGGGGAGGAATACATTGCCCAACATTACTCGGTCAAGCAATCGTATCTAACAATTTAATAAGTGGCAATTTAATTGGGATATATGCTGATACAGATTACTTTAGAAATGAGTTTCTAAGAGTTACTAATAACACTATTCAAGATAATCATATCGGCATATATGTTAGCAACTCTGAAGGCATTATAGCTGCAAATAACTTTATAAACAATGATATTCACATAAATGCTACAGATATCGATAAAATATACCTTAACTATACAATTGGAAATTATTGGGATAACTATAGTGGCTCCGGACCGTATGAAGCGTTACCCGGCCTTTACGACTACCTACCACTTAAGAAGCCTGCAGTTACATCTCCTGTAAGTGATTATAAACCTCCGATAATAAAGGTGAAGCATGTAGAGATAGATAAAGCGGCAGATCAAGTTAATGCTAGATTAAAGTTTTATGTTTTAGATGATACTTGGCTTGCTAAAGGTAGATATCCGATACCATCACATTCATATAAAAACTTTATTGGTAAGTCATGGCCAGTTAATTGCCTAGGATATTTCTCATTTGTTCAGCTATGGGGGCCAAAGCTTGGTGGTGAACATCCATTCCTAGGCTTTTGCATGGAAATACTGCCTCCAGAGGTGATGTCACCATACTGTGAAGCTACAATTGACTTTGGATTTAGCATTCCAGCTGAACAGTTTGTAAATGTTACTATGGAGATATATTGCTTCGACGCCTATGGTAATTTCGCTAGAAACGAAACTTTACCTCCAGAAATCGTTATCTGTGAAGTTCCACTATTAAAGGGCAATAAATTATATATCTATGCATTAGTTCAAGATTATAGTGAAGTTTCTAAAGTTATGCTTCTCTATGGTAGCAATATGGAGAAAAAAGTAGATATGAAGTTTGATGAAGATCTAGGTTTATACTATGCTGAGCTAGATGCTCCAAATGCTACTATAAAGTATAAGGTTGTTGCCTATGATATTTATGGAAAGCTTGGAGAGAGTTCTGTAAAGCTATATATTCCTGGAGTTACACCAGTAACCATAATTGTATATCACTATGACTTTGAAATTTTCCCTGAGACAATATCACTTACTGTAGAGGTTAACGAGTTAGCAACTTATACCTTCACAATTACTAACGTAGGTGACGATGAGGATACATACTATATTACTTGTGATAAAGGCGAGGTTTCACCAACTACTATAACACTTGCTCCAGGTGAATCAGCTGAGATAGTATTTAAGTACTATGCATCAGCTACAGGTGTCGATGAATGTACAATAGTAGTTAAGTCTAGTAAAGATCCAAACGTTATTAAAGAAATTAGAATGACGATAACAGTAACAGCTCCAGCTCTACCAACACAGGAAACAACAACACCAGAAAAGACGACTGAAGCTCCTCCAGAGGAGGTTACTCCATCACCAACCCCACCAACTACTTCACCAGCGCCACCAGAGGAGAAACCAAAGTTAGATATATACATGATAATAGTCGTTGCTATAGTAATCATATGTATGCTTACACTAGTTATAAAGAAAGTACAGAAGTAGAAATTCCCTCTCCTCTTATTATTCTACTTTTTTACTATCCCAGTTCTAAAGTAGAGACTAAAGTATCATATATTAACTAAGTAAAATAATTTAGACATTCATTTTTAGCGATCTTTAAAATAATATCCAAGTTCTTACATAAAGAGTATTTTTTATTTAGTATTTAATTAGTGGACTTAGTATTAATGTTAAAACTGTTACTACTATTATTGGTGTTGACATTACAATAATTAGTGGAGATAGATTTAAGTTTATAATTTTAATACTCCTTGGTAGTATATCATAGAGGTAACCCGCTAGAGCTGAACCTAATACGTTACCAGCATTAGCTAATGCATTAATTAACCCTATTATTATGCCTCCGGAAGTTGGATGTGAAACTCCAATCTTTCTAGCTATTGGAACTATACTTGCAGCACCCGTATATACCAGTGCTAGTGATAATATTGATATCCATCCAACCTCTATACTTAAAATTAATGCGCCAAAAACACAAGATAACAGTGCTATTTTTAATGCATACCTACCTGTATATTTATCTGAAATCCAGCTAATTGGATAGCTAAGTAATAGACCAAATAGAGAAGCTAATGCTATAAAACTAGCGACAAGGCTCTTTTCAAGCCTTAAATACTCATTCATATAGATATATATTAAATCTCCTCGAGTGACTGAATTGAAAAATCCGACTCCAAGCACGATAATAAGTAATGAAAATATTTCAATTTTTGATATTATACTACTATAACTTTGTCTAGGTAACTCAGTGGTAACTAATTTAACCTCTTCCTTAGATTCTAGCGTTACTAAAGTTTTAATCTTACACTTAATAATTAGTGTCAAGAATGATGAAATTAAGAACGCTATTGTAGAGATTAAGAGTATATACCTTAGGGGTTCTTTAGATATTACTGCATAAAGCATATTTCCACCCATTACACCTAGTGACCCAGCTATAAAATATGCAGAGTAAACTCTACCTCTAATTGAGTATTTAACAGATAATCCTAGTATTGTCTGTATAGGAACCCATGCTAATCCATTAAGGATACCCTGAATAAATCGGATAAATAATATTTGACTTAAGTTTATAGCGTAGCTATACGTATATACTGCAAATGCATTTAAGAAGAAGGATATTATAGGTAGATATAGCGTTTTCTGCTTATACTTATCTGATAATCTACCAGAGATTACTGCTGATAAAGCTCTCGCGATAAAAAATATAGATGTTAAGAGTCCTATTCCGAAAGCCGACGCTTCCAATACATTACGTGTATAAAAAGCTACCGCTGGCATACTTAACCTAAATGCAAATGACCCTGTAAAGGCAATTATTATGAATAGAAATACTTCCAGCAGGTTGATTCACCAAAAAATTAGTTTATTACATTTTAAAAGGTAATTATATTGATATATAACTGCTGAAAACGATACATTTACACATATGTTAATTTATTGACACAGAACATTTTCACGCCGAGAACTTTTAGTGTTCAAAATAAGTTAGAGTTCTGGTGAGATATTGAGTGAGCTGGTGGCTTTTATCGCTTCTCTCTTCGCATCTTCAACAATTTTTTTAACCTCTAAAGCTTTCTCCTCTTTCTCTATAGTAGTCTCACCATCGTCATATGCCTCAAGAATCGGCTTTATAGCATCAGTTAACTCAATCTCCTTTTTTACGAAGTTTATAGCTAGTGAAATTGTCTTTTCATCATCTGCCTTCTCTAGAATCCTTTTTACAACAATAAGGCTTCTTATATTTTTCACAATAACATCCAACTCAGCCATATAGAGTATTTTTTCACAATCATCAAGCTTAATCATAGAAGATAAAATCTTATTATACTTTCTCATTAAATCTTCAATTTTCTTATCGAAATCTATACCTAACACACTATTTTCGTGCGACATATTATCCCTCAAACTACTCAAGATACCCCTATATCTTAATTATCTTCATATCTACATTCTTATAAATTTTATTGTATTAAACCAGTAATTAGATTTTTATGTCTCCCCACCATATTATACTGCATAAATTTATTTAATCAAACTGTACTTTAGTGTATCCATAGGAAGTACCATAAGGATAAATTAATAAAGACATACAATTTTGAACTAAGATTATTATAGTATGAAAATTCTACTATTTTCATGTATGCTTATCGCATTTGATATGGATGGTACTTTAGTCGAAGGAAACAGCTGGGCTAGAATCAATAAACATTTTGGAGTTGAAGAAAAAGCGTTAAAATACATGAATGATTATTTGCGTGGAGTTATAAGCTACCGTGAGTTTATGAATAATGTTATTAGATTGTGGGGTAATAATGTACATATAAAGGATATAGAGCGTATACTTGAACGTTATAAGTTAATGCCTGGTGCTGAAGAGGTTATCTCAAGTCTTCGAAGCCATGGTTTTACTGTAGCAATTATTACAGTTGGCCTCGATATTTTAGCTAATAAAATTGCTGATAAACTTGGTATTTCTCATGTTATTGCTAATGGAGTAGAAACTGATGAAAATGGCTATTTAACTGGAAATGGTATTTGTAGAGTTGAACTAGGACATAAAGATAAAGCTCTAATTAAGTTAGCTGAGAAGCTCGATATACCCTTAAGCAAGACTATTGCTGTTGGCGACTCAAAATATGATAAGTCTATGCTTGAAGTTTCTGGATTTGGCATAGCATACAATGCTGAACCAGAATTAGCCGAAATTGCTGACGCGTGCATAAATGATCTTAGAGAAATACTCAACTATATTAAGAAAATTTAGCTAGAGCACTGAAAAGACCTCATCTTATTCTCTTATGTAGATAAATATTATTTATGAGATGTCAAGTCTATGGGAAAATTTAACGATTATTATTACCAGTGATGTTTTAGAATATAGAAGGAAAATTCGGGAGCTTATAAGTAAGGATGATCATGTTTTGGAGATTGGTTGTGCTTCTGGAAAAACAACTAAGATTTTAGCTGAGATTTGTGCTAAGGTTTATGCTATAGATAAAAGTTTACCGGAAGTAAATAGAGCTAAGAATATTTTATCAAAATATGAAAATGCATTTGTTGAGTGTTTAGATGCTTTCGATATAAAGAGTATCTTAAGTAGGGTTCGAGAAAATTTAGGAGGAAAAGTTGATGTAATACTAATTGATATTGGTGGGTTAGAGGATCCAGGAAAAGTTATAAGCTTACTCTGGAGATACCTTCATATATTTAAACCAAGGCTCATAATAGTTAAAAACGCGCTACTAAAGAGAATAGCTAAAGCAATAAAAATATAGTATGAATTCTAGATCGTAACCAGAAGAATTTGCACTAGGTTATTTACCTCCTAAAAAGTATGCTAGGAATATAGCTATAGCTAGTAGTAATATAGAGATGCCTATTATATATTTATTAGCTGCTTGTAAGTCATCACTTTTATTAGAATTTCCATTATTAGTCTGATTATTTTCTCCGTTTCCAATGTTAATTATGAATTTCTTCATGAGTTGTCCATTAACATATACGTTGAGAGTGTACTCTCCTGGGGTTAATACCAACTTGTAAGTATTCTTCTTTTCTGTAATAACTTGTGCTGAAGGACCGGTCCACATATAGACATCTGTGTATATATTTATGACTTTATCCTTTATGATGCATGCTCCCCAGTCAACTTTGTATCCAGCATGATTAAAGGTCATGATGACTGTTGTGAGTGTAGTATTATCTTCTTTATCTAGCTTAATGTTTATATCCATAGGTTTCGCTGGTATCCACTTCTCCGCCTCACGTCCATAAATCTCGATCAATAAATCTCTATCTAGACCTCTAAATGGATCACTTTGTTCCACGATCTCTATTTCATCATGATCTCCTTTAATTATATATTTAAATGATGTTTTACCTGGATACTGGTTGGGCGGTGGAGTTAATGTGATTTTAGCTTCATATGAATTTAGATTTCTAAAGATTATTTTTACTTCTGCTGTACACTGCTTAGCATAGTAATCAAAGAATCTTCCGGTAGCCATAGCATATAATATCTTATAAACTCCCTTTTCCGAACTGATTATGTATTCATATCTCGCTGAGACAGTAAATTTATCTGGTACATTTTTGATATGCCACTTTAGGAGGGGATAATCACCTAAGACAGTAGTATAACTTTTATTCTTACCGTCAACTACAATACTCCATACAATATCCCACTCTATAGGTTTACCATCAATAAATACCGATATATTTCCATCAAGAGCTTCAGGTGGAATAGGAAAATACATCATAATGTCCTTATATCCATAATTTTTAAATGGATAATGGCCAAACACTGTAACATCTAGCTTATTATGAACCTTTGAAATCTCAATAGTGATATACTCATGTTCAAGTATAATTGTCGGTAGAGGAATCGGGTTTGAATCGGCAGTTACTACGAAGCTACACCCTATCAGTACAGAAATTATTATCGTAACTATCGGTACAAACCGCTTATACCTAATAATATTCATTATCTTTTTCCACCAACTAGGAGGATACTTAATTAGATTTAAAAAGCCATATTTCTAGAATAACTATATTCCTGGAAAAACGCTGAAATCAGAAAAAATCATATTATTTCATGAAGATTCACCTTTTTTAGCATGCTGAGAAATGGACCTGAATATTGGAGGTTAAAAAGAGTATTTATGTATAGACCATCTAGCGAGTTATCTTTGGTTAATAAGTCTAACTATAGGGATTATTTATTTCGTGCTGTTGTTGATCCGGAGGCTTTTCAGAGACAATATGATGCTTATCTTGATATATTCAGGGAGCATAGTGTTGAAGTTCTTTTACTTAATGATGTGTTGGAACAGATAAATTGGAAACCTAGCTTTTTCCCGCCAAATCTTGTATTTATGAGAGATGTTTTTGCAGTTTTAGAGAGTACTATAGTATTGTCTAATATGCGTTATGAAATTCGTCGGTATGAGCCGTATATCGTAAAGAAAAGCTTTGAGAAGCTGGGTTGGAACATTACATATATATTTGAGGCTACAGAGTACTTTGAGGGCGGCGATCTTCTTTACTTAAATGAAAATACGATTTTACTCGGATACGGCCCTAGAACTTCTTTCCAAGCTGCCTATAAATTAGGCAAACAAATAAATGATAACTTTCGTAAGAATGCTATCTTGATACCATTACCACCGTATAGAGTACACTTAGATGGTACAATGATGATATTGGATAATGATTTAATTGTTGCACATAAGCGGTCATTAATGTATTATCCATCGCTAATAATGTATTCTGATGGAGACTACGATGTCATCAATTTTTATGATTATCTAGGAGAAAACAACTATGCAATAATAGATGTACCCGATAATGAGCTAAGTACATTTGGCCCTAGTTTTGTTGTAATTAGAAAGGGGTTGGTAATTTCATACGCATGGAATGATAAAACAATTAAGGAGTTAGTAGATATGGGTATAGAAGTTATAACGTTTAATGGATATGAATTTATGAAGGCTGGTGGAGGATTACACTGCCTATTTAATACACTTCTCAGAACTAGGTAGGATTTTTGGACTAATTATACACCATTACATTAGATCTAAAGAATTTTGTGGACACTGCAATTCAGTCTACTTCGCTAGTTGGCAAATACTCTTCGACGCTTATATCTGTTATCTTATCATTACTTATAGTTAGCCTTAGAAGTGCTCTTATTACGATGTTTTTTCGTGTATTAAAAGTAGTTCCACATATACCACACTCTATATCAGATTCAAGCTCAACAACATACCAAGAAGCATCAACATACATCTTCCCACAATTGGGACATCTAATTATTGAGATATCAAGCCAAACATCCACCATATAAATAGAAATATCTTTAATGATTATTATGCTGTAAGATTAGCCTTCTCCATCATGGCTATATATTACCGATAATCCTCTAAGAAAATTATGTTGAAATTTCTTTCTAGCTCTTCTATTTTGTTTCGCATTTCTTTTTCTCGTTTTTTGAATATTGCTTTACAGTTATAGATTTTTGATGTTGCTAACACATAGCAGTCTGTTAACGCTAGTCTATATTTCAGTTTTATTTTTCCAGTCTCTATTACAAGAGTTAAGTCTTCACCTGCAATATTTGTGGTTGGTAGTCTATAGAGCCATTCTACTAGTTTCTTTGCTTTTAAATCTGGGCTTTCCAAGCCTAGTTTTTCATATATTCTTGATGCAACATAATATGTTTCTGCCAGAATTACATGTGGTATTAATGCTTTTAATTTACCTTTTAGGATTACTGTAAATAATGCTTTTGCAAACTGGTGGTAATCACCTAATTCATCTATGTATTCGATAATTACACTTGTATCTAAACAGATTTTAGTCAATTTCGACACCTAAATCTTTTAGAAACTGAAGTATTTTATCGCTAGTTGATTTTGTTTCAGCTAAAATCTCTTCTGTAATTTTTGATCCAGCTTTTATAAAGATTTCTTTTGGAGGTTCCTCTATAGGCTCTAATATAACCTTTTTCCCCTCTACACTTACCTTTAATACGGTTCCGACTGTTAACCCTAGTTTATCTCTAATAGACTTTGGTATAACTACCTGCCCTTTTTTAGAAATAATGGTAGTAGTCATATCAATAATGGAGTAAGAAAACAGTCATACTTAAATCTTACCATTAAGACCTATATAGTAGGTAAACATACTTAATGCCATTTTTAATGTTTAGGAGAAACTTTAATTTTTAAACTATATATATTCTCTTTATGTTTATATTTAATTAATTTATTATAATAGTTATTAGAAGTATTTACTATATTAGTTATACCAATTTTTTAAGTTTTCTTATTATTGGGGTGTAGTTTAGTTTATGGCGAGTAAAGGTTTAGTTGTTATTGCAATTATTATTGTCGCTATTGTTGCTTTCAGTGCTGGTTTCTACGCTCATCCTCTTCTCGCCCCTGCTCCAGAGGAAAAGGTTGAAAAGACTACGTGGGATATAATTAAGGAGAGAGGGTATATTGTTGTAGCTACATCACCAGATTGGCCACCGTTCCAATTTATAGATCCAAAGACTAACCAGCTTGTTGGGTATGAAGTTGATTTGATGGAAGCTATTGCTAAGAAGCTTGGTATTGAAGTTAGATGGAAAACTATGGATTTCGATGCTATTATAGCTGCTGTTAAGAATAAAGAGGTTGATTTAGGTGTTAGTGGATTTAGCGTTACTCCAGAGAGGTTAGAAGAGGTATTATTTACTATGCCACATATTGTTACTGAGGTTCAGCTTATAATGACTAAGGAGAGAGCTCAGGAGTTAGGTATAACTACGCTTTCATCCCTAGAAGATATTGCTAAATATGGAATTGTAGTTGGTACTGGAAGTGGTACTACGCAGGAGGCTGAGCTTTTAGACTTAGTTAAAGCTGGAAAGATAGATTCTTCGCAGGTAAAGTCTTATACAGACTTTGGGGTTGCATTAGAGGATATGAAAGCTGGAAATATTGATGCTGTATATGCTGAAACACCAATAACTACATGGTGGATATCAACTGAAAAAGTACCACTAGTAGTTGTATATAGCAGATCTTACTGGCCAGTAGCTTTCGTAGCACATAAAGACTCTACAGTACTAGTTCAGAAGATCAATGCTGCACTTGCAGAGTTATTTGCATCTGGAGAAATTGATCAAATTAGGGCTAAGTGGAATATAACAAAAACAGGGCTATAGAAAAAGTTAGGTGGTAAATAAATATGATTACAACCAATGACATCCTTTTTCTACTCCAAGGTGTCCCTACAACCCTCTTAATCTCCATTTTTTCATTCATCCTCGGTTTTATAATTGGAATACCAATCTCTCTCTGTAGATCCTTCAAAATACCTATTGCATCACAATTTGCAGATGCATATGAGAAGATCTTTCGTGGAATACCCATCCTAGTTTTTATGCTATTCTTCCACTTTGGATTAGGAGGAATAATACCAATATTCAAAGATCCATTTATGACTTCAGTTATTGCCCTAGGTATGCGTAGTGGAGCATACCAATCACAGATATTTCGCGGAGCAATAAATAGCGTTGGTAGACAACAAATGATGGCAGCTATTTCACTTGGAATGAAAAAACTTCAAGCATTAAGATATGTTATTTTACCACAGGCATTTATAGTTGCATTACCAGGTTTAGGTAGTGAAATAGCTCTTTTAATTAAAGACTCAGCATACTCATTTGTACTTGGAGTTTTAGATCTAGCTAAATATGCAGATATCCTTAGGAGAGGTACTAGATCCTTTATATTCCCATATCTAGCTGCAGCAATAATATATGTTATACTAACATTTCCATTCGCTAACTACCTTGATAAACTAGGATCAAGATTAAAAACTAAATATGGTTTGAGGTGAGAATGTGGGAATTGAGGATTCCATTCTTGCATGTAGAGATTTATGGAAGAGATATAGGGATTTAGAGGTTTTAAGGGGTATAGATTTTGAGATTAAAAAAGGTGAGATTAAGGTTATAATCGGGCCTAGTGGCTCTGGAAAATCAACATTTTTACGTTTACTTGGCTTACTTGAAGAACCGACTAAAGGAAAGATCTATTTTGAGGGTCGAGATGTATATGCTGAAAACCTTGATCTAAATAAAATTAGGGCTAAAATTGGATTTGTATTTCAAGAGCCAAGTCTATTTAGACATTTAACTGCTCTTGGAAATGTAATGCTTGGATTAAGGTATGTTCTTGGTATGAAGGAGGAGGAAGCTAGGAAACGTGCTATGGAGACGCTGAGGCTTGTACATCTAGAGGAGTGGGCAGATCATTATCCAGCGCAATTATCTGGTGGACAACAGCAGAGGGTTGGTATAGCTAGAGCGTTAGCCATGAATCCAGATATAATATTATTTGATGAACCGACAGCTTCACTAGATATAGAGCTTACATGGGAAGTTATAGATGTAATGAAGGAATTAGCTGAGAAGGGAATAACTATGCTTGTAGTTACACATGAAATAGCATTCGCAAAGGAAGTTGCAGATGAAATATTATTTATGGATAAGGGGAAGATCTTAGAGAGTGGGCCACCAGAGCAGTTACTGAAGAATCCAAAGACACCTAGAGCAAGAGAATTCTTAAGTAGATTGTTAGGTGGAGAGTAGATGGAGTTCCTATTGTATTATTTGCCATTTATAGTAGAGGGATTTATAACGACGCTTATGATGACATTTATAGGCTTAGCTGGCGGATTTATCCTAGGTATATTATCAGCACTTGGAGATGTATATGGAGGAAAAACATTAAAAGCAATAATAAATGTTTATGTAGAGTTCTTTAGAGGAAGCCCACTAATCATACAGCTATTATTCTTCTACTTTACGGTACCAGCAGTAACAGGATTTAAATGGGATGCATTTACAGCAGGAGCAATAACACTAATGCTGAATAGTGGTGCATATCAAAAAGGATATTTTAAAGGAGCAATAGAAGCAGTATTTAAAGACCAGTTAATAGCTGCTAAATCACTAGGAATGACATTTAGACAAACACTACTCCACGTAATATTACCACAAGTATTTAGGATAGTAATACCAGCATGGACAAACGAATACGTCTCACTAGGCTTAAGTACATCAGCATTAATAGTCATTGGAGTTAGAGAATTAACAAATGTATCTAAAACAATTGCTGCTCAAACATTTAAACCACTAGAAGTGTACCTAATAGCTGGATTAATCTACTTCGCATGGATCTACATATCACTAAAAGTAATAGACTATATATATGACAAGGTAAAAATACCAGGGCTAGAGGTAAGTCTAACATAAATTTTTGGTTACTTCTATTTTTGATATAAAAACTTCGCTGATAAGTCTATATAGTATAACTCTAAATATCATTAACCGACCTAATATACAACTTCACAGAATTATATAGGTTTTGGTTTGAGGGGGCTCTGCAGTTCCGACGGTACATCATGTTTCAGCCTGAGCTGGGTTCTTCATCGCCAAAAAAGTAAAATACTTTAAACACAAATAAACCTTTAATCAGCTAATATAGTTAATTATTATTGTGGATGAAGAGGAGCTCGTATTAACTGAAATACTACATTAATGATGAATCCAGGCAGGAACTGACATACTAATCTCTGATTATATTTTGCCTATAACATATATCATAGTCTACTTAGATTAGGTAAATAATAAAGGTATCAGACTTATACTTTATTTTATGTGGTGATAGCAATTGCCTAGAGACAATGAACATCCAAACTGTGTTTTCTGCAGAGAACATCCTTGTTACTATGGTTTATTTGATAAATTACCACGTTTTTGTCCAATGCGTCACTTTAGTGAGTTAATTCGTGAAGCTAAGGAAATTTATGAGAAGAATAAGGAGGTTAGGGATCAGTGTATTTCTGCGGCTATTGTTGAAGCTAGTGGTTATATGAAGTGGCCTAGATTAAAAGAGATTCTAGAGTATGCTAAGAGACTTGGAATTAGGAAAATTGGAATTGCTTTCTGTATAGGATTAGCTAAAGAAGCATATTATGTTTATCAAGTATTTAAAAATAATAATTTTGAGGTATACTCTGTATGCTGCAAGGTTGGCGGGATAAATAAGCTTGAGATAGGCATTCCAAAAGACTACTTACTAGAGCCTGAATTTGAAGCTATATGTAATCCAGTAGGCCAAGCACTAATTCTAAATAAGCTAAGTACAGAGTTAAATATCGCTGTTGGACTATGTGTTGGACACGACTCAATATTTTATAGATACTCAAAAGCTCCAGTAGTCACCCTAATCGCTAAGGATAGAGTTACAGGCCATAATCCAGCAGTAGTACTCTACACAGGATATTACCGAGAGAAGTTTGGTATAAAACCATAGTTTTCAGTACACTGATTCTCCATTAATATATTAATGTGCTTTTTAGTTCTTTTCTCAATTATATTAGAATAAAGTTTTTAAAGGTATTTTTTAATTTTTATACGAGTTTTCTAAAAATATTTAAATTTCCTAAGGTTTTTATGTTTAAAAGTATATGGTGATTTAAAATTGCCTATATCGAGGGATGAATTTGAAAAAGGCAGAACAAGGACACTATAAAAACGCGAATCGAGAAATTGTTGCAAAATGGAAGAGCCTATACTCTCTCTGAGATAGGAAGCTAACTCAGAAAGATATTCTTATCATACAGCAAGCTCTAAAAGAGCTAATAGAGGAAGGAGTTATAGAAGCAAAAGAAGTAGAGACAAGGTTTGGTAAAGAAACATATTACTGTGTTAAAAAAATAAACACCATCCCATCTTCTAGAAAAATACCGCAATATTAGGATGATCAATATCTAAATCTTAACGTTGTATGATGATAAACATAAAAATGATAATCTGGTTTAACGACATATTCATAGGTCTTCATTTAATCTTATAAGAAAAAGCAAGATACGAACCATACTCCCTAATACCTCATAGTTTGTATAGTTAAACAGCTCGGATTTATTAAACTTATTTTTATTTGTTATTTTATGTAGGTTATAGGTATATAGGGAGCTTTAATGCGTCGTAGGGCATTTATAAAGCTTGGTATCACGGCAGCCCTGGCATCCATATTTTCATACTATTATTTATTGAATATTCGAGAGGAAATTATACTACCAAGGCTAAAGTTAAGTGGTGGACATGCTTATAACGATATTTTATATACAAATATAAAGAATATCTCTGGCCATAGTTCATTACTTACGATTGAAGATTTATCATATATTTTATGGGCGGCTCAAGGTATTACTGAGAAAGCGCTATTGCTTCGTGCAGCACCATCTGCAGGCGCGAGATATCCTATGGAGTTATTTATATTCACTGGCAAGTCTTCAGTCGAAAATCTTGATAGAGGTATTTATCATTATAATCCATATAGACATGCATTAGATAGGATTAGTTATCAAGATTGTAGGAAATACCTTGGTGTAGATGATTTAGAGGAAAATGATACTTTAATTGTTTTTAATGGGGTTTATGATAGGACTCGTGCTAGGTATTGGTTTTATTTTGAGAAGTATGTTCATATTGAGGTTGGGCATATATTACTTAATGTTTATCTTGAAGCGATAAATTTAGGTATCGATGTTAAGGCGTATCTGGATTTTAATAGGGGTTTTGTTGATCGGTTAGTTAGTTTAGGGAAGCCTCTTCTAGCAATTAGGTTGAGAAAACTTAGAGGTGGATTTGTAGATAGGTGTTTTGAGTCGGGTGGTGGGAGGTTTGTTAATGAGGTTATTGCTAGGAGGAGGTGTATTAGGGATTATCGTGATGATGAGTTAACTATTGATGATTTAAATAGTGTTTTAGGTATTCTTAGGAGGGTTTATATGGGTAGTCCTTTTATGGAATTACCACGTAGACCTATAATTCATGTTGCTATTGGTGAGGTTGATGGTTTTTCTCCAGGATTATATTTGTATGATGTGGGTTTAGGGAAAATTGTATGTGTGAGAGAGGGTGATCAGAGGGGGGAGTTGTTTAAGAGAAGTTTTTATGGGTTGGGTATAGCTCCTACTTGGATTAAGGAGGGAAAAATGTGTATAGTTGTATCTGTAAAGACTGATCCTAGGGATAAGTATAATTTGGCTTCGATGATGAGTGGCGGTTTACTTGCTCAAATTCTTCATTTAAAGACATATGATAGTGATTTAGCGTCTGTAACTGTTGGTGGTTTGTATGAGGAAGAATTAAAGAATTATTTAAATTTACCTGAGGATTACTTGTCGACACATATAATTCCTATAGGGAGGAATAAGTATGGTTAGTTTACATTTAGATGTACGGAAGTTGAAATCACAGTATATGGTGTATAGGTTAATTCAGTTTATTTCATTCATAATTTCGTTGTCAGC
This sequence comes from uncultured Nitrososphaeria archaeon, assembly GCA_964437705.1. Lineage (GTDB taxonomy): Archaea > Thermoproteota > Nitrososphaeria > Geothermarchaeales > JDFR-13 > CAYTHX01. Next base: position 39,226 of record CAYTHX010000001.1, read on the forward strand.
AATATTTTTACCATGGTGGGAAATTAGGGTATATACATATCCCGGAAGGCTATATATTGGTTCTGGGTATATCCACTTAATTCCACCATCATATGTATCTATAAGTGACACCTTGAAGTATATTAGGGTGTTCTCCTTAGATCAAAGACTTATGATTATACTTATTTTTGTTCTCGTTTTAACGGCTTTAAATGGGTATTTAAGTTTAGGTGTAGGGTTAGTTATTAAGGGTGTAATTAAATCGTTAAAGAAGATCTATTTATTTGCAACTATTTGCTCTACATCAGCATTACTATTATTTGTTTTAGCACTTTTACTATTTAGTTCTGACTGGCCAGCTATACTATCGCCATATGGGTATTTTATCGATACAACTATTATGAGGGAGTATTTGTGGGGTTTTTCATATGGATTTTATTTAGCATTAGTTTCATGTATGATTAACATAATAAATCTATCTAGGTTATATATGAGAAATTACATCTTGAAAAGTAAAATTTAAATATTTTAAGGTTGAAAAATTAAGTAAATTTTTGAGAGGAATTGATGATGAATGATAAGCTTGAGTTATTGAAGACTTTAGTACAAAAAGATAGCTTTGCTATACCAAGAGCAGCATTCTTCGTTGCATTTATATTTGGTGCAGCTATAGGGGTATGTCCAACAGAGTATGGTGATATAAGTAAACATCCACTTATTTTTGAGATTTTACCGTTGATTTCCGGGTTAAGTATTAGGTTGGCTGGCGTTACTGGTTTTGGTTTTATGCTTGGCGATTTATTAACAAGAGGAACTCACGCTGGAATACCAGCTGAGTACTTTATATATGCTCATATAGGAGTATTAATGTATTCAGTATTACCAGGATTATTATCTAGATTCTTTGTGTATTACGTTACTTCACGGGGAATACAGTTTTTAGATGGTGGTTCTCCAACATTATCTTTAACTACATTATTAGCATCTGCAGCTGGTGGCTGTATCGGTACACTTATAGGATTTATTCCAGTACTCGTAGGTATACATATATCACATATATATGCACCACAGATATGTGGTTTACCTCCTGATACTTCATGTAACTCAGCGGATGTTGGAGCCTTAGTAACACCTCATAAGGTAGGGTTTTCTGCATTCTTCTCCGGACCTATAGGTGGAGTTGCTGGGTTATACCTCTCACAGAGAGGAATTCCACCTGAAGTAGTTGAGATCTCTAAGGAGACTTTGAAGAAGGTGGAGAAGCATAAAATGATTACTGAGGTTAAGAAGTATGTACCCAAGGATGTTAAAGCTATGTTAGATAAGGGTATTAAGGCTGTTAGTGAAGTTACAAAGCAAATACCAGTTTCAAAAGGGGAGACTACATTTATTGAGAGGTTAAATGAATTCTTTGAGGAGTTTAATAAGAAGTATGGATTTAAGTATAATATTACTTCAAATTCTTTGAGTATTGTAAGTGGATACTTTGATGATATCATAAGTTTTACTGGAATTAAGGGTATGCTCGAGTCAACCATATTTGGATTGAAGAAAGAGCTTTGGAGTGCGATGAAGAAGTTTAGGCAGTTAACGGATGAGCTTACTGAAGCTGGTAGGGAGTATCGTTCATTACTTCGGAAAACTAAGGTCGTTATGAATCAGGTTATTAAGCCTAAGGGGTGTATAGAGGCTGCTAAGAGAGTAATGACTATTAAGAAGAGTATTAAGACTGTTGAGGGTAGGATTAAGAGTTTAGTTAGAAAGATTAGTAGACTTAAGAAGTTACCATCTAAAGTTAAGGGTATGCTTAACGGTATTGGCTATGCATTTTTAGGTTTTGATATCACTAAGGATACGGTTAGTTATATGAGTAGTGGAGAAGGGCTTGTAGATGCATATTCTAAGAGTGCTATAAGTAATTATATTGCTTTTAAGGCTGTTGATGCAAATCCTGGTTTAGCTATTATGGAGATTGGTAATATGGTGTTTTTTGGCGATACACCAGCTGGAAATATAATATCGCCGTCAACGAATATTAAAGGCGCTGTTTGTATGCTTTATGATGCTATTAGAAAAGGGGGAGATGTGGTAATTAAGAATCTTGAGAAAGGTAAGTATGGTGAGTGTGTAAAGTGGCTTTATGAAGCTGGTAAGGAAGCTAAGGAGTGGCTTAAAGATCCATCACTAATTAAGGAGGTTATTGAGAATAAGGGTTTAGCTGCTGGATTAAAGGGTGAGGTAGATAAGCTTGGTGAATTTATGGATGGTATTCATGATAGGATTGATCAAGTTGTACCTGCAAATGGAGTTGTCAGTAAGCTTGTTAATAAGTCGCTACATTTATGGACGAATGCAACTGAATTCACAATTAGAAGTGTTACGAGTTTAGTTAAGAAGATTTTCTAGGGAGGTGAATTATATGCCTATACACTTCTTCTCTGGAGAAGAGCTGTGGGTTTTATGGATGCTATCTGGATTTGAAATCTCAGAGTACTCACCTCTTGACATGCTCGATAGATTGATAAGTGGAAAAATGACTAATAAAAATATTCTAAGGATATGTAAGGAACTATATAAGTCTAAGTGTTTAATTTATGTTGAGGGTATTGGGTATGATGTTAATCCTCCACTTCTACCAATGCTATATATAATTTCACAACCTGAGGATATGGTTATATTTACATCTACTAGAGAGCTTAATAATGCAAAAGTAATTTTCATGAGGAGAAGTAGGACCATAGTTCAGCATATTCCAACATTAGATTATAATGTTCATGTAATAACTTATCCATGGAACAAAAAGTTAATTGCTACTTGGTTATCTGAGGAGGTAGATAGTAGGGTTCCTGAGCCTATAGAAATAGGGACTTCAAGATTTACATTAAATCCTATTGAGGCTATTATGCTTATCGCTATTCAACAAGTATTTAGAAAGAAATTAATGAAGAAAAGAAAGAAGCTTTTAATCTCGAAGAAGGAAGTGAGTAACGCAGTTAGTTCTGGCTCACTTATTAGCTTACCTTTATTTGTAAGGTCAGAACTATTTAGAAAGCTTTTGATAGAATTAGCTGATAGACCAGATATTATTGACGATGCTTTAAGTAGCCTTGAGTATAAAGGTGTAATTAGTTTAGAAAATAACTATATTAATTTTACAGATGATGTTAAAAGTGGATTAGATGTTAGAAATATGGTTGATTATGGTATTGCATATTATAGAAGTATAAATGGAGATTTTGAGAGAGGAATGAGTATATCCTATCAAAAAGATAGAGTTTCTCTAGTGAAAATGAATGGAGATAGGAATATCGAGTTAATTGTTACGGATACTAGTGGTGCTACAAGACTTATTATGGAAGATATCTTTATGCCAATGTTAAGAGGCGTTAAGGAAAGAAAAGCTTTATACTGTCCTAACTGTGGAGAGGAGGTTGATTTAGACTCTGTATATTGTCCTTACTGTGGACATAAGTTAAAATAAAAGTATAGAGGATAATAGTTAATCCCCTTCCTTTTTATATTAGCAAGCTAGATTAAGACTTGTAACTATTCCTTATAGTTATTTTTATAAGGTATAGTTGAGTTTCTAGTTTTTAGCTATGTTAAGTAAGCTTCGTGAAGATTTATCTATTATTAGGGGTAATTTACTAGTTCTTATTATAAGTTGGGTTATTCTACATTTTGCTTTCTCAATGATTTTTCCATATGAATCTCCTTATATTGAAGCTTTAGGAGCTTCTCCATTTATAATTGGAGCACTTGGTTCCCTTGGAAATATAATATTGACTATAGTTAGGATTCCAGGTTCATATATTGCTGATCATTATGGTAGGAGACAGATAATTGTAACTATGACATTTGGTATAGCAATTGCACAGTTAATTTATGCTTTAGCTCCAGATTGGACATTTATAATTCTAGCTGTATTACTCTCAAATTTATGTTTAATTTATCAACCTGCTCTTGAAGCTATAACTGCAGACTCTATTCCACCAGAGAAAAGGGGATTAGGATTCGCTATGGTAAGAACAATTCCAGATATATTAACGATTTTTTCACCTTTAATTGCTGGATATATTGTTGAAAATATGGGGTTAGTTCCTGGAATGAGAATAATTTATACACTTACATTTATATTTGCATTAATGGCAGCGATTATAAGGTTATTTTTTCTAAAGGAGACTCTTGATAAGAGTAGGAGAATAAAGTTCTCTGAAATAAAGAGGATATATCGAGAATCGATACCATCAATAGTAAGTACATGGAGAGAAATACCATCAACATTAAAGATATTGACTCTGATATCTATAATAAGTGCATTTGAAGATCCAATATACATGCGGTTTTCATCACTATATGCCCTACATGTAGTTAGGATAAGTAAGTTTGAGTGGGGATTAGTAGGAACAATATTAACAGCATTATCATTTATACTTGGAATACCGCTTGGAAAGGTAGTTGATATTATAGGTAGAAAGAAGACGTTAGCAGTAGCTTATATAACTTTTATAGTTGGAGGATTAATCTTTATATTCTCAAAAAATGTCTATCACGTAATACTCTCGTTTTCATTATTTGCAGTTGGTGGTTCACTCTTCATGCCTTCATATGATGCTATGGTGACGGATTTAACGGAGAAGGAGAAGAGAGGTAGGGTAATGGGTGTAATGGGAACATTAAATATATTAGCTGCAGCACCAGCATCAATAATAGGAGGAGCACTATACCAGCTAGAACCACAACTACCATTCATACTTACAATAATAACAGGATTATTCTCACTAACGATAATACTAGTAATGGTAAAGGAGACAAAGCCTAAGAATAATTTAAGAATATCCATGGGATGATAATGAAATAGTAGATTTATAAATTCCATATATCGCTATCAAGTACGTAGTTACTACTATTATAGTAAATATAAAGCCGGATAAAACGATGAAACTCCAAACTCACCTAAATTTACATTGATAAAGGCAATTAGTGGATTAAGAATTATAGATATAATTTAATCCAGAGATAATTACTATCTTCCATGTTCTAGTATTCTTAAGCTTCTCCCTATAGATATAGGTACTAAAATAGGTGCTGAATGCAGATAGTAGATAGAAGTATACTATGCTGGCTAGTAGAAGTTTATATTCGATACAAAGCTTTAGGAGACGACTATGTGAGCAATAGGTATTAAATATGTAACTAACTAGGTAAGTGGAAATACAAGTATTATCCATGGAAACTAGAAGTCAATAGGCTTCAGCAAATCGTGTAATGGAGATTTTGGAATATCTACATTAATATTATAATATTATATTAGTATTATGTGTTTGAACAGTACCACTAATACAGATAAATGATAACTATGAATAAACAAAGATTTAGTCATGTAGGTTTTAAAACTTGAAATATTTTTACCAGCATACTAGAAGAATAGTAAGATCATAAGTTTTTAATGTTTTTATTAAAGATAGTTGGTGTTAAGTTATAGGGTTAAAACAAATATTATTCCTAGGAAAATCATTATTGTACCAATAACTACTCTCAAATTGATAATTTCAATATCTCTATTAGTTATGTATGAGTAGAGTATCGTTTGTAGTGGGTATGTAGCTAGTAGTGGTGCATATACACCGATTTCAACTAAATTTAGGGATAGGTATTTAAATAGTTGGCCGAGGTTTACTAGGAAGCCTGCTGGTATAATGTAAATGGCTACTGACTTTGGAATTTTAAGTATACTTAAATTTTTAGGTTTATTTGTTAACATGAGAATTGTATAGGTTATTGTAGCTGATATGTATGATGTTATTACCCCTATAATTGGTGCGTTAAAAATTATTAGTCCCCATCTGATAATTAATGCTGCAAATGCAAACATAAATGCTGATAATACCGCTAAGGAAACTCCAAGTCTAAAATTCCTTATATTACTAGGTAAGCTAGCTATAAGTAGGACACCAATCATCGATATTATTAAACCTAAGATTTTACTTAGAGTTACTGATTCATGGAGTAGTGGTATTGCTATAAAAGCGGCTATTATCTGGCTAGTTGTAATTATGGGGACTGAGATTGCTGAACCGATATAGTGGATAGCTGAGTATAGTGTATAACGTCCAATAGCATAATTAATAACTCCACTAATGATAAATGGAAGGAGACTATAGAATGTAACTTTAGGTAAGAGGTTTATATCATTACAGAATGGTAGCAGTATGATATACATTGGTATACCAACAAGTAAAGAGATAAATACACTGGGAAATATATATCCAGTTAAAACTCCACGACGAGTAGCAATAGAGTTTAAAGCAAAGAAGAAGGAAGTTAAAAATGCGAATAGTACTCCAAGGATAAATGCCGTCAGCATTCCTAACAACTCCTACGGAACAGCATCTACTTGACATTATGATTGAATTATGAATCTAATATATCAATATCCCTTTAACTTATATATACGTTAAAGAAATTAGGAGATGTGTAAGAGGGTGTTTCTGACGTTAGATGCCTCTATACAGTTTACAGTTAAACATTTTAGGTTGTATATTTTGTTTGTATGAAAGTTGAGATGTATGGTTTAAGGTTACCAGTAGTTTCTGAGAAGGTAGATTTGGTAGGGCTTATTCTTGATTATCTAAGGGAGAGGGGGATTAAACTTGAAGATGGAGATATACTTGTATTAACATCTAAGTTTGTTCAGAAAGCTTTAGGGTTAGTAGTTGATTTATCGAGTATAAAACCTAGTTTTAGAGCTAAGCTGATCTCTAAGTTAACAGGTAAAGATCCGGTTGAAACACAAGTTATACTTAATAGCTCGAGAAGAATTTTATTTGGAGTTTCAACAAGTTTCTTAAAAGAATATATCGATAGGTTAAGTCGTGAAACTAGTGATGCAGTTAAAGCTCTAGAAAACGTTAAGTATATTTTAATAACTGAATCTAGAAATGGATTTATAACTACTGATTCTGGACTTGACTACTCAAATTTACCACCTGGAAAAGCCGTGGTTAATGCATATGATTTTGATAGTATTGCTAGGGAGATTAGAGAGGAATTTAGGAGGAGAGTTGGAGTTGATATTTCGGTAGTAATTACAGATACAGAGTTTACGTTATCAAATGGTAAGTTTGGGAGTTTAGATTATGCAGTTGGCACTTCCGGAATAGCTGTTGTAACAAGGGAATTTGGTTCAAGAGATCTATATGGTAGACCAAAATTTGGTGGGTTAGATATAGTTGTTGATGAAATAAGTGCTGCAGCTGCATTATTAATGCGACAATGTAGAGAAGGAGTACCAGCAGTCTTAATAAAGGGATTAGAGTATGAGAGAAGTAATGAGGGTGTAAAAACAATATTAGTTACGAGGTTTCATGGTCAAGCAATAAAACTATTAATTAAGAATATGTTGTTAATAGTGCTATTGAAGCTACTTAGAATATTATAGATGGAGTTATTGTAATATTGTAGTGGTTATATTAAGTTAGTATATGAAAGGTATTATCTTCTTAACCCTCCTCCTATAATTTAAGTATCTATCTCCGTAGATATGAATTAACACTTTCTCCTCCTCACTTATAGTGTAAAGATAAAAGATAATCCATATAGGGGATAGTAGTAGGGAACATATTGCTCCGAATATTATCGATAATCCAATTGGCCACATAATATCGCCAAAGTATATTGGGTGTCTAACAATCCCATAAACTCCATCAGTAACTAAATTTATATCCAAGTTATACATTAATTTTCTATGTATCTTATATACGCCGGCCGCTATGAAATATATACCGATAATAAATATGATGAAGCCTAGTGATAATGTAGCTATATTTATTTCAAATCTTAGTTGCTCGATAAATGGTAGTGGAAGTATAAACCTTGTAATCATCATCATTAAGTCAATAAAGTTTCTAAGCCTAATTTTAATACGTGATATACTAGCTATTAAAGCGTCTTTTATTATACCTTTAGTCCATAATATTGAAATTAAGAAACTTAAGAATGTTATAAAAGCACATATATGGAAGATTACATATTTCATCTTCCAAAAATAGTCTTTTCCTACTAGAGATATATCTATTTAACTGTAATGGCACTTGAATAGTTTTTGGTTTCAGAAGGTATATATTATGATAAGATATTTTAACCGTCTTGGTGAGTTAATTGCCACTTTTAACTCCGGATACAGTATACTTTAAAGATATTCAGTCTACCTATTTAAAACCTGGAGAATCTAGGAATTATAAGTTTAATGCGGTGTTTAGAGGGGTAGTCAACATTAAGGTTTTATGCGATAGTCCAATTATTGTTGGTATAGCAGCATCAAAGCCTGAGAAACATGTAATTAAGGGTTCTAAGGAATTTAATTATCAAGTTGAACCAGATACGGAAATCTATGTATCTATTCAATGTAAGAAGGGATTATTTGCTAAGCCGGCAAATACGACTATAGCTATAGAGATGCTTGCTCCTAAAAGAGTAATTGAGTTCTATACAAAAGTAAAGAATGTATTATCTATGATTAGTGAAGCTCAAGAATTTTATGAAGTTCATAAGAGGACTATTAGAGAGTTGCTAGATGATTCAGTAAGTGTTTGGCACTTATTAGGTGAGGAAGCAAGACAAGTTGTTAAAGACCTAGTTTTAACTGTCAAAAAGTTAGATGGTGATTTAGCGGAGAAAGAGTATGAAAGTATAAAGTATGATTAGCTTAATAACTACTTCTTTTTCTCCTCGCGTGATCCAGAGATTATATATAACCTACCATCCTCAGATAGCACTAAAACTGCTCCACACTTCCTACACCTATAATACCTATTAACACCACGTTCGCATCTCTCCGTACCTAAAAACTCAACATCACCATGACTGCACTCCTCAGACCTGCTCATCAAAAAATATATTGCAAAACACACATAAAAACCAAATAAAACCTTCACTAACCAACTAAAGAAAACCATATATTTTATCGCTAATTAGAAGCTTTTATTATTATGTCATATTTTAGACCTTTATAAAAATAGTAAATCTAAGTTGAGAGGTATTATAGTGATGATTATTGAGTTAAATCTCTATATAGTCTTTCTCTATAAATTTAAGCATTTTTTCCCATTTATCACTTGTTAATAAGTGGAATTCAAATGGAGAATCAAAGTATTTATTATAAAGTAAGTCATATATCATTAGTCTCTTATGTCTATCTTTAAATTCATCTGAGACAATAGCTATATCTATATCACTTAATCCAATAGAATATTTCCCTTTAATGATACTTCCAAATACGTAAACTCTCGCATTAACATATTTTGATACTAACTCCTTAATTTCTGACGCAAATTTTCTATAGTTCTTGAAGTACTCTATTCTTTCCATAGTAGATCCCTCAGTTCATTATATAGAGATAAGGCTTCCTCAACCTCCTCAGGGAAAAATTCTTCATAGAAATATCTTGAAGATATATATGCTCTTTCTAAATCCCTTAACAACCTTTTATATTTCTCTATAAATTTCTTTATTTCGTCTTCTTTATAGATCTTTGATAGTTCACCTAATAGTTTTCGTAGGGAATGTGTTTTTTCGTAGGACCCCTTTAGGTCTAGGAGCTTAGCTTTTATGAGTAGTTGTAGAGCTTGTTCAATATGAAACATCGCAATATCATAATCCCCATTCTCTAAGTCATATTTTGCATCTCTAATAAACACTTCTGCCCTACGAATTAAATACTCAATATCCTCTCTCACAAGATTAATATGAAAGTTATCGATAATTAATTTAAGGGATCGTGTGGAGAATATTTGATGGTGATTTTTTAGTTGTAGAATTAAAGTTAAAGTTGATAGATACTACATTATAGTAATTAGATATATCATTTTTATTTTTATGAGGATTTCGCTCGTGGATACTTTTCTGAGGCTAAGAAAGATTTAGATAGAGCTTTTAGAGCTTTGAGGGAGAAGGATTTTTGTGATGCTTTTTTCATGCTCAGCAGTGTGTTGAGAAGTGTATTAAGGCGCTTGTTGAATCTAAAGGTGAGTACGTATGTAATCATGGTTTAAGAATTACTTCTGTTTTTATTAGGTTTTTAAAGATGAATGGAGAGGTGAGCTTGAGAATTTAGTTAATGTTATGTATGAGTTTTCTGAGTTTTATATTAGGGCTAGGTATCCATTTATTCTGAGGGGTAAAGTTGTTACTCCTAGTGAGTATGTTAGTGAGGAGATGGCTGTAGATGCTGTTAGGAAAGCTGAGGGGGTTTAGGGTTTGTCGAGAAGTATCTTAGGGAGAGAGGAGTTTTACGATAAGATTTTATCTATTGTTAAGGAGTTTTTTGATGATAATTTGGTTGGGTGTTGTTTTATTCGGTAGCTCTGTTTACCTCGGTTCTGGTAGTGATGTCGATTTGATTGTGATTATTGATAGGGACTTATACCTAAAGGAGAAATTTAGCTTGGAGTGTAGGTTAGGTAAGAAGCTTAGTAAATCATTACCTGGTTTTATATTTTTGATGTTCATATTTTTAATCGTGATGTTTTTCTTGAGAATTTACGGCCTGGTAGTTTTCTATGCGGTTTAGCATTAGGTTATAAGGTTCTTTTTAGTGACGAATGGTTGGAGAGGGCTATTCTCGATTTTCTTAAGGAGCTATGTAAAACTAAATATGTTTTTCACGGTAAACATGGTATTTTTGATTTGAGTATTTATGCTAGAATTGCTTATAAGAGGAGGATTAAGGAGTTATATGGTGGATCTAATAATGCTTAAGTCTTTAACTTACTCCCCTATATTTTGGTGGTTTTATGAAGTTATTTAGGGTTTTCAATTTTTCTATTGATTATTCTAGTGATTTTAGTTTTAGTTTAACTGCTTCTATTTATAATTTTTCTTGGTTTTATAATGGTGAGTTTTTGTTTCTTGTTGTTGATCCTTATGTTCCTATCATAACTATTGTTAAGGAAGAGGGAAATTCTCTTTTTGTTGATGTTTTTTCTTCTACTGAGAGTGTTGATAAAGATGATATTATTGAGGGGATTAGGTTTATTCTTGGTGTTGATGAGAATTTGGGTGATTTCTATCGTATCTGGATGAGTGATAAATTACTTTCTAAGTCTTATAGTTATTTACGTGGTTTTAGGGTTAGATGTTTAGGTTTATGGAGTAGTTTACTAGTTAGTGTTTGTCAGCAGAATGCTAGTTTTAGGCAGGGTTGGACTATGCTTGGCAACTTATATAAACTCTTTGGTAAGAGAGTTCAGGTTGGAGATTATGGTTATACTATTCTTCCTCCACTTCCACATGATATTATTAATTTAGATTTAAGTGATTTAAGAAGGGCTAAGGTTGGTTATAGAGCTGAGGTTATTAGAAATATTGCTGAAGCTTTTGTTTCTGAGGAACTTGTGGATGGATTTGATAATATTTATAGTGAGGATTATTTAAGGAGGGTTAGAGGAGTTGGTAGTTATTCTGCTAGATTAGCGTTAATGCTGACTTATAGGCAGTATAATTTACCTCCTATTGATAGGTGGATGAAGAGGATAGTTAGCTATGTACATGATGTACCGGAGAAGAATGCTGAGGAGACCTTGTGTAGGATATGGGGTGAATATAGTGGATTAGCGTGTTTAATTACTACAATTGCTTTAGATGCAGAAATTCTCTCTAAAGCTTTAAAGAGAATTGATGAAGGTAAAGTCTATCCATGTAAGCAGGATATTTCACCTATAAATTTATGGCGCTATATCTAGCTTAACTTATAATAGAATTTTTTATAGACTAGATGTCAAGGAAAAAGTTTACAGTATTCCCTCTTCTTTAAGTATCTTAATTCTCTTCTGGATTTCATGTATCCTTTCTCTTACTGTCATTACTGGTAGTTTTACACCTAGTACCTCCCAGAGATGTGATGGTTTATCTAAATCATTATCTACCAGCTTCTTTAAACAATTTATTGCTATTGATGGATCTCCTAGAATCAGTACTCCCCAGATATCTGCCTGTAACTCTTGCTCCTTTGTTAACTCTACTTCCGAAGGTTTTAGGCCTACCCCATATTTAAATAGGTTAATAATATCTGCGATCACTACTGATGATAAAATTAAGGGATTTTTTAATCCTAATGCTAATAGGAAATCTCTAATTGACTTACCCATTATTTTTATTGGTATATGATTCATATAGATATGAACAGCTTCATGAATTAATACAAACTTTATCTCCTCTTCACTAAGCTTATTAATCAATCCTTTACTAACAGAGATCTTCCCAAAAACTATATTTGAAATATTAAATCCTGAAGCATACGCGTATACTCTATCGTCAGGAACAACCTCTAAATCTACAAAACTATCTTTTGCACCTAGAATCTTAAATACTTTATCTAAATACTTCTGAAGTGAATTAACCAACATTACAACTAGATTTATCCCTCATCAACTTAAAAATAATACTACTTATCTTGTTATTGGTTTAAAAATATTTATGGTTATACTTCTATTAAATATACTTGTGAGAAATATAGTTAAAAGATATGCTGACCTTGATAGATGGGGGAGAGTTGGAGATAGAGTTCTTATTTATGGTAGGAGGAAAGTTGGAAAAAGTTTTTTTATAAGGAATTTTACAGAATGGGATAACTACTTTTTTATTAAGAGGGATGGTGGAGTAATTGATGTTAAAAATATGAGGGAGATTTCATATGATATGCTAAAAGATATAGTGTTGAGGGAGAAAGATTCGATTACCGTTATTGATGAATTTCATAGGCTTGGTGATGACTTCCTAGATTTTCTACACGCATTTTCAAGTGAAATAGGAAAAATTAGGCTTATAACTTCTACACTATGGCTTTCAAGAAAATTACTTTCTGAAGATTCTCCATTATTGGGGATATTTGAGGAGTTTAGAATGGGGTTGATAGATGAAAGGGATATTATGAGGTATACGTTTAAGCGTTTTAGTGGGATTGATATAGTTAATGCAGCAGTATATCTAAGGGAACCATGGCTAATACCACTATTTAAATCAGGTGAGGATACGGTAAGGAATATTGCTAGAATATTAATTGAGGAGAAGAATACTATAGAGAGGTTGATTGGAGAGGTATTTAGGGAGGAGGAGAGGGAATTAAGGAAAACGTATTTTGCGATACTTTCTGCGGTGGGAATGGGGAAGAAGAAATCTACGGAGATTTCATCAGTACTATTCTCTAAAAAGATAATTCCTAAGGATGATCCTAGTATAATTCAGTCATATCTAAAGGTATTGATTAGCGTTGGAATTCTAAAGAAAGTAAAAATTTTAAATAAGAAGTATGATTTTTTGATACACTCCTCTCCACTTCTTGATCTATACTTCTATCTAGATGGAAAATACGGCTTTTCAGAACTTGATATTCCAAGGAAAGAAGTTGAGAAGATTCTTGAGGAGAAGTTACCATCCCATGTAGAAGACTTTTTTAGAGATTTATTTTCAAAAATATATGGATTGAAGACGGGTAAAATTGTTGAGAAGGAATATGATATTGATATAGCTCTACATACATTTAAGAAAATTAAGGTTGTTGGGGAGGTAAAGTGGAAAAAGAGGATAAAGAGAAGTGAGACGAGGAAAATAAATGAGGTATTATCTAGGTATAGTTGTGAAAAGTTTTTAGTCGTTCCAGATAAGAGGGGGATTGAGGGGGAGTTAGATAGGGAAATAGAGGTTTATGATATAAAGAGGTTAAAAGATCTATCGAAAGAGTAATGATCAGTAAATCTAATGGAGGTCTATAGTATTCTAAGATGCTTAAAAATGTAGATTTAGATTATGCAGAGGATTATTTTTGGCATTTTTCACATACAAAGGTTTTACGCTTAACCTCCTTCTGAATATAGAATTTAATTAGGTTGCCACAAATTTTACATGGCTTATTATACCTATTATATACATATAAGATTGGTTTTAACCTTTCCCTCCTCAACTTAATCTCTAAGAAGATTTTGCATAGATCCTCAGAGATTTTAACGATCTTCTCAACTTCATCTCTAGATAGTTGATTAACTATTCGCTCTGGATGAATACCAGCTCTAAATAAAATTTCATTTCTAAGAATATTCCCTATACCAGCAATTATAGATTGATCAAGCAGTACTTCTCCAATCTTCCTATTTCCAGCACTAAGTATTCTATTGATAGCATCCTCCCTACTCCAATCCTCCCTTAATGGATCAGGTCCAAATTTACTCTTTAATCTCTTGAGCAATCTATCAGATAAGTCCACCTCAATTATGGGAGCATTATATACAACCAGCTTCTTTTTCTCTCCGATCATCTTCATCCGTACTTGCTTTTCTGGTTTGAGAAGTGGGTCATTTATACCGTATATATGTATAGCTCCGAACATCATTAAGTGAACTCTTACCACATATCCATCAATAAACATTAGAATGTTCTTGCCTATTGTATCAGTACTTTTAATGTTCTTTCCGACTAGCTCTTTAATTGGTACATAAACCTTACGACTTCTAACAAAAACGTCATTTATAACTTCATTATGCATTTCATTATATATTCTTATGGCATATGCTTTGGCGGTTGGACCTTCAACCATATCAATAACAAATATGACTAGAAATATTTACATTCATATAATCTATTGATGTATGTAATTATCAGTAGTTCTATACTTATAAGGTTTTTAGGGGTGAGGAAAAATTGATTATCGTATTATTTGGCCCGCCAGGAGCTGGTAAAGGTACCCAGGCAGTTAGAATTTCTGAGATGCTTTCAATACCACATATAGCTACAGGAGATATTTTCCGTGAGGCGGTTAAGAAGAGGACCGAGCTTGGTAAAAAAGCTGAGGAGTATATGAAGAAGGGAGAATTGGTTCCAGATGAAATTGTAAATGGAATTGTTAGGGAGAGAATTTCACAGCCGGATTGTTCGAATGGATTTATTTTAGATGGATACCCAAGGACTTTAAATCAAGCTGAAGCATTAGATAAAATGCTTGCTGAAATGAATCGTAAGGTAGACCTCGTTTTGAATATTGAGGTTTCAGAGGAGAATATTATAAAGAGGCTCTCTAATAGAAGAGTATGTAAGAAATGTGGAGCAGTATACCATTTGATAACAAACCCGCCGAAAAAAGATGGTATTTGTGATAAATGTGGTGGTGAGTTGTATCAGAGGGAGGATGATAAGGAGGAAGTAATTAGGAACAGATTAAAAGTTTATCATAAGCAGACAGAACCTATCATAAAATATTATGAAGAGAAGGGTGTTCTTGTGAATATTGATGGTAATAAGAGTATAGAGGAGGTTTGGAATCAGATTAAGGAGGTAATAACCAGTAGACAGTAGTGTATTGGGAGTTGGAGAGTTTATATTTGAAATTAACATAGCCGTATCCTTAATGTAATACCTCAGTAGTATAATTACTTATGGTATGAATCTTGATATTAGAATACATAAGCTTGCTGATAAACGTCTCGTAGAAAAAACCTGTAAAAGGTAATTTCAGATGAATATGCTGAGGTTATACTAGATACTACTAAAGAGATGATTATTGATGAGAAAGGTCTTATTCATGGAGAATTTACATTTGGATTAACAGATTTAGCAGCGATGCTAGCAGTAAAATCATCCATACGTAGAATTAGCATCTGCATCTGTAAAATTTATAGCACCGGTCAAGCTTGGAGATAAACTAGTAGCAAAAGCTACAGTTAAAAATAAAGAGAAAAAACGAATTGTCAATGTAAAAATATATAATGATAGTGGTGAATGTGTACTAGAAGGAGAGATGGTATGCATGATACTAGATAAGCATGTCCTAGAAAAACACAGCCCTCCACAAACACCTAAAACACCCCCAAATAAGACTATCTAAAAACCAACTAGAAACTTCCAGCTTTCCCATCAAAATTCGAAACTATCCTAACTCTAAAGCAAAAAATTCTCTAAATTCTCCAATTCTCTTTTTGAGATTCTAGACAATCGTTATTTTATAGTCGCCCTTCGGCACTCCCCTTTCAATTCTCTTTTTGAGATTCAGAGCTCGGCATGGTTAGCTATTAGGACAGCTGATGATACCTTTCAATTCTCTTTTTGAGATTCGAGTAGATCAGAGTTTCATATGTACGAAGGAGAGAAATTTCTTTCAATTCTCTTTTTGAGATTCCTGTCGCCTCTCCGGCATCATTAAAACCGGTAGGAATTACTTTCAATTCTCTTTTTGAGATTCCGACGCTATAATTGCTTATTTCAATAAGAGTACTGATTTTAATGGCTTATTAATTTTTCGGTAGTGAGGCAAAAGCTAATCTGCAGGGGGTTTATAAAGGTTGTCTCGTTTTTTGGGATTTTGGTAGTTAAATATAAGGTTTTTAGTTTTTGTATTATTTTTGGTATATGAGCGTAAGAAGTGTTTTTTCTGGTTTATATTTTTACATATTGTTTTCAGTATTTTTGTTTGTTCTTTCCCTGTATGCTGGATTTGTATCCTACATGTTTTTTCCTACGATTTGGATGGGTATTGGGCCGTTTAAGAGTTTAGTAGAGCTATTTGAGAAGCTGAGCTTACTTGAGCGTATAATGCTTATTTTTCTTAATAATTCGTTTAAGGCTATTCTTAATATTTTGTTAGGTCCGATCTTAGGGATTTATCCACTAGTATTCATATTGTTAAATGGTTTTATTCTTGGCTATACATTTGCATTAGCAGTTTCAAAAACAAGTTTATTAACTGCTTTACTCGCTGTAATACCACATGGAATATTTGAACTGCCAGCTATGATTATATGTAATGCTCTTGGCTTTAGATTAGCGTGTAAAGCCGTTAAGTCTATTATAAAGAAAGATGGTTTGAGAGAAGAGTTTAAGAAGAGTGTTAAGGTGTTTATATATCTTATTATGCCGATGCTGTTTATAGCTGCAATTATAGAAGTTTGTATAACTCCTATACTCGTAGGAGTATCAATATAGAACTAGCGATCATGGTAGAAAATGAGAAAACCTATACCTCAAATAAGAAGTTTTTAGTGATTATTTTATTTTGGTGTTCTTCATATAGTGTTACTTTAATGGTATCTTCATATAGTACTGCAGTCATATATGAGGGAATCATTGATGCACAGCCCCCACTCCATACTCCAGTTGCAGAACCAGGATTTAACTGTATCACTCTTTTTCCTCCTATTGTATATATTGTTGCGAATGGGTTATGTGTATGTCCACTAACCAGTATATCTACTCCAAGTTTTAGAGCAATTCTAGTTAATCCCTCTAAATCACCTCTAGGATATACTTGATGTCCATGTATAACTCCAAACTTAACATTACCTATCTTAACAACTTGATATTCAGGTAAATTTAGGAAATCCATGTTTCCTCTAACTACATATATATTTTTAGACAGTGGCTTTAGCGTCGACAATACTTTCTCTTCTACAAGATCTCCAGTAAATAGTATGTAGTCATATGGAGATTCCGATTTGATACATTTATCTAGAGTTTTAGGAATATTCTTTGCTCTTCTTGGAATATGTGTATCACCAATTAATAGTATCTTGATCATCTATATCACCTAGCTAAAACCTTTAGAATACTTCGCTATATTTCTTTTAACGCTTTATTAGCTATCAATATACATATTGATGTTAATAATAATGAGAATATTAGGATAGCCTCAAAATCAAGTAATATCTGTGATAAATTTGCATTTGATCCATATAGAAAAGCTTGCCTCAATATATCTGCAGTAAAACTTAGCGGATTTACTGACGCTATTCCCTTAAGCCAGTTAGGCATAAGCTTCTTTGGATACAAAACATTGCTAGAAAACATTAATGGCATATTTATCAGATTCATTACTCCTGCATGAACCTCCCAACTTTTAATCCTTGCAGCTATAGCTATAAAGAATGAAGATAGACCTACAGCTAAGAGTATTAGTGTTAGTATCGCTAGTGGAATCACTACTGGATTATTACATATGTTTAGTTTAAGACCAAATGCTAAAGCTATAAGGGATATTAAGAATGCTTGCACTAATGCTCTAATTACACTAGCAAAAACTCTAGATAATAGTATTGAACTTCTACTTATAGGTGCAACTAAAAGCTTATTTAAAAATCCAAATCTTCTATCCCAAACAATAGACATTCCACTAAACATTGAAGTGAATAATATAATTACAGTGATCATTCCCATAGCCATATACGAAAAATAATCTATATTTGCTACCCCAAAGTATTCCTTAATGATGCTATTGAATAATATAGATAGCTTAGAAGTTAGAGCTGGTGGTAATTCCTCTAATATCTCCTCTGGAATATTAAACATTCCAGTTATGTTCATTGCTTTACCAAAGAGACCAAGCCACAGTACTGGCTGAATTATTGTAGCAATTAAGAGAACTTTTGATCTATACCATCTTTTAAGCTCTCTACACATTAAGACGTAAGTTTCATTTAGAGTATGAATCATAGTTTCCTTGCCCTCTTTAGGATAATTCTAAATTTACGTGCATCTATTCTACTACCATACTCCTCTCTTAATCTCCTACCAGTAAGCTCGAGGAAAACTTCATCTAAAGTTGGTTTCCTAAGCATAACACTAGAAACATAAATATTATTTTGAATTAGTTTTTCAAGTATTCTAGGTAAGATATGCTCTCCACCTAAAGCTTTAATCCTTAATTTATTATTGATAAGCTTATATCCTGTAATGCCCTCAATACTACTAATCAACCTACTAATATTACTATTATTAATATATTCACCTAGCTCTACTTCTATTATATCTCCACCTAAACCATTTTTTAAGTTTTCGGGTGTGTCTAAGGCTTTAATTTTTCCATAATCAATAATTGCTATTCGATCGCATAATGAATCTGCTTCTTCCATGTAGTGCGTAGTTAAGAATATCGTCATACCAAACTCTTTATTAAGCATTTTTATGTATCTCCATATTGCAGCTCTAGTTTGTACATCTAAACCAAGTGTAGGCTCATCAAGAAATAATATTTTTGGTCTATGAATAAGACCACAGGCAATTTCAAGCCTTTTTCTCATCCCTCCAGAATAAGTTTCAACTTTTCTATCCAGATCTTTAGAGAGATTAACAAGCTCAGCTACCTCTACAATCCTCTTTTTAGCTTCATTTTTAGGTATATGATAAAGCACAGCTTGTAACATAAGATTTTCCCAACCAGTCAAGTCGTCGTCAACAGTAATATCCTGAGGAACTAAACCAATTATACTCCTAACCTTGCTACTTTCTTTAATAATGTGATATCCACCAACATATGCCTCTCCAAAGGAGGGTTTAATTAGAGTTGTAAGCATATTTATAGTTGTAGTTTTTCCAGCACCATTAGGCCCTAGAAAACCAAATATCTCTCCCTCTTCAACCTCAAAAGATATATGATCAACAGCAACTAATCCATTAAAAACCTTAGTTAACTCTCTAGCAATAATTATATTATCCACTACTCTTCGCCCTCAGCTATAGTTTGGATCTTTCTACGGACATCCCTCAATAGACTACAAATCTTATTAATCTTTTCAGAATCTAGCTCAGGATAGTAAATTCTGAGAGTTCTCATAATTCCCGTTAAAGCTTTAATTAACTCGATAACACCACTATCAAGAAAACTATTTATTTCAGAAAGCATTTCTGCAATCTTCTTTTCTCTCTTACTAAGCTCTTTTAAACCATGCTGAGTAATTTGATAAATTCGTCTATTCTCAGCATCAATGTTAGAGGTAATTAAGCCATTTTTCTCCATACTTTTTAAAGTTGGATATAGAAGCCCTGGACTAGGCTCATAAATTCCTTTAAATAAGCTGTTGATAGCTTTAGAAATTTCATATCCATGTTTAGGACCATCACGTAAAACATATAAAACTAAATACTTAAAGTATCCTTTTCCAAACCACTTATATCCATGGATACATTTTGGAAATTCTATGTGATACATCTCGATATATCTAAATACAACTACAAGAATATAAAAAGAGAGATAATACTGTATTTATTCAGCTATTAAGAGATAGGTTAAAATAGGTTATTTACTAAATTTCCTTATAAATTCTTCAGCTTCAATAGCAGCCATTGCACCCATAGCTGCTGAAGTAATTGCTTGTCTATATCTGGAATCAACAACATCTCCAGCAGCAAATACTCCTGGAATACTTGTTTTAACGTACTCTGTAACCTTAATATGTCCCGTTTTAGTTATTTCTAGCTGACCTCTAAATAAATCACTGTTAGGCTCATATCCGATAGCTATAAATACACCTTCACACGTAAGTATCCATTCCTGACCACTCTTTTTATTTAAGAGCTTTAATCCCTCAACCTTACTCTCTCCTAAAATATCAACTACAACATTACTTAGAACTAACTTGATTTTATTGTTGCCTTTAACTCTTTCTTGAAGTATCTTTTCTGCTCTAAACTCATCTCTTCTATGGATTAAGTAAACTTCACTTGCTAGATTTGATAAAAATAATGCTTCGGTTAGAGCTACGTTTCCACCACCAATTACAGCAACCCTCTTATCTCTAAAGAAATATCCATCACAAACAGCGCAGTATGAAACTCCCTTACCAAGTAGACGCTCTTCACTTTCAAGACCTAATTTCCTATGTTTAGCTCCAGTAGCGACAATTATAGACCTACCTAAATACTCCTTATCTCCTACAAAAACGCTAAATGGATACTTCTTAAAGTTTACTCTTGATACATCTTCATGTATAATGTTCGCTCCAAAATATTCTGCTTGTCGCTTCATCCTTTCCATCAACTCTGGACCCCGAATGCCTTCTGGAAATCCAGGGAAATTCTCAATAATATCTGCGATCATGAGCTGTCCACCCCAGCTATATCCAGCAATTACAAGCGTACTAAGTAATGCTCTTGCAGAATATATTGCTGCAGTTAGTCCAGCCGGTCCTGAACCAATTATAATAACATCCCAAACCCCATCTTTTGGGATAATACGTCTCTTAAGAACATCCTCTACACTCCTTTTCTTCATCGTTGGTAATTCTAGCGAAAACATTTCTCCTCAAGGTATTAAGATAAACACTAACCAGATTATAAAGCTTTTTATCTTCCTCTTCTAAGTGCTAAAGCAGCAACTATTATAACAACTATTATTACTCCAGCTAGAATCATTATCATCTCTTTACTCATTAGTAGTCTTTCTTCCTCCACACCTTCACCTAGTGGTGTCTCCTCAGTAGCTGGAACTCCAGTTTGTATAGTAACTGACTGTATATTTGCTGATGTCTCCGTAGCTTCGACACTCGATATCTCACCGCCACTTATTGAAACACTATATATTGGTGATTCTTCAGTCTCCTCAACTACAACTCCGAATAATGGATCATGCTCTAGTACACCGCCGTCAAAGTATGGGTAGACTAGGAATACTGTTAGTAACCTCTCGGTTAATAGGAATACACCCTTAACTTCTATAATCTCATCGTGATTCTCATAATGTACTATAGCTTTTGGCTGAAATCTATAGAAGCCCCATACTGTTCCATTTTCACTCATAATATTTACTTCAAACTTTTGAATATCATCTTCATAAAGAACTCCTTTATGTACTTTTACTTCTTCTGTACCAACTTTAACTTTAAGTGGAGCTCCAGTCTTATTGACTATTTCTTCAGCGAAACCTACTTTAGCTGGTAATGTATTAAAGTGTGCAAATAAAACTAGTCTTGGTGTAACATTTAGCTTAGTTACATTTATATATTCCTTTAGTAGATCATAGTTCCATTTATATCCAGAAATGATGATATCATTTTTTAGCTCAGCTCTAGTTATAGTATATGTTTGATTACCTATAGTTTCATTAACAGGAACAAAATACATTCTATTTCTAATTACAATTCTAAAGTCGCTTAAACCAAACATTTCCTTAAAGCGCCCCTTGAAACCCTCAGATACAAACGTAAACTGGACACCTATAACATTTCCTGTATCATCTGTAATATTCTCTGGAGGCTCTAGCATCCACTTTAGCATAGCGAATGGAATATGGAATGGATGAGCATACCTTATAAACTTCACAATTTTCATGATATACATCTTGATTTTCTGTGAGATATTATGAGCAATTTCCTGAAGTGTATCCTTAATCTCATTGATAAGTCCATTTAGCTCATATAACTTGTCTAAATAATCTGAGATATTTAGTAATGTAGTTTTTATATTTAGGAGATATGTTTTTGTGAGGTTCAGTATTTCAGATAATGAATCTAATGTTGTATTGATTTTTTCAAGAGCTCTATAACATGTCTCTATATCTTCTAATACTATACTTATATTTTCAGATCCTCTCGCAATATTATCAACTTCAGCTATTAAATCCCTAAATCTAGCTGTTAACTCTTGCGCCCAACTAACCATTAAACCCATCATATAGTCTTTAGCTTTAGATAGAAGTTCCTTTGAGTCCTTTACTAGCTTAGCTATAAGCCTTGGTTTTTCAGCGGCACTAGCATGTAATAGCTTAGTTAAAGTATTGTTGATGCTTATTAAGAGATCTATTATTGACTCTTTATGTTTAATAATCTGCTCATCATTAACTATAATTACTGTATTTAGCTCTACTATTATCTCATTAATCTTGTTTTGAGCCTCCTCAACTAGATCCTCAAGAGATCCACTTCCTGAAATGATCTTGACAATCGTATCATTTAGTGATAGTACATCCATAAAAATGTCCTGAAAGACTGATGAGAATATATCAGTTACGTTTGCAATAAATACCTTCTTAATTTCATTAGTTAAGTCTTGTAGTTCAGCTTTATACTTGAGTAAATCTACTTGGCTAATATTCTCAATTATTATTTCAATCTTCTCTAGCTTAGAAATAATGTTTTTCACGTTTTCGGATTTATTATACCTACTTAATTCCGAAAGGATATCGTCAATTACATCTTTTGCCTTACTAAGTTCGCCCTTTTCAATTAATTCCATTAATTCACTAAGATCTGAATGGATCCCCTCAATGTCTACCGCTGTAGATAATCTAATGGCAATTTGCTCTGCTAAATCCCCGGATTCATTAAATAGGAATTTGCTTCTAAACTTATATCCTGGCCATAGCCATACTTCAGCAATACCATAGTATCTACCGACGTATACTGTTGAGTTATCATAGTTATACCACCATATGTAAAATGGGAAACTTGGACGAGTTGGAATAGCAATTGAAATTACACCTGTATCGTATATTTGGAAGCCCGCTATCTCCCTTCTATGCTCAAACTTCCTAACCTTAATTTTCTCCTTTAGAACAGTTGCATCATTAATATTTAGAGTTAACTCATACTCTCCAGTTGGAATTTCACCTAGTAGTACTGGGAATACTAGCTGACGCTTCCTACCCTCACTTTTCTCAAGCGATAAGTTAACTGTGATAGATTGATTGCTTATTATAACACTATCTACTGCACAGCTATACCTTCCAGGAGCTTTAAACTTGAATATGATAGTTAAGATGACACCTTTAGGAGTATAGTTTATCTTAACTTTAACTTCCTCTCTTGAAGGAATATACTGAGCTTCTACGTATGTATAACTCATGACTAATCCAGCTAGAAGGATTAATATAATGATCGCTCCAAGTAGCTTTTTCATAGTAATTCACCATCTCTTACTAACAGCTTCTATCAATAAATTATAATTATACACGTTAAATTAAACTTAAAGTTATCGTCTTCAACTCAATAAGGAGAATATTTGATATATTTGATAGCATAGATATACCTTATATTGATTATTAATCAGAGAACTGTATAATGTATAGAATTGCATAATATATTATATTTAATTATTTAATTTAACTAATATTAGTGATGAGTTAGCTTAGTCATGTTATATCTTTAATATATAATTAATGCGTTATAGTTAGAACTAATATATTTAATTAAGTATAAGTTTATTAAAATATCCTTCTAAATCTATCTATTAGTGTTTCGCTATGCCACGATATAAATTTAAAGCTAGACCTTTTGAGGAAGTTACAAAGTTAATTCTTGATGCATTTGATAGTAGGTCTTCAAAAATTGTAGTTCCAGTTGTAGATTCACTTGGCTATGTTTTAGCTGAGGATATAGTTTCAGATAGGGACCTTCCACCATATGACATTGCTTTTTACGATGGATACGCTGTTCGATCTGAGGATACAGCTGGAGCATCAGCATCAAATCCTATAAAGCTAAAATTAGTGGGCCGTGTTTTTAGCGAGAAAGATCATGGTAAGTTTAAAGTTGATAAAGGATGTGCTGTTTACGTTTCATCCAATTCACCGATTCCTGAAGGTGCTAATGCAATAGTAAGGATTGAATATACTGAGGAGAAAGATAATGAAGTATTAATAAAAAAGGAAGTTGACCCTGAGCAAGATATGATTCTGAAAGGAGATGATATACGTAAAGGAGAGTTGATACTAAGTGAAGGGCGTTTTATTAGACCTCAAGATATAGCATTATTACTGGAATTAGGTATACTTCGTATAAGGGTTTATAGAAAACCTAGAGTTGGAATTATGGCTATTGGTAATGAGCTTCTAGAGAGAATGAATAGGGGAATTGTATATCCAGATAACTATTCTGTATTTATCGCTAAGAGTTTAGAGTTGTTAGGGGCAGAACCACATCACTTAGGAATTGTTTCAGATAACATTGATGAGATTAAAGCTAAGGTTCTAGATAATATTCATATATACGATATGATGTTACTTGTTGCAGGCGCTTCAATAGGACTAAATGATTATACAGGAAGATCTTTAGAGGAGATTGGTGAAGTCATATTCCACGGAACAAATCTGAGTCCAGGAAAAGTTTCTGGACTCGTTAAGATAGAGAATAAACCTGTATTTCTAGTTCCTGGACATGTTGGATCTGCAATTTCATGTCTATACAATTTTGTTTACCCACTAATTTCTAAGATGTTTTTTGATTCAGCTAAGCTTTTACCTGTAGTTTACGCTGAATTAACTAGTGACGTAGACGTTAAGAAGGGTTCATATACATTTAGAACAGTAGCTTTAAAGTGGAAAGATGGAAAGATATATGCAACACCTCATATAAAGAAGCTGGGTGGCTCTACGCTCTTAACTATATTTACAGAAGCTCAAGGATACATCCTAGTTCCACCGAAAACGGAGGCCAAAAAAGGAGATATCATTAAAGTTACACTATTCAGTAATATGGAGAGCCTCAATATATCCTAATTACTCTTAATAAACCTTTCTTTATTTTAAGAATTGATGATGAAGCCCCTTATAATATGTGTTATAGGAAGAAAGGGGGCTGGTAAAACAACATTAATAGAAGCGTTAACTAGAGATCTGGTTAATTCTGGAATACGAGTCTCAGTTTTAAAACACATACATCATGATAACTTTGATGTCGATATTAGGGGAAAAGATACTTGGAGGTTCTCAAAAGCTGGGGCAGAGACTGTTATAGGAATGTCTAAGACTAAGTTATTTATGGTTAAGCAGTTAAGCGACTGTTCAGCAAATAACTATCCAGATATGGATGTTATAAAGTTGATGGAGAGACTAATATGGAATTCAGATATCATTTTTGTTGAAGGATTTAAATATAGCTTAGGGAAAAGCAGAGATATCCATAAGATTATCATAGTTAGAAATAATGATGAAATTAAGGAACTTTTAGAAATAGCTTCTGAACCTATACTAGGCATCTATACCTACCGTACAGAAGTAAAATCTGACTTAATCATAAGTTATGATGAGTTAAAGAGGAAAATTATGGAGTTACTAAAGCATAGAAAAAAGGCTTAATAACTAAATTGCTTTTAAATATCTATCTATAGTTTCCTTTAACATTCTAAGTTCTAGTTGCTTTTTCTCTTCATCCTTATACTTCATAATTTCGTCAACTTTACTTATCACGAGCCTATTAGTCATTACATAATATACTTTCTCTCTTAAAGCGTATCTCCTATCGTAGATTCCATACTTCTCTCTCAACTCTATTGATTTTTCAATTAAATCAATAGCTAACTTCGCTAATTGACTCCTAGTTAAAAACTTAGTTTCATAACTAATCCATTGATGCCAAGATGGATTTGAAAGCCCCTCTACGTAATCCTCTAAACTCTTAAAGATCAGCTTATACCCAAATTTCTCTGGATAATCAAAGGCTAATGATCCAGGATCAAGAAGAATCATTGGTCCAAAAGCAAAATTTATAGTATTAAAGCCTTTATCTATTAAACAAATCTTTTCCCATACCTCTACAGTTCTATTTATAGTTTCTAACGTTTCATTGGACAATCCAAGCATAAAAAATACTATCAAATGTATATTATCCCTGTATCGCCTACATATTTCAATAGTCTTAAATAACTCGGTGTTTGTATATTTTCTTCCATGAGCAATTCTAACATGCTCTACGCCAGATTCTGGAGATATAGTTAGTGTTAATGGAGTATCAATCTTCGACAACATACTAAGATACTCTTCATTTGCGGGTTTAAATAACTCCATCGATAAATGTAGTAAAGGCACCTTTGCATCTCGAATTTCTCTAATTAATGTTTCATAGTACCTCCTACCATTCATTCTAGGATCTTGAAATAAGAAAACCATTTTTATTCCCTGCTCAGAAAGTTTTTGCATGTCTTCAGCTATTTTATCCGGTTTTCTAAAGGATGGTTTATCCCTATACAAATACTTCTTATATGAATATAGAGACCCTCCACATGATACACAGTTATATATACAGCCACGACAAATAGGTAAGCAGAAGTGAGGGGGCATATCCCTAGGGAAAAATGCTCTTTTAGGCTTAATTAAGTCTAGTCTCGTAAAATCAAACTGATTAATATCAACGTTTAGTTTTCTTGCCTCACCTATCTCGATTTTTCCATCTTTATCCCTAACTGTTATGTTTGGACACGCACGGACTTCATTATATTTATCTAATATATTCATGAGGTTTAATAGAGGTATCTCAGCTTCTCCTCTAACAACCGCATCTATAAACTTCATTTTCTTAATAATTTCAGTATGAAATATAGTAGCAGTTAATCCTCCTAAAATAACTATAGAATCTGGATGAAACTTTTTACATAATTTACAAATTTCAATTGCTCCCTGTGAATGTACAACCCAATGAAGACCAACTGCATAAACTCTAGCCTCCAATGTTTTTAGGTGTTTTTCTACATCGAAGAATTTATCGAAAACCATTCGGTCAGCAAGGTTATCTATAATAACACGATACCCGTTCTTATCAAGGTAATCAGCTATACTAAACATTCCAATTGGGGGAATTATAAATTGATCAGTACTTTCTCTAACTGTATAGGCAATGGGACCTGGAAAAATTATTTTCTTTCTAAAATCATAAATAGCTGGAGGATGGATTATTACGATATCAAGCATTTTAATCACCAACTAATTATAATATTCTTACTTGTCAAGTATTTCATGGCTAGTAATTAATAGAATTAGAGCTATCTATAATAACAATTTTGAATATATAAAGTTTTATATTGAAATGGAGTATCTCTTAATGTTTTATGATGAAAGATATAGAGAAAGTTAAATCTCTTTTAATGCGTTCTCTTAAAGGACGAGAAAGAATGTACTCACTTCTAGGTAGGGTTTATGAAAAAGAAGTTGATAAAGATTTATTGAGTAATTTGCTTAATCAAAGAGAACATTTACTAAAACACAAATTAATTGGAGATGTAGACTCTAATGTTGAAGATGGATTCGAGGAATTATATGTTTACCTCAATAAGTTAGATAGTGGGAAGATAGATCAAGCCTTACTTGAGCTTGCAGTTGATTACGCAAGTTTATTTCTAGGAGTTAAGTATGCTCGTGAGAAAAAAGGAATTCCTCATCCGTCAGAATCTGTTTACCTCACTGGATATCTATATCAAGATGAAAGAGATCAAGTTTTAGATATGTATGTAGAAGAGGGACTTGTAAAATCTCCAGATTTCACAGAACCTGAGGATCATGTTGCGTTAGAAATGTATTTCATGGCACATTTATGTAGAAAAGCTATTAAGCAATTAGAGTCAGGAGAGCTAGAAAATTTGAAGAAAACTCTCTATACTCAGAAGAAGTTTTTAACTGAACATATATTGAAGTGGATTCCTAAACTTGCTGATGATGTTATTCAAAATGCTGATACTGAATTTTACAAAGCTTTTGGGAAAATAACTAGAGGATTTATAAGAATTGAGAAAGAGATTATTGAGAAACTTATAGACTACGCTAATCTACTGATTAAATAAAAGAATTACCAGTTAAATTAGAATTAGGTTGATAATTTAAAAAATAAAAAAGATATGGGAAGTTAAGGACTTTTTACTTTTTCTCTTTGGTTAGAAATACGTCTCCAACGTTTACGTCTTTCTCTGTGGTGAAGACTCCTATAATCTTCTCTTTATAACCTTCCTTTTCAACTTTCAGTAGGTATTTATGATTCCACTCTAAATCCGTAAACCAGAAGTCACCGAATTCATCGGTAGTTGCTTCGAATTTGCTCCCAGTATAAAGGTCTAGTGCGGTAATCTTAGCCCCGATAACTACTTCCTTATCCTCTGGATCAACTATACAGCCACCTATAAATGGTTTTGGTAAGTTTAGGTAAAATACTCTTGGCTTAGTGTTATACTCTGGATGTAGTACCTGTGCATCTTTAAGTAATTCTTTAATCTTTGGATCGTCTTCATCACCAAATATTATTGCTTCTGATGGACAGACATCATAGCATCTAGGACCATATTTCCAGTCTTTATCATCTAGTAGGTGTGCACAGAATGTACATTTCTGTGCAATACCTAATTCTTCATTAAAGTATATTGCGTTGTATGGACATGCATCCATACAGAGTGGTTTTGAACCTACAGATTTACATCCATCACATTTATTTGGATCAATTAATACTATTCCATCTTCCCTCTTAACTATAGCATTTACCGGACAAGCCTTAACACAGGGTGGATTATCACAGTGCATGCATGGAATTGGGAAATATGTTACCTTAACTTTAGGTATAGAACCTCTTTCTACCTTGTCAACTCTCATCCAGAAATGGCCATATTCAGGCTGTGGCTTTGAATATGGACTCCAATCATTCTCTACAAACTCATCTTTACATGCAATTACACATGACATACATCCAGTGCACTTACTTACATCAATAATCATAACTTTACCTGCCATATTCTCCACCTCCTACTCAGCTTTTTCTACAAGATATGTTTCTAGGGTTGGTCCTGTGATTGGATGCATATGCTTCTTCTGCATCTCTGGATACTTCTTCATTAACTCATTAACATCGACTTTCTTAATTGCAACGTGGAACCCTGAACAAATCTGCTCTGGAATTCTAATTTCTTCTCCAGGTTTGTATTTCTCAGCTGATGATGGAGCTATTAGATCTACTGCTCCACCTCTATCTAATCTATCCTCAATACTTATTAAGTCAACTCTAGAACCATGTTCTATCAATACAGCGCCTGGCTTAATTCTCTCTGTAACAACTACTCCAGCTAGTATTGAACCTATGTCATTATAGACCATTACTACATCTCCAGTTTTTACTCCTAGTTTCTCAGCATCTGATGGATGAATCCAAACTGGCTCATATAGATAGCCATCTGGTCCACGTACCTTATATAACTCTCTTAGCCACATGTTATCGTCTCCCTGAGCATGGAATCTATATCTTGGATGGTTAGCTACTACTAAGAATGGATACTTCTCAGCTTTCGGTGAGGTCGGAAGCTCATCGTGCTCAACCCACTTAGCAACTGGAGGCCTCTCTGGATCATCTGGAGCATACTCAAGTGCATAGTTGGAGACGAACTCAAACTTCTTACTTGGAGTTTCTAAGCCAGATCCTCTCTTATAGAACCACGTAAAGAAGTCTCCATAAACCTCGAAGTCATTCTGCTTCTTAATTTCAGCCCACTCCTCCCATGTTGGACATGGATATATAAAGACCTTCCTCTTCTTTAACTCCTCCCAGCTAATCTTATACTTCTTATAAGCTAATGACCCTTCATATGCATTTCTTGCAAACTCCTCTGGATCTGGGAATGCTTCTAATAGCTCGGGTTTATTGAACTCTTTCGCTAACCTCTCAGCAATCATCTTATGAATTTCATAATCACTCTTAGATTCTCCTATTGGATCAACACATTTATCATGGTAACCAACTGCTACTATATCCATACGAGAGATTGATAATACATCTGCTACTTCAAAGTCTGTTAATGCTGGTAAAACTAGATCTGCGAATAATGCATCGTTTTCAAGCCATGGATGGATAACTACGTGGAATTCTATCTTTGGACTTCTAAGTGCTTCTATAAACTTGTATCCATGCCAACATGTAGTGTAGCATCCATTCTCATTCCAAATCATCCTAATACCTGGATGATCATCAGTTGGTGGATATCTATATTTCTCGAAGAGGTCCTCGGTAGCGTTAACCTGTGCTCCACAACACCACCACTTGATTGGTGGATTTAAGATAGCATCTGGAACTAGAGTCTTGATAAGTGGGATTCCCTTTGGTGGTGGTGGAACTATAGCATATCCAACAGCTGGATGAGTTAATCTTCCACCGATCTCCACATCTAAGTACCTTGGTAGTGCTGGAACGTGACTGATTAAGAAGCCTCTACCTAAACCGATTGTAGAGAAGTAGAATCTAAAGAATGTTCTTCCAGGCTTTCCTAGTCCCTGCATCGCAAGACAATACGCCTCTAGCCTTGCAGGTAAATGACTCATTTTACCTCTAACTTTTGGCCCACCGAAGTGTACTGCTATAGAAGTTCTCTTCTTAGCCCATGCTCTTGCTAATGCCTTAATTGTCCATTGTGGTATGCCAGTTATCTTCTCCGCCCACTCCGGAGTTTTTGGTATACCGTCATCTTCTCCTAAAACATGTTTCTTAAACTCCTCGAAACCTACACAGTACTTCTCTACATACTCCTTATCATACAAGTCCTCAGTAATCCATACATACGCAATTGCAAGATATAATGCTGCATCAGTATTTGGATTAATGGGGATCCATTTATCAGCGTGAATTACTGTTGTATAGTTAGCATCTGGAGCTATAGCTACAATCTTTATTCCAGCTTTCTTAAGGAAACGTATGAAGTGTGACTGGATCTGACCGCCGAATCCTGGTGAAGTTGTTTCTGGATCACAACCAGTAAATATCGCTAACTCGGTATATTGTAGTACATTATCCCATACACCATCCTGATATGGCTCACCAACAGTTGGATCGAACCCCCAAGCAAGTTTTGCCCCCCAGTAATAACCCTCCCAACTATCTGGGTTTCTAACCTGATGAGTCCAGCCCATATCTAATTTATCAAAGAGATATCCACCATAATAGTGACAACAATGTGTGAAACCTGGCTGTCCATGCCCCTCAGCCTGTACTAGTACAGGCTCTAAATTACCGTACTTCTCTTTTATCCTCTTAATCATGTCAACAACTATATTAATAGCTTCATCCCAGCTTATCCTCACAAATCCAGATTTACCTCTATTTTGTGGATTTGGATTGTCGGGGCTCCAATCAACCCTCTTTAATGGATATTTTACTCTAGATGGAGAGTAAACACGTTTCTTATATGCAAGCCAGAGTAATTCAGGTACTCTCTTTTTAGATTCGATCTTAAATGTACCTCTATCAGTCTTTATCTCCCATGTTCTGAAGTCTTCGGGTAGGTGGAAGGGTAGACATCTAATTATTCTTCCATCCTTGATATGCACTTCTAGTGGTGGTCCTGAGGATACATAGCCAGCTGAAAGTGTAGCTACATACTCTATTCTTACTCCATTTTTAACATTTTTAATTTCCTCCTTAGAAGCCTCCTTGAGAGGTCCTGACGAACCACCATCTGGAAAAGCATCAACTACTAAATCGTAGAATTCCAAGTAATTATCCACTATAAGAACACCTCCATTTAACCTAAACTAAAAACAAATTTGCATTTCTTTCTATTTAGTATAATATATACTAAAATATACATAAATATACATAGTATATTTCTAGAATATTAAAGTTAAGCATTACATCTATTAATAGATTTTCCCCATCTTTAGGGGTGGTGAAGGAACCTATATGGCTAAGGAAAAGTCTTCTATTGATGAAAACAGAAGAACTGCACTAAAAATAATTACTGCCGCATCCGTGGCTGCATGTTTCGCTAGCTTTCTTAATGTTTTAAAATCATTAGGAACAGCGCAAATTTCATTTCCACCATGGCCTAGAGTTAAGGTAATTAACATTAAGGATCTTAAGGTCGGAGAGCCTGTACAATTTAATTATCCTTTAGAAGAGACACCCGCTATAATTATTAAGCTTGGTAAACCTGTTCCAGGTGGGATTGGTCCAGATAAGGATATAGTAGCATACAATATTATTTGTCAGCATTTAGGTTGTATAGTTAGATTCTATAAAGCTGATGACCCAGAAAATGTATATAAGGGTAAGAATGTATTGTACTGCCCTTGTCATGGTGGATGGTATGATGCTGAGGATAGAGCGAGGGTACTAGCTGGACCTCCACTCTGTGAATTACCTATGGTAAAGTTAGAGTTAGATGAAGAGACGGGGGATATTTATGCTATTGAGATGCTTCCGCCTGCAATATTTGGTAAAGGTCCTACCCCATGTCACTCTGACCCCCGCTGGGATCTAATTGGTGGTGAACTTGTCGGGGGAGAAGAATAAAGAAGAAGGTTATATTAGGAAATTTGTAAACTGGATTGATGAGAGATTTGGATTTTCAAAGACTATTCTAAGACCGCAACCTAGATACTCGCTTCACCCACTTTATTGGTTGGGTGCACTAGCATTTACAGCATTCCTTATACAGGGATTCTCAGGTATGCTACTATTACAACACTACCGCCCAATTGTAGATCAAGCCTATGAATCAGTATCTATGATTAGAGATATGGTTCCATTTGGAAGAACATTAGCTACCTTACACTTATACTGTGCATACTCAATGATCATTTTTGCATTTTTACATCTTGTAAGGGCATACTTCCTTAAGCAGTATACTAGACCTAGAGAGCTCATGTGGATTGTAGGTGTATTAATGGGATTAACTGCATTAGCATCGTCATTTACAGGTTACTTGCTACCTTGGACTGTAATCTCTAAATCTGCGATTGACGTATCAATAGGGTTGCTAATGAACCTCCCTGAACCAATAAATCTATGGATAAAAACGTTAATTAGTGGAACTGGATCTGAACAAGAACTTCTAAGTAGATTTTTCGCTTTCCACGTAGTTGTATTGCCAGCAGTTCTTCTAGTACTCTTTGCAATAAAAATGCATATGTTTGAGGTACATGGTGCTTCAGAGCCTATAAGGAGAAGATTTATGAAAGATGTCCTAGATTATAGAGAAGAAGCTGAAGAAAAAGTTGAGTGGTTCCCAGAAATACTTACATACTACTTAATACTCGTCTTTTCATTTATAGCTGCAATACTTATTATATCAACAATAATTCCATCTGAATTACCTCCAAAATATACTCCCGAAGAAGCAGCTAAGTATACGCCACAGCCAGAATGGTACTTCCTATGGATGTATCAGATATTGAAGATAGAGATATTTGAAGGTGCCGTTGGTGTTAGAGTAGCACTTACACTATTTACGATCTTAGCTTTAATAGTAATATTCTTACCCTTCATAGATAGATCAAAGAAATTAGATATTTGGGATAGACCAGTTCAGATAACAATAGGTATAATTGCTGTAGTCGAGATATTTATATTAACAATTTGGGGTGCATTTACTCCTGGCATGACTATACCGCTTATCGATGCAATAATAATACTAGGAGTACCAGCAGTAGTAATAGCAGGTATCATGTACCTACTGTATAGGAGAGTAAAGAAGATTAGAGCTGGAGAAATAACCTTATTATATGAAAAGTTCATAAAGACTTCTAAAGCTAGATACCTTGCTGAATCATTAATATTTAATCTACTTGTATGTATCTCCGCAGCATCTACAGCAAACATAATTAATTTAAGCTCCCTACATACGTTAACAATACCAGTATTTTCAGCATTATCAGTAATATTAGTATTCTCGATGGCTTTACTAGTGAAGTATTTCGTAGCTAGTTATTGTGTTTTATATAGGATTAAGTCTGGTTGTAAGGGTGTTGTCGCATGAAAATGGAGTATGTTACAGCTATACTCCTAATTATTCAGCTAGCGATACTTTCGTGGATAGCTACGTTAGATCCAGTAACAGAACAAGGCGTAGCTGCCCTACTTATGGCGCTGAACTTTATAATTACAAACATAGTACTATATCTCTATATGAATAGGAATAAGGAGTTCCCAATAAAGAAGCTAGCTCTAGATGAAGAATGGATAGCCATAGGTTTCGCAGTAATATTCCTTGTTATACTACTAATAGTTTTTTTATAAATACCCTAATCTTTTAATCATTCTTAAGATATTATGGCAAACTATTTAAATAAAATTAAGTAAATAGTTCTGGTTGAGTTTAGATGACTGTGAAGATAGGCATAATTGGATGTAAAAAGATGATAGATGAGATATGCCCTGGATGTATTAAGTGCTTTAAAGCACTAAGTGAAAGAAGCGGTAAATTCAGTACATTACCTAATGAAAAAGTTGATGTTATATTTTTAACATCTTGTGGTAGTTGTCCAGGACCAGTAACTATGAAGATAGATTTAATTAATCGCATATTAAAAACTTTTGATGCTAATGTAGATATCATATTTATAGCTACTTGTGTTTTAAGAGCAATAGAGCTTTTTAACTGCCCAATTGATATAGAGGTTTTAAAGTTAACTTTAGAAAGCTTAGGTTATAAAGTTGTTTTAGGAACACATGCATATCCAATATATAAGCTTACCACATAAAAAATAATAATTTTTTGAAGGTCTACTTCATCTATATATTTCCTATATTATGAGTATATATGTAAGTAAATAAGATGTGTAACATAGAGTAACTATTAGCAGAGCTAATGGTGTACGGTATATGGATATACTACTGTATTTTATCGGGGTAATTATGCCATACTTATCAATTGCAATATTCATTGGTGGACTACTCTTTAGGTTATCTAGATGGTTCTCCTCATACTTACCTGTTAGAATACCCTTGACAGATGCTAATGCACCAATAACTAGAACAGGTGTTGTTGCTAGACTTGGTGTAGAATTCGCATCATTCAGAAGCTTACTTAAAGCAAATAAGAAATTATGGTTTTCAGGTTACCTATTCCACGTTTTACTTGGCATTACATTCTTAGTACACCTATTTAATATATACCTATACTCAGGTTTCAGTGATGTTGTAAATAGTATTTGGTTTGATAAACTGGCTACATACTCAGGAATATTATTTACATTTCCACTGGCATACCTAATCCTTAGAAGAATAGTACTTCCACATATTCGCTTAATATCCAAATTATCAGACTATGTAATACTACTTCTATTATTATCACTAGTAATCCTTGGTAACTACATTAGGACATGTGGAGTTATTAATTTAGATGAAGTTAGGAGTTATATGTTAAGCCTAGTATACTTAAATCCAACTTTACCTCCAAACAACATTTACTTCCTACTTCACTATACTCTCGCTATGATTCTATTTATGTACATACCATTTAGTAAGGTTGCTCATTTAATTGGTTGGCTTCTAGCCCCATCGAAGAATATGAGACATATCGCTAGACACAAGAGACATATTAATCCGTGGAATGATGAAATTCCAGGAGAAACTATGACATGGGAAGAGTACTACAAGTTATATAAAGATGAGTTAGATGAGTATGGGCCTGAAGGAGAGAGGAAATAAAATTCTTCCATGATTTTTCTTTATTAGTTTCTTAGCTTAGCTTTTCTAACTGCTTATATTACTGGTTCTGAAGAGTTATATGGTGGTGGATATACAGTATGGAATGTTAGTTTATGGGCTTGCCAAGGTTCTTCAGGTTTAGCTTTTTGCACTTGAGTAATTGCTGGTATAATATTCATTTGACCATTCTCAAGGAAGAATATTTCACCATACCATGGAAAGTAAAACTTTTCTGATAATAGAAGCTCCCTAATTTTTGATGCTTCAAGACATCCACATTTTTCAACTACATGTTTTATTATGTACATACCTGCATATCCACTATAGGCTAGGAAGTCAAATGGTCTTTTATATTTATCCCAGAACTTAGTTGCTAATTTATTTAACGCCTTAGGATCGGGATGTTGCCGATCAGGCCAAAATTCGTTACATATAAATACACCTTCTGCATCTTCTCCCGACATTTCTATAAACGCTAAGGTTTGTATCGCTCCTATACCCAAAATAACTCTAGGATTAAGGCCCTCTTCTCTTATTTGTTTTATTAGCGATACACCATCCTCTAGATATGTAGAGATAACTAGAATATCTGGGTTTTGTATAATTAAGTCCTCTATGATATGCGTAAATACTGGTTTCTTATAGCTATATGCGTGAATCGAGATTATTTCCCAATCTGGATGTGATCTGCTTATAAGTCTTAAGAATCCACCTTTTATAAATGAATGTCCCATCAGCATGTTTTCATACATCGTAGCTATCTTAAGTGAACCCATTGGTTTTATAGTTGGTATAACAATCTTCTCTAAGAACTCTATAGCTAGCTTGTTGAATATAAGAGAGTTTGTCGACATTCTAAAAACATATTTAAAACCTCTTTCTGTAATTTCGTCTGCTGAACATCCAATTGTTATGAAGGGCACTGCGTACTTCTCAGTTACTTTAATTACATTGACTGCTGCGGGACTTAAAAATGTGCCTCTTATGAAATGTACATTATCTGTATTAACTAATTTCTCTGCTAGTTCACCGGCTTTTTCATGGTCCTCGCTAAAATCCTCAACTATCAACTCAATTTTTGCTCCTAATATCCCTCCATTTTCATTAATTTCTTCAACGGCCATTTGACAACCGAATAAGCCAGTTTCTCCATAATACTTAAAACGTCCACTAAGTGGTAAAATAACCCCAACCTTCACAACTTGATTACTCAATTTTCCCGACATAACCATACACCCGATAAATAAATTAATAAACTAAGGCATTTGCAACTAACCTATGCACACCATACACTTTCCACTTAGCTTTATAATGATAAACCAAATCTTTAAGTTGCCTTTTACAATTAGAACATGCGGTAGCTACAATATCAGCTCCAGTTTTTTCGATCTGCTCCACCTTCTTCTTACCAGAAATTTTCATTCTCCACTCCAAGAAATTATTACTATACATTACAGCAATTCCACCACCACCACCACAACAATAATTTAGCTCCCTATTTGGCTCCATTTCAATAAAATTTTGTACACTAGCTCTTAATAATCTTCTAGGCTCTTCAATTAACCCGATGATCCTCGTTAAAAAACATGGATCATGATAAGTCACAAGTTCCTTATTTTTTGTGGGATCCAAATTTAATTTTCCTCTTCTTAAGTATTCATCTGTAAGCTCTAGTATACTTATTATTTCATACTCTCTTGCTTCTGGAACAATATCCTTGAATACTCTAAGTGATAATGTAGCGTGTCCACATTCACCAACAAGTATTTTCTTAACTTCAAGTTTTCTAGCGATTTCAATATGACCTCTAATTATCTGGGATAAATAATCATCACTATAAAATACTCCATAGTTTGATGCATCGTTAAACTCTGAGCATAGAGTATAGTCTACTCCAAGGTAATCTAGTACTTCAATTATACCCATCACATCTTCTAGAAGTCTAATATAATCGGATGCTACGTTTAGTAGTAGATATTCAGCACCTTTCTTATCAACAGGAATCTCTATTTTAAACCCTCTTTTTTCAGCGATTTCCTCTTCCATAAACTTGACAATATCTAAGAAAGCTGCCCTATTCATACTAATAACAGCGCCATACTTTATCTGTCTTAAAGCTCCATATTCATGTAGATCCCTAGGTGCAATATTTAATCTACTTAAGATATCCCTTACCTCTCTAACTATTAAAGCATTATCAACTCTAAATGGACAGAACATACTACACCTTCTACACATATTACAACGATAAATATTCTCTGCTAAAGCCTCTATCTCTTCAGGAGTAATCTCATCTCCCACATTTAAGAAACCTAGAACTCCACGACCCTTTCCATGAATAATCTTCCTTAACAGATTAATTCTATAAAGTGGATTATATATTTCCTCACCAGTAGTTTCATATAAGAAACAGTGAGATACACATAAACCACATCTAGTACATAAATCTAGTGAAGTCTTAATAATTCTATACTTATGCTTAAATTCTTTTCTTAGTAGATCCCGTATATTCTCAGCCGCCCTTTTATAATCTTCAGGTTTATTTGATAATGCTCTATATCCGTCTGATAAAAGCTTCATTACTTAATCCCTTTTCTCACAATCCATCCATTTACAAAATATCCAAATATATGGAAGCATCTGCTGAAGGGAAAGTATATTATATATAGTTGAGCTAGTATACAGTGTAGTATAAAGATAGGGTTTTCTGGTGGTTTTATTGGGTTTAGTGTTGCTAGACTATAAAAGTATTTCAATGCTTCTTCAATCGGAATTACGTTAAATATACGCATGTATACGCCAAGGGTTATTATAATTAGTAGTAAGAGAAGTTCAAAATAGTCTCTAAGTAAGGTAATCTCCCTTACTTCCTTAACTAATATTCTCCTCAATAGGATAAAAATTAGAATTATAGCGGCAATTATACCTAGAAATGTAGTCCATACGGTCAACCAATCTTCTATAAGTGGATATATTGTTCCTCTAAATATTAGAAAAGGGTCGGGTAATAGTAAAGAGCTAAATATGAAAGTTACTACATGAAGCAGAATAAAGAAAAAACTAATATGTAGAAAAAATATTGCTAGCCAGTAAACATCATCTGTTTTATATATTGTCCTAAATGTTACTAACTCTTTTACAATGTCTGCTGCTATACCCCTATTTGTTTTTGGAGTAGGAGATAAAGGCCACTTAATAACCATTGGTACTCTAAACCAAGATATTAATCGATAAATGCTAAATATTATGAAGAATAAAGCAGTTATGTATGGAAGGTAAAAGTATAGGAAATCGAGGAGAACATTAGCCATCATTCCACCTATCTTCTTAAATTGTCTGCTACAAAGTTGATAGCATTGCCTACTAATTCGATCACCCCACCTACCTTTACGTCCATATCATAGTGGATAAAATACTCATCATATGCAGATTTATCTATTGCACATATTAGTGCTAGATAATTTGCTCCAGTAGCTTTAATAGCATCAATTTTTGGCTTAATAGCTTTTAACCTAAGTCTTAGAGTTTCTCCTGTTAGTAATCCACCACCAGCACCACAACATAAAGTTTTCTCCCTATTTACGTTTGGATCCATCTCTACGTAATTATTACAAACCTGCCTAATAACATATCTTGGTTCCTCAATTAAACCCATGACACGTGCAGGATTACATGAATCACTAAATGTAACAACATACTTATCGTTTTTACTTTTATCAACGTCTAATCTCTTATGTTTAAAGAGATCAGCAACAAACTCCATAATATGGACAACTTTTGTTGCTGCTGCATTCTCAAATACCGTACCTGTAAATGGTGATTGTGGAACTTCTAATTTTTCAGCTAAATCTCCATTCATAGTAGCCATGAATGCTTGAACAACTCGATACATATGTCCACATTCACCACCCAATATCCATTTTACACCTAGCCTAACAGCTTCCTCATAAACCTTTCTATTAATTTTCTTCATATGCTCATAGTTCAGCCATGTACCGAAGTTTCCTCCTTCACTAGCCTTAGTACTTAAAGTATAGTCTAAACCAATATGATGAAAGAATTTGATAGCACCCTTAAATGTTTCCCAATGAGGACCTCCAGGTCTAAAGTCTGCTGAAGGTGGAACATATAAAACTTCAGCACCCTTCTTATTAATCGGTACCTTAACCTTTACACCAGTTTCCTCCTCAATTTCTTCCTCAAGTAGACTTACAGCATTTAATAATCCCCTGGGGGTCATACCTATGTGATTTCCAGTAACTTCACAATTAGCAATTGATACAGTTAATGAAGCAGGAGTTAAACCAATTGCTGATAATACTTCTCTAGAAGCCATTGTTATATCTGCATTATCTACACCATATGGACAAAAAACAGCACATCTTCTACACATAGAACATTGATAAGCATATATGTATAGTGTCCTAATATAATCTTCATTCAACTCGACATCCTTCCCACTAAGTTTATCAGCTAATCTACCCCACTTAGTAAAGTACTTTCTGTAGATATTTCTGAGTAAGTCTGATCTCTTTACAGGCATGTTATTAGGATCTAGTGTAGCGAGGAAATAATGGCATTTATCCGCACATGCGCCACAATGAACACAGATATCCAAGTAAAGTCTAACGGACCTCCATCTCTTTAAGACCTTTGCAAGTTCCTTTAAAAATATCTCTTTCCAGTTAGGTGGTAAGTTTAAGTTTTGTAAATCCCACTCTCTAGGATATGGTAGATTAAGTGTTTGAGCAGTTTTTAGTAATGTTGGTTTTAATGCATACTCTTTACCTGGATGACTAAAATCTAACTTCATTAAACACCCCTATAACGATAATCTAAGTAGAAGAAGAAATAAATTTGGGATATATATAATTTATTGGTTGGTCCCTTAGATATTGACTTTTAAGTAAAAAGTGATGGAGGGAGAACGTTTTAACAGCCAGCAGCTGCTGCCTTTGGTAAACCAGCTAATTTAATAGCGTCTTCAGCAGGTCCCCTTGGGAATAACTCATAGAATCTTTCATTTGAAATCTTACATTTCTTTAGTATCATTGCATATGGTGGCCCAATATTAAACTTAGAGAAGTAGTCTCTCATATAATATAGTACCTTTAAGTATTCATCTTTATATTGCCTAAACTTCTCCCCAAGACCTATTCTCTCAGCTATGAATTCAGCTATCTCTTCATCCCATACTGTAGGATCTTCTAAATATCCATCTTCATCAAATGGTAACTTTTTACCACGGAATTCTATAATTTCAGTCATAATTTATTCCCTCCATTGATGATAATAGAAAAATAGCCTAATATATATATTTTTATCCATATTACAATTACGAGAATATACGCTTCTCCCCATAATATTTATATTAACATGAAGTATTACAGAGTTTATAGTTTTAGAATAAAGACTAGTTAAGTATATTAAGTATATTAAGTATAGATTACTCATATTTCTACATTATTTTCCTACGAAGAATATAAACATCATATCTGGAAAAT
This sequence comes from uncultured Nitrososphaeria archaeon, assembly GCA_964437705.1. GTDB lineage: Archaea > Thermoproteota > Nitrososphaeria > Geothermarchaeales > JDFR-13 > CAYTHX01. The sequence goes on from CAYTHX010000001.1 coordinate 80,618, forward strand.
AATTTAGTCATTTATGTTAACATTCTGTTAATACTAGTTGATATATAATTGATAATGGTTAATAGGAAAAACAAACATTTTAATAACAAAATAATATTTAAAATAACTGAATGATTTAATATTTTATGATGACTATACTTAAGACAGTTGAGTTAACTAAGAAGTTTGGTGAGCTAGAGGCAGTTAAAGATGTTAGCTTTGAGGTTGATAAAGGAGAGAGTGTGGGTATTATAGGTCCGAATGGAGCAGGTAAAACAACATTATTCAATGTAATAACTGGATTTCTAAAACCCACCTCCGGTAAAGTAATTTATGATAATAAAGATGTTACTGGAATGAAGCCTCATAAGTTAGCTAGGTTAGGAATGATTAGAACTTTCCAGATACTTAAGGTCTTTAAGAACCTTTCTGTTTATGATAATATTCATGTAATTAGTGATAATGTTGATGAAATTCTAAAGGAGTTAGGTCTTTGGGAAAAAAGAGATTACTTAGCTGGTGATTTACCTCCAGGAGAGATGCGGATGTTGAATATCGGTATGGCACTTGCAACTAACCCAAAGCTGTTACTACTTGATGAGCCATTTTCAGGTTTAACTTTTAAGGAATCTACAGAGTTAAGTAGAGTTCTTGATAGAGTTAAGGAGATGGGTGTTACTATGGTGATTATAGAGCATAGGCTTAAGGAGTTATTTACTCAGGTTGATAGGGTTATTGTTTTGAATGCTGGTAGAATTATAAGTACCGGTACTCCTGAGGAAGTAGTTCAAGATGTTAGAGTTATCGAGGCTTATTTGGGTGTTGAAAAATGAGAATTCTAGAAGTTAGTAATTTAAAAGCGTATTATGGGAAAGCGCTAATTTTAAGGGGAATAAATTTACATGTTGATAAAGGAGAGACTGTAGCGATTATAGGTCCGAATGGAGCAGGTAAAACAACATTATTTAGATCGATAATGGGTCTTGTTAAGACTGATGGTACAATAAAGTTCATAGGTAGAGATATTACAAAGCTAAAGCCTTATGAGAGGAGTAGATTAGGAATTGCTGTATGTCCAGAGGGACGAAGACTATTTCCAGACATGACTGTTGAGGATAATTTGAGAATAGCTGCTCGAGGTGGAGATATCGAAAAAAGACTTGAGGAAATATACGATCTTTTCCCTGAAATTGAAAGAAGAAGAAAACATTTAGCTAAGCATACTAGTGGTGGAGAGCAGCAGATGATTGCGATAGGTAGAGCGTTGATGGCGAGACCAAAGTTCTTAATGTTAGATGAGCCTTCAATGGGTTTAGCGCCGATCGTGTTACTTAGGCTTAGAAATGCCTTACAGAGAATTAAGGAGAGTATGGGTATAGAGATGCTCTTAATCGAACAAAATGTAAAATTAGCTTTCGAACTCGCAGATAGGGTATATGTGATGGTTAAAGGGCAGATAACTAGGGAGGGAGATGTGGAGTCTATAAGAGAAGTAGAGAAAGAGTATTTCGAGCAAATTTAAGTGCGTTTAGCTACAATTTTTGTTACAATTACAGATTTATATAAATCCTTTAGTTTCATCCAAATTCCTTCAGGGAAGAGTATAGCTAGAATTATCAGGATCATGTATAGGATGATATCGTCATTAATTGGTATGTATAGATAGGTTAACATTGGTACGAGTGCTTTTAACCACCAATGCTTAAGTAAATATACAATAATTGCTCCTATGACCGGTCCTATAAGCGTTCCTTGCCCACCTATAACTACAGATAAAATAATTAGTAGCATTAACGGTATATCGAATAGGTCAGGGCAGGCAATAAGCCTATAGTGTACTATTGCTGCACCAGCTACTCCGGCAAAAAAGGAACTTATTGCAAAGGATATTACTTTATATATTGTTGTGTCGATTCCTATAGATTCTGCAAGGTCTATATCATCTCTTATAGCCATAAATCTTAATCCAAGTTTACTATTAATTATAATTTGTAGAATAATAACGGATATAGCCATAAGTATAAGGGAAAGGTAATATTTTTCTATTGTTGTAGGTGCTAATGCATTTTCAAAGCCTATTGAAAATCCTTCCTCACCACCAAGAACTTCTCTAAAAACTAGCGTGATTTCTACAAATACGAGTGGTAGGATAGCAGTAACTAATGCGAAATACCATCCTTTAAGCCTTAAGGTAATTATACCTATAACTAACCCAAATATTCCGGCTAAGATACCGCCAATTAACATATCTATCCAAATTGGTATTTTAGGCATACTAGCTATGAACTCTAAAGGTGTACCTGCAAGTCTCTCTGGAACTTGAAGTAAAGCAGCAGTATACGCTCCAATACCTACAAACACAGTATGTCCTAAGTTTAATTGACCTGTGTAACCAGTTGTTAAGTCCCAGCTTGTAGCTAGTATGATGAATAGAAATGTTAATCCTAGGAGGTATATGAGAGCGCTAGGAATAAATGGAGGGATGACGGCCATAATTACTAAAATTGCAATAAATACGTACGTCTCAAGTTTAAGCTGCTTTTTTAAGAGTTCATAAATATTTAGCTTCATTCTTTAACACCAAATAGACCATAGGGTCTAACTATCAAAATAGCTATTATAATTAATAATGAGACAAATTCTGACCATCTAGCACCATAGAACATTATCGTAGCAGTTAAGATATAACCAATTATAAATGAAGAAATTATGCTTCCCTTAACACTCCCTAAACCACCGAGAATTACGATTGCGAAGGCATAAATGAGTGTTTTAAGTATGAAGAGTGGATTTGCAGAATAAATCTGTGCATATAATACACCTCCTAATCCAGCTAAGACGGCAGAAATAAACATTGTTAAAGCTAATACTTTATTTGTATCTATACCTATTAACTCAGCGGCTTCAGGATCTTGAGATGCAGCTACTATCTCCATACCCATCCTAGTTTTACTAATAAATACTGATAATAGTATTAATGATAGTAAGGATATTACGAGGGCGATTATCCTCATATATGTAATAGTTACATTAAATACATCTAGAGTCCCTGTTAAAAGGGAAGGGTAAGTTATTCCGTATTCGCCGAATATTAGGAAGATAAAGTTTTCAATTATCAATGCTAACGCTAGTGTTACAATTATAGCCATCGATTCGTTATGTCTTACAGGTGATACCGTAAGATAGTAGAGTATTAGAGCTAAAACACCAACCGCTAGCATACCTACAATTACAGATGGTCCGGTGCCTAGTCCAAGGTAACTCATAGCTGTAAGGCCAAAGTATGCTCCTAGCATGAAGAAAGCTCCATGAGCAAAGTTAAGGATTCGAGAAACACCGAAGATAAGGGTGAAGCCACAAGTCATGAGTGCAAGAATACCGCCCAGTGTTGTTCCGTATAATAATATTATTATTAAATCGGTTATTGAGGCCATGAATACCCCCTTGGAAAAGATATTCCGGGAAACTGCCTTATACTATAATACTTTCTATAGTGGATATTTTTAGTTTTTTGAATAAATATTTTATATATAGAGAATTTTAATATATAAAAATTATTGAGAGGGGTTAAATAATTATTATCTTTTACTTAGGCCACCACGGAGGTAATATCATATCTGCATTCTTTATTTTACCCCAGATAACGTACTGCTTTCCGTTTTGCCACTGAGAAATCCAGTTTCTTGTATAGTCGTCGCCCCATACCATGTCATGATCAAACTTTCTCTCATCGCCAGGTGGATAGAACGCTATTTTTCTTGTTAATGTAATTGGATTGTCAGGTGTAAATCTTTCTAGGATTTCTACGATGACATCTGGGTCGAATGGATTCTTACCCTCATTATATGCAGTCTCCATAACAATCTTAAATAGATATATTGCGTCGTAGGCGACGTAGCCTTGATGAGCTTCTGGTGGATAACCATATTTAGCAGTGTAATTTTCGATGAAACGTCTACACATATCAGTTGGTGGCGCCGTCAAGACAACACCACCATGAGCTTCAAATATATAACCTTCAGCTGCACCACCAGTCTTCTCATAAAACTCTAGGTCTAGAGCACTAATATCATTTCCAGCTACTAATACCGGCTTCTTAAGCTCAGCCCACTTCTTAGCTAGTATATCACCTGTACCAGCTATTGCTATTATTGGATGGATAACCTGGATACCCATATTTGCAGCTTCTAAGAGTAGTGGCTCATACTCTGAATATCCTCTTGGAATCTTAACGTCTTTAGCAATCTTTATTCCTCTCTTATCTAGTTCTGGCTTGAAATAATTAAGTACAGCATCAGTCCAGATATGCTCATCTCTTATAATGTATATTTCACTGACGTCGAAGCCTTTCTTTTCAAGCATGTCTAGCATATCAGCGGCATCCCATGCGAATGTAGCACCGTTATTCTGGAGTCTGAACCAGTATTTATATTTATCGTATTCATCATGTACTTTTGCAGGATGACCTGGTGATGATGTGTCAGCAAGGAATGGTACCTTTAACTCTGCCATAGCTTCCATCATAGCAAACATAACACCACTTGAGAAACCGCCAGTCATTGCAACTGCTTTTTCAACAGTAACTAATCTCCTAAATTCTGATACAGCAGTGTCTGGATCTAACTTAGTGTCACCAACAACAATTTTAACTGGTAAACCTAATATCCCACCTGCTTTATTAATCTCTTCAGCTGCAAGCTTCGCAGCATTCTCCTGAACCTTACCTTGACGAGTAGCCAATGGTGCAACAACTCCTATCCTAACCTCCTTCTTTCCAAATATTTCAGTTGGAGTCGGAGATGGAGATTCTACAGGGGATGGAGATGGAGTTCCAGTAACTGTCTCAGTTACTGTAACTGTAGTTGTTGGTGCTGCCTGTCTACCGTAATAATACCCTCCCACCCCTGCAACTGCTGCACATACTACACCAACAGCAACATACTTTAAGAAATCACGTCGATTAACCTTAGATTCCTCAGTCAAAACTATACACCAGAAAAATGTTTGTAGTTCAGTTTATAAAGATTATACCCTTAAAATCAAATACTTATTAATACATTCATGTATGATTTTTATACTAGACCTAGTTAAATATATAAGGCATTAGATGTTATAAAATTTAGCTAAAAAAAATAAGTATTTTATATAACATTTCCTCAGAAAGGGAAACTATTAAAGATGCTGTTTAGACGTAACTTTAAAAAGCCCTCTATATATCATATAAATTACTTTTATTAAAATCAATTAATTTTGGAATAGGGAATTCCCCCCCTTTCCGCCTTTTAGTAAATTTTCTAGTTGAATATTGAAAATAAATTAATTGGTTCTATTATCCTTTACCTTTAAAGAATATAAAAAATATTCTAAAATTTATTAATTGCCATTTCTTTTATTAAGTAGTAATATTTTAATGTGATAGGTGGGGTGGGTATATTTATGTTACCTTTAGAGGGAATTAGGGTTCTAGATTTTACACATGAGGTTGCCGGTCCTAATTGTACCTTATTATTAGCTGATGCTGGCGCTGAAGTAATAAAGATAGAAATTCCTGGTAGAGGTGATAGAGCTCGCCACTGGCCTATGATGGAGGAAAGCGTATTCATCGCATGTAATAGGAATAAGAAGAGTATTGCTCTTAACCTTAAGACTGAGGAGGATAGGAAGAAAGCCTATGAATTAGTTAAAATATCTGATGTTATTGTAGAGAACTTTGTTCCTGGGACTATGGAGAGATTAGGTTTAGGGTATGAGACAGTTCGTAAACTTAATCCAAGGATAATCTATTGTTCGATATCTGGGTATGGCCAGGAAGGTCCATATATGAAGAAAGCTGCTTGGGATGCAATTATACAAGCTGAGACCGGTCTTATGGATTTAACAGGTCAGCCTGACGGCCCCCCATGTAGAATTCCATCTTCAATAATAGATGCTATTACTGGTGCATATGCGGCATATGCTATACTACTAGCACTTATGTATCGTGAAAAAACTGGAAAAGGACAAAGGATAGATATATCACTCTTCGATGCAGCTATTCATGTACAGGGCTATTGGATTGCATGGTATACGATGACTGGAAATATTCCTAAGAGAGCTGGATCTGCAAGTCCAGTTGTAGGCGCTCCTTATGAAGCATTTAAAACTAAGGATTCATACATATTTATAGCGGCTTTTGAAGATAAGGCGTGGCAAACATTATGTAAGCTATTAAATATTGAGCATTTACTAGAGGATGAAAGATTTAGTTCTAAGGAGGGAAGAGCTAAATATAGAGCAGAACTTCATGATGAAATAGAAAAAGTTACTACTCAATTTACTACAAATGATTTATATCAAAAGTTGGTTGAAGGTGGAATTGTTTGTGCACCAGTACGTACGATACCTGAAGTTGTGAATCATCCACAGGTAGTGTATAAGGGACTATTGAAAGAGATTGAGTATAAAGGTAAGAAGGTAAAGGTTCCTGGACCATTCTTAAGGTTTTCAGAAATAAAGCTTGAAGTAAGAGAGAAGCCAGCTGAGATAGTTGGTCAGCATACTGAAGAGATACTTAAGAAGTATGGATTAATATAATATTCCAAAACTAATTTTTCTAGGTAAACATTATTTTTATAAACTCTCTATAGGAGAATGATATGAGAATTTTAGCTAGTATAGTACTTATCATGTATTTTTATGACATATGATTATGTGAATTCAATAAAATTTTTATATTAAATATCACTTAATTTTCGATTTTGGTGATTATAAATGGGTGAGGAAAAGTTAAGGGAGGTTGCTGAGGAGTTTTACACTGAGTATGCTCATGGAATGTTACCTAGAGAGCTCTTAGGCACTCCTGCTGACTGTCTGGCAAAACCGATTGCAAGAGTATTTGGTATCGAAATAGAAGTTGTTGATTTAACAGTTCCATTTTGGGAGGGGGCGCCTACATGGCCTTTTGCAGCTGAAAATCCTCAAATAATAAGGGTACGCTCTCATGCTAGGGATCGTGTACTTGCTCATAAGATCTGTACTACCATGCATATGGCTACTCATGTAGATGCACCTATACATGTTGAGGAGGGCTTCCCATCTATAGACCAGATTCCATTAGAGAGGTTTATTGGGGAGGGTGTTGTTGTATCAATACCTAAGAAGGAGTGGGAAGTTATTACGCCAGAGGATTTAGAGAAAGCTAAGCCTGAAATACAGGAGAATGATATTGTAGTTATAAATTCTGGGTGGCACAAATATTATGGTGATAATACCAGATATTTCTGTTACTCTCCAGGGCTGTATAAAGAGGCTGCTGAATGGTTTGTAAAGAAGAGGGTAAAAGGTGTAGCTGTAGATCAACAGGCGATTGATCATCCATTGGGAACAAGGCTTGTTCAGAGTGTTGGTGGCTATCCACCTTTAGCTCCATGGTTGATTGAAGAGTATAAGAAGAAGACGGGAAGAGATGTTTATGAGGATTTCCCGTATTGGGAGCCTACTCATAGGATACTCTATACACATGGTATATTTGGAATAGAGAGGGCTGGTGGAGATATAGATAAGGTAACTGGAAAGAGATGCGTAATTGTAGCGTTTCCAATAAAGTGGATAGGTGGAGACGCCTCACTAGTTAGACTTGTAGCACTAGTTAGAAAGTAAACTTTTTTACCCAATAATTTTTTATTTTTGACATTATTTATCGAAAAAATATTAAGGAAATTATTTTTTAAATTAATACGTAATTAGTATTTTTTATCTGGGTGATGCTATGGGTAAAAACTGCTTATTTAGATTAGACGATAAAACTGCTGTTGTCGTAGGTGGTACTGGAGGTATAGGGAAACACGTTGCAAAGGCATTTGTTGAGTATGGTGCTAAAGTTGCTATAGCTGGGCGAGCAATGGATCGAGCAAAGAAGATTATAGAATGGGTTAAAGACGAAGTTGGTGGGGAAATTGAAGCCTTCTATGTTAATGTTACAAGTGAAGATAGTGTAAAGCAGCTAGTAAAGAATGTTGTAGATACATTTGGAACCGTAGATATCCTTGTAAACGCACATGGCGTAAATATTAAGATGCCTGCAACCGAGATAGACGTGAACAACTGGAATACATTATTTGACGTTAATGTTAAGGGTGTAATGCTAACGTGTAGGGAATTTGGTAAAATTATGATTGAGAAAAGAAAAGGTAAGATAATAAATACATCTTCAGTAAGAGGAATTAGAGCTACTAGATGGCCTGGAAATGTTGGTTACTGTGCTACAAAGGCTGCCGTTGATATGATAACAAAGCAGCTAGCCGCTGAATGGGCTCCTTATGGTGTTAATGTAAATGCTGTAGCTCCTGCCCTTGTCTCCGGTACTGGAGCAGCTAGACCTACAGAAAGTAATCCTGAGCGATTAAAAATGTATATTGAAAGTGTTCCACTGAAAAGAATAGCTACAGTAGACGATCTTGTTGGAGTATATATATTCTTAGCATCCCCAGCTTCAGACTTTATAACAGGACAAATAATATATGTGGATGGAGGATTAATCGTAGTAGGATAAAATATAACTATAGTGTAGATACCCCTCCTCTTTTTACTCCCTTTTCGATGCACCAACTATTACTAACATTGTAGCAGGTAAATTCGTTTTGTTCAAGATTGCCCTCTTTTCTCCTGGAGGAATATATATTGAATCGAGGGGCCCTAGCTCAATCTCTTTTCCATCCTCAGTTTTAATTACAATTTTACCTTCTAGTACTACATAGACCCTTTCATGGGTAGATGCAGACATTTCAGCTCCGCCACCTGGTAGGAAATGTGAAAGCCCCACCCAGAAGCTTTCTACTCCACTAATATCTTTATGCTGTAATCTTAGTGTAACTACACCGAAATGTCCAGAAGCTTCATATGGTTTTGCTTCATCAAGTTTAACTAGCTTCATAGAACCACCTCATTAAGTAATATTGAACTCTGATATTTATATTTAATATTTTATCGATATCAATATTTAACACAGCTAGTAGTTTAGATTATATATTTAAATACAATTTTGAAATTTTCCTATTGATATGAGTAAGAAAGCTATACCGATTGTAGAGGGTCTCTTTACATGGCCAAGTGATAATCCTCGCTTAATAGGTAGTAAGTGTCCAGTTTGTGGAAGTATACAGTTTCCAAAATCAATTACATGTAATAATCCAGAGTGTGACCATAGTAAACCACCTGAAGAGTACCTATTAAGTACAGAGGGAATTTTATACTCCTTTACAATACATCATTATAGCTTAAGAGGCCCCTTATCTTTCCATCAAGGACCTTATGCAGTTGGAGCAGTACAGTTACCTGAAGGAATAATTGTTGTTGGTAGACTTACAGAAACTGATGAAAAGAAACTCAAAATCGGTATGAGAGTTAGGTTGAAAATTGATAAACTATATGAAGATGAGGAGTATATTTACTTAACTTATTTCTTTGAGCCTGCTAGTGGAGGTGAGGAAAGTGGCTGAAAGTGCCGTTGTTAGTGTAGCGTTAACAGAGTGGGTTAAGGCTGGAGAGCCTACACCACTTATGATAGATAGATTAGTTGAAGTGGCTGTTAAAGCTCTTCAGGAGGCTAAGCTTCGACCGGCTGACTTAGATGCAATAATATGTAATACGTCAGCTATTCCATTTGATAGCCCATCATATATTACTACTAGCGCCCAGCACTTTGCACATAGGCTCGCTGAGAAGATTGGTGTAAATGGTGTTCAAGCTATTAATGTATCTGCAGCCTGTGCTAGTGGTGCAATAGCACTTGCCGTGGCTGATTCTATGATAAAATCTGGAACAGCTAAAAGGGTATTGGTTGCTGGTGTAGATAATTCTCCAAAAGGATTTTATTTAGCTGCTCAATCAGTTTTAGACCATGACCTCGCAGCTACCGTAGTTAAGGCTGTCGGAGTTACGAACCCAGCCTACTGGGCAATGTGGGCAAGGAGACGAGCGTATGAAATGGGGAAAGATATTGAGGATATTGAGGAGTTAATGGCTATTGTTAAAGCAATCCATAGTGAGTATGGAGCATTAAATCCATATGCAAGATACAAGAAGGTATTTACAGTTGAGGAAGTACTAAACTCCCCCGTTGTATGTAGTCCACTACATCTATATATGATATGTGCTACAAGCAGTGGAGCTGGTGCATGTGTAGTTGCTGATATGGATACAGCTCAGAGAATAACTGATAAACCTGTTAAGATAGCTGCATCTGTTGTTGGAAGTATGGTATATGGAGAGCCTATGCCACGCCTAAGATCATATGCAACTGGAGGTAAAAGCGCTAAAACACCATTTACTGAATGGAGAAGGGTTATTGAAAAAGCATATAAATTTGCTGGAATATCAGCTGAAGATGTAGATATAATTGAATGTCACGACACAAGTACATTCCATACAATAAATTGGATTGATCAAATAATGGGATGGGAAAGGGAGGAAACAGATAGGTTAATTAGGAATGGTGAAATTAGACATACAGGAAGATTACCAGTTAATTTAAGCGGTGGAACATCCTCATTCGGAGAAGCTGTTATGTGTCAAGCACAAATAATGATTCATGAAATATTTAGGCAATTGAGGGGGGAGGCTGGACCTAGACAAGCAAAGAAGAAACTGAATATAGGAGTAGTTACTGCATACGGGGCATATGGTTCATACGGATGCATAATACTTGAAAAAGGATGGTAAAAGTCCTATAATCCTAATTTTTTTATATTTTAATATCAAACACAATTGTGAAGACTAATTTATTTGGTATTTTTTAACTTTAATTTTGATAATTTGATAATTAAGTACTATCAAGCTCTAGCTATATTGTAAAAACAGATATTTATATACTACTAAGAAAAATAAACTTTCCAGCTATTACTTATTTATTCTACGTATCATAAATACAAATTCATAGTATATGTATATGGATTATTAAAGAAAATATGAAAAATAGAATTATTGTGAACTTTCTTAGCTTAGATACCTTCTCTTTGGTGGGAGAATGTGTGGATGTGAATTTGGCGTTAAGATGGACGATGGTTCTATTCGATATACAAATTGTACTAATGAAGGACCAGTATTCGTCTATGTAAAGGATGGAAAGATTATTAGAATTGAGCCGTTAAAATTAGATGAGAGTGACCCTGAATCGTGGGTTATTGAGGCTCGAGGTAGGAAGTTCTCTCCACCTAGAATAGCACGTGTTCCATGCTACGTTTTAGCCGAGAGATCGAGGATTTATGCACCAAATAGAATTCTTTACCCTATGAAGAGGGTTGATTTCGATCCAGACGGGCCTCGACATCCTGAAAATAGGGGTAAATCAGAGTATGAGAGGATTAGTTGGGAAGAGGCTTTAGATATTCTTGTAAGTGAAATTGAGAGAATTATTAAGAAGTATGGTTCTCCCGCTATTATAACTACAGCGTCTTCACACCATAATTGGGGGAATATAGGGTATAGATTAAGCGCATACAATCGTTTTATGGCTATATTAGGAGCTACATATGCGGATCATAATCCAGATAGTTGGGAGGGATGGTTCTGGGGTGCTATGCATCATTGGGGCTTTTCATGGAGATTAGGTATTCCAGAACAATATGATTTACTTGAAGATGCATTGAAATATTGTGAAATGATAGTCTTCTGGTCTTGTGATCCACACGCTACTCTAGGAACTTACGGCGGTTATGAGTCAGTTATTTGGAGACAGTGGTTAAAGGATTTAGGCGTAAAAATGGTGTTTATCGATCCATTCTATAATTGGACGGCAATGAAGTTTGCGGATAAATGGATAGCACCTAAGCCCGGCACCGACACTGCTTTAGCACTAGCGATTGCGTATGTATGGATAAAGGAGGACTTATATGATAAGGAATATATAGAGAAGAGAACTATAGGATTTGAGAAATGGAGAGATTATATTCTCGGTAAGGAAGATGGTATTCCAAAAACTCCGGAATGGGCGGCTGAGAAATGTGATGTCCCAGCTAGGGAGATTAGAGCTCTCGCTAGAGAATGGGCTAAGAGAAGAACTATGCTTGCATGTGGACGTGGCGGTATGGGTGGAGCATGCAGAGCTGCATATGGACATGAATGGGCTAGAATGATGGTTCTATTAGCCGCTATGCAGGGACTTGGTAAGCCTGGACGAAATATCTGGGGTACAACGGGTGGTGTTCCATATAATGCTAGTTTCTATTTCCCAGGTTATGCTGAGGGAGGAATTTGTGCACGTGGTGTTTTATTAGCGAGGGGAATGGTGAAAATTCCTATTGAGTGGACAATAAACTCTCCTCAAGGACAACATATAAATAGACTTATACTTCCAGAAGCAGTTCTTAATCCACCAGTAGAGTGGCGTGGAAAAGGATTCTGTGGACAATTCCCAGAAGCCCAGTTTATGAAGTATAAGTATCCAGCTGATGGATTTTCACATGCAAAAATGTTCTGGAGATATGGAACATCATACATTGGAACAATGACTGAAACTAATAGATGGGTTAGAATGTATAGAAGTCCAAAACTTGAGTTTGTAGTTTGTCAAGCAATCTGGTTTGAAGGTGAAGCTAAATTTGCAGATTTAATCCTTCCAGCATGTACCAACTTCGAAAGATGGGATATTGGTGAATGGGGATTATCAGGCGGATATACGCCACATCTATCATATTCTTCAAACCACCGTATAATAGTTCTACAGATGAAGTGCATTGAACCATTAGGAGAATCTAAATCAGATTACGAGATCTTTGCTATGGTTGCTAAGAGATTAGGTTTCTATGATAAGTATACAGAGTATGGAATGACGGAGTTGGATTGGGTTAAGAGGATGTTTGAAGTAAGTGATTTACCGAAGTATATCTCTTGGGAGGAATTCAAGAAGAAAGGATACTTTGTAGTTCCTATTCCAAAGCCATATAAGTCTACACCTGCGTTAAGGTGGTTTGCAGAGGGAAGGAAGAAAGATACGCCAGATACTGGTTTCCCAGGTGGAAAAATGATGGGTATTCCAGACGAGCATGGGCTAGGTACACCTTCTGGATTACTAGAGTTTGAGGCTCAAACACTAAAGAGATTTGATCCAAATGATCCAGAGAGACCACCTATTCCAAAATATATTCCTTCTTGGGAGGGCCATGAAACTCCTCTTGCAAAGAAGTATCCATTACAGTTAATATCGCCACATCCGAGGTATTCGTTCCATACCCAGTATGATGGTAAGGATACTTGGGTAAATGACATTCCAGACCATAGAAGGAAAGGGCCAGATGGTCATCTTTACTGGATAATAAGAATTAACCCTGTAGACGCTGAAAAGAGAGGTATAAAGGATGGAGATATTGTTAAAGTATATAATGATAGAGGAGCTGTGCTATGTATCGCTGAGGTTACTGAAAGGGTTAGACCAGGTGTAGTACATTCCTATGAGGCTTCAGCAATATACGAACCACTAGGTGAACCAGGGAAAGCTATTGATAAGGGAGGATGCATTAATCTACTAACACCTTCCCGCTTCCTATCTAAAAATGCTTGTGGAATGGCCCCTAACTCTTGTTTAGTTGAAGTTGAGAAGTGGGAGGGTGATTCAAGTGACTAAATGGGCAATGGTTATAGATATATCAAAATGTATTGCATGCTACAACTGTTTCATAGCATGTAAAGATGAGTTTTGGAATAATGATTACTATCCATACTCAGCTGGTATACAGAAACATGGACAAAACCTCATTACTCTAATTAAGAGGGAGGGAGGAAAGTATCCAGTTGTTAAGGTTGTTTATATGCCAATTATGTGTATGCATTGCGATGATCCACCATGTGTAAAAGCAGCCAAAAATAACGCTGTGTATAAGCGGGATGATGGGATAGTAATTATTGATCCAGAAAAAGCTAAGGGACAGAAACAGATTGTAGAAGCATGTCCATATCATGTAATTACATGGAATGAAGAGAAGCAGTTACCTCAGATATGTACATTTTGTGTCCATAGGTTGGTTAAGGGTTTATTGCCAAAATGTGTAGAGGCATGTCCTTCAGGAGCCCTAATGTTTGGTGACCTAGATGATCCCAATTCAGAGGTTAGTAAAATAGTAAAATCTGGAAAAGCCGAAGTATTTCATCCAGAATATGGTACACGTCCCAATGTGTATTATCTAAACCTCCATTTAATGACAAAATGTTTTATAGTTGGAAGTGTAGCATTTAAAGATACTGATGAATGTGCAGAAAACGTTAAGGTGACGTTAGTAAGTAATGAAGGAAAAGAGCTGATGACTACAAATACAGATTTCTTTGGTACATTTAAGTTTGAGGGATTATCGCCAGGACAAGAGTATACTATTAAACTTGAATATCCAGGGTATAAAGAGAAGGAGATTAAGGTAAAACTTGAAGAGGATACCTACCTAGGATATATCTTCTTAGAGAAAGTATAGAAACCCAACTATTTTTATTATAACCAACTTTAGTATTACCTTAACTTAATTACCGTTAGAGAATTAATTTATAATTTTGGGTGTTTACTATGGAAGCCTCTGAGTTTAAGCGTATAATTTATGAGGAGAAGGATGGAGTCGCGTGGATTACCCTTAATAATCCTGAAAGATATAATGCCTTAGATTATGAGATGCGTAAGGAGTTGATAGAAGCGTTAAAAAAAGCATCTAGTAATGAAGATATTAGGGTTGTAGTTATCAAGGGTTCTGGAAAAGCTTTCTGTGCAGGTGGAGATATTAGATCATTTGCTGAGTGGACTCCTCAAGACGCTTTAAAATTCATGAAAGAGGTAGGTACAGCTCTAGTAATATCTAAAGTTATTAGGGATATGCCTAAACCAGTGATAGCATTGGTACATGGTTATTGTCTTGGCGCTGGATTCGAGCTTGCACAATCTTGTGATTTAATTATAGCTTCTGAAGATGCACTTTTCGGTCAACCAGAGGTTAAAGTTGGACTTATACCTGGTGGAGGAGGAACACAGCGTCTTCCAAGATTAGTAGGTGAAAAGAAAGCTAAGGAAATAATTTTTACTGGAAGAATGGTTCCTGCAAGTGAGCTAGAAAAATTAGGATTAGTTAACAAAGTAGTTACTCAGGATAAGTTACTAGAGACTGTAAATGAGTATATTGAGAAGATTAAAAGTAGAAGTCCTGTTATTATAGCAGCTGCTAAGGACGCGATAAATGCGTCACTAAACATGAGTTTAGACGAAGGATTTCTCTATGAAGCACAAGTATTCTCACGGTTATTCAGTACCGAGGATCAAAAGGAGGGTGCTAGAGCATTTTTAGAGAAGAGAAAACCTGTTTGGAAAGGAAAGTAATCACTCTTAAATTTTTTTATTTAAGTGGAATTAAAAAGATGAAGTTATTAGATATATTTCTCTTTTCATATTCTTATTTTAATGTCTAGAAGTAAGCTGCTAGTAGTTATCGCTTCTTTTATTATTACCTTTTATGCATTTGGGATTAGGTATACATATGGAATGCTATTGCCTGAAATGATGGTAGAGTTGAACTTATCGAATACTGAAGCAGGTTCAGTATACACATCATTCTTTATATTATACATTATATTTTCAATAGTAGTTGGTTTTCTATCAGATATAAAGAGTATAAAGAAAATAGTTATTTCCTTTTTACCGTTTTTGGGTATAGGCACATTTATGATGGGATTAACAAATTCATATCTTTCTAGCCTGGTATTTTTTGGTTTAGTTGGTGTTGGAGCATCTATAGGTTGGGTTCCATTAGTAGTGTGGTGTCAAAAAACATATCCATCTAGACGAGGTTTTGTGTTGGGTATTGTTCAAGTCGGCTGTAATCTGGGTTGGAGTACCATAGGTTTGATTCTTCCTTACTTAATTTCTGCAGTTGGTTGGCGTGGAGTATGGATGGTACTGGGCTTATCATTATTGATTATAGCTACACCAACAACGATGTTAACACATGAACAAGAAGTAAAAACTACTAATAGTTATAGCTTGCTAAATCATTTTAGATCATTTACTAAGGTATTGAAGAATAAAAGGTTTTTGATTGGTGGGTTATCATATGCTTTAACATCATTCGCTATAATGATACATTTAACATTTTTTAAGGCATATACCGTATTTGAGCTAGGTATTGAATATTCACTAGCTACACTACTGTATGGCATAGTTGGTATTATAGCGATAGCTGGTTCATTGTTTACATCACTATATACAAGTAGGATTGGTACGTACTACTCACTTATCATATGTAATGTAATGTTGATGCTTGGGCTGCTATTAATAACATTTTCTACATTATCAATAGCTATACCAATTATATTCATTGGAGTTAGCTATGGAATGATATGGCCACTATATGCAACTCTAGTTAAGGATTTATTTGAATGGGAAGTTGTCGGTTCTGTTATGGGAAGCTGGACATTAATGTGTGGATTAGGACTTTCTCTTTCTTCATTTACCGGTGGATTACTAGCGGATATATACAGAAGCTATAAACCACCTTATATCATAGGGTCGATATTTGCACTAATATCAGTATTATTAATCTGTTACTTAGGTAAAGTGAAATCATAATAAGCTTAAGAAAACTCACTTTACTAATTGATATTCAAATTGTGGATTTTAGAATTACTTTTGACTAAATCTAATTGAGATATATTTTATTTCTTCTTATTATTAAGATCTATAGATGTATGATGTGATGAAAACGAGCTAATTTTTCTATAAACACATTTTTTATGCTATATCGAGTGTAATGAAGAATACAACCCCCGGATCCATTTTTATTAATTCTCTGTAAGAAATTCAGGAGACTTCTAGAAGTCACTGTCGAACATAAAGAGAAATTCTCATAGAATAAGATTAAGTATCAAAAGATGTCTATATGGAAACTACAGTAGCTAATAGATATCCTAGAGCTAAGAGAAATGTTACAGAGATAAAGAGAAAAATTGTTCCACCCATCGCTGGAATAAGTTTTTGAGAATTACTATAACTCTTTCTAACAATAACTATATTCCTATATGCTACTGGTAGTGTTAGTAATACTATTAGTGTGCTGAACGGAAGTATTTGTAGTAGGGCTCCAATTAACAACAGTATGTAAGTAGCAATTAGCAAGATAGCATATACGACACTTGCCTTTGCTTTCCCTAGTCTTACAACTAAATTCTTCTTTCCCATTTTTTTATCAGCATAATAATCTGGAAATTCATTTATCCAGATTACAGCTGTTATAAGGAGACCCGGTATTAGGGAGGGTATAATAACGTATTCTAATGGCTGAAGCGTCATAAGTTGGGTATAGTAGCTTCCAAGTGTTATAAGGGGACCATAAGTTATCCCGATAAGGACTTCTCCTAATCCTCGATATGCCCACTTAAATGGAGGAGATGTATAAAACGCTCCTGTAAAGAGGCCAGCAAAAGCAAGTAGAAGTATAATCCATCCTCTTACTAATGTTAAGTAAATTCCTATTACAGATGCAAGTAGCCAGAAGACAAGACCAGCTTTAAATACGGAAGAAGGTTGAATAAGGCCTTCAGGAAGTACGCGGCTTCCACCACTAAAGGGAGTCATATCCTCTACTTTAACAGCAGTATCTACACCACTTTTAAAGTCAAAATATTCATTAAAAGTGTAACAACCAGCCATCGCAAGAATAATACCAAGGAGGATCAATAGGAAGTATAGTGAGCTAAATGTCATAGTTTGGTACCAAGCAATAACTGTGCCTAAAATGACAGAGGGAATCCCTGCTAGAAAGAACTTTGCTCTTATAACTCTAATCCATACATCTAACTTAACCATTTTTCTAACCCACCAATATTTGGCGAAGTAGCCTCCGCTAGTAGAGACTATATATCAATCTAATCTAAGGTAATAATTTCCTAAACATAATATTTTAAGTTTTTCAAGAGAAGCCATATTTTCAAGTAATATAACTAGGAGTTTTTCTCGGTAAAGTTACATATTTTTAAAAGTCTTTTAAAGGAGGTATGGTTATATGTTATATTAACTTAATACATGTAGTTTTCGTAAATGCGATATCTTTAAAAAAATATTTTTGTTTATAATACCATGTTAGGGGAAAATGGAGTGAAAGGATATAAGGCAGCAAACTCACTAAATCGGAAAGTTCCACCTTTCTACGACCCTCCTACACTTATTGCTAGACAAGCAGCTATTGCGCTAGCCTTCAAAATAGCTACTGGCTGGAAATTTGAGAGTCGGTGGCTTAAGTCTCTAGGAAATTTACTTAGGGTTGCTGCTGGCGCAAAGTTTGCAGGATGTTTTGGCTATGAACCTCATCCAGTGCTTGAGGTAACGGGGCGTTGTAATTTAAATTGTATTCACTGTGAGGTTAGGGGAGGAGAGTTTAATGCGGATCCTCCGCTATCACAGGTATATAAGATGATAGATTCCATAGCAACCGTACCAGAGTTTAGAATGTTGGTTTTATCTGGCGGAGAACCACTAATTAGACCAGATATTTACGAAATAATTAAGTATGCTAGAGATGTAGGTTTTGAAATAACAATAGCAACAAATGGAACTTTTATATCTAAGGAGACTGCTAAAAAACTTTCATCTCTGGGCATTACAGGGGTTGCTGTAAGTCTAGATTTTATAGAACCTGAACTTCATGATAAGTTCCGTGGAACTTGTGGTGCATGGAATAAGGCAATGGAAGGAATGAAAAATGCGGTAGAAGAAGGTCTCTACTTACAGGTAAATATCACTTTATCAAGACTAAATTTTCACGAGCTTCCACAGCTTCTATATTTAGCTGATGAATTAGGCTCATGTGTGGTGCTTCTATATCAATTTCAGCCTTTTGGAAGAGGTGCATTAAGGGAGAATATAGCCTTAACTCCTATAGAATTCCTCAGGGTAATAGAAACTGTTGCTTCTCTTCAAAAAGATCTTAAAACACTTGTTGTACCTATAGGATTACCCGAGTACTTCGCATATTTATCAGAAAAAGTTTCTCCTTTAAGTAGGCTATTTAGAGGATGTATAGCTGGTAGAGGAATGTTCTATGTTAAGTGGAATGGTAACGTATGGCCATGTGTCTTTCTTCAAGTAAATATAGGTAATGTATTAGAGAAACCAGCTCTGGAGATATGGAATGAAAATGAGCTATTAAATAAGCTTAGAGATAGAAATAATCTTGAGGAGCCATGCAAATCATGTAAGTATAGAGAGAAATGTGGAGGCTGTAGGTCTAGGGCATATCTAATAACGGGGAATCCATTAGCAGCAGACCCTGCTTGCCCACTTAACTACCTTAAAAAGTATGATTTTAATCAGATAGCTTATGAGAATTTTTCAATTAAATTTATATAATAAAACTCATTTATTCTTTCTATTAAGATATTCAGAAAGGGGTGCAGTCCAAATGGAAACGAGTTAGTTTTTCTTGAAAAACGTGTATTTCTACGTTGTATCGAATGCAAAGAGGAGTATAATCCAGACCCGCTGTTAATTTTGTGCAAAAAATGTGGAGGTCTTCTCGAGGTAGTTATTGAGTATAAAGGGGAATTCTCGTGGGATAGAATTGGGCATCAAGAGAAGTCTATATGGAGATATAAGAGACTTTTACCCATTCCAGAGGGCTTAGAGATCATATCACTTGGAGAAGGATGTACACCACTCGTAAAAGCTATAAGGCTCAAGGATTTTCTAGGTACCAGTAATGTCTATGTGAAGTTTGAGGGTGCAAATCCTACTGGAAGCTTTAAGGATAGAGGGATGTCTCTAGCTGTTAGCTTAGCTAGATATGCTGGCATAGATACATTTATTGTTGCAAGTACTGGAAATACATCTACCTCTGCAGCTGCATATGTCGCTAGAGCTGGCGGTAAATGTATTGTATTAGTTCCTCACGGAAACATAGCTCTAGGGAAACTTGCACAAGCAATGTTACACGGTGCACATATTCTTGAGGTAAATGGGTCATTTGATGATGCACTATCCCAGGTTTTAAAGGTTATAGGTAATGGTGAAGCTCTATATCCACTGAATTCTATTAATCCTTGGAGACTAGAAGGACAGAAAACAATTGGTTATGAAATAATAGAATTTCTCGGAGACGTTCCTGATTGGATAGTTGTTCCTGTAGGTAACGCTGGGAATATTTATGCAATTGGTAAAGGTATAATGGAGCTATATAACCTAGGGTTAATTGACCACCTACCTAGACTTGCTGGAGTCCAAGCTGAGGGAGCAGCTCCTTTAGCTAAGTTTTGGAGAAACAACTTATCAAGTCCAGTATTTATCGATAACCCGGATACTATAGCTACTGCAATTAGAATTGGAAAGCCAGTTAACTGGAGAAAAGCTATCAATATGGTTAAAGCTTTTAACGGTATCATCATAGATGTTTCTGACTCAGATATTATTGAGGCTCAAAAGATACTAGCTAGATACGTTGGTATTGGTAGCGAACCGGCTGGTGCAGCTAGCTTAGCAGGATTAATATCCCTAATAAACTCTGGCGAAATCTCGAAGAATGACCGAGTAGTATGCGTTGTTACCGGACATGCATTGAAGGATCCAGAAATTATTGTAAAGGGCGGATACTGTGAGAGGATAGTCGTTGATCCCAATGACGTCTTACAGTATATAAGGAGGATTGTAGGTGAGTAGATATGAAGGTAGTTAAGGTTAGAGCTTATTCGAGTTCAGCAAATATGGGGCCAGGCTTCGACGTACTTGCATTAGCACACAATGCATTTTACGATGAAGTGGTTATTTCCATAAACGAGAGTGGTTCTGGAGTGGTTAAAATAGTAGACGTTAAGGGTCCATATGGCAATTACGTTCCTCTAGAAGAGAATACAGGAAAAAGAGCTGCAGAAATTATCCTTGAAAAATACTTAGAAAACCGTAAAGTTGATATTAAGCTTAAGATTATTAAAGGGATACCAGTTGGATTAGGATTGGGTAGTAGCGGTGCAACTGCAGCTGCAACAGTAAAAGCGATTAACGAGGGTCTGAACCTAAATCTTGATGATAATAGACTTATTGAAATTGCTGGATTAGCTGAGGAGGTTTCTGCAGGATCACCACATTATGATAACGTAGCTGCAAGTTTACTAGGAAATTTAGCTATAATATATTCATTTAACCCTGTGAAAGCAGTTAGCTATAAGGTAAATGCATCATTTATAGTTGCTATTCCAGAGATTAGGATGCCAGAGAAAAAGACGATGCTACTTAGGAAGGTTATCCCAGAATTTATTGAATTAAGGAAAGCTGTAAGAAATGTTGGAAGAACACTAATCCTATTTTCCGGGCTAATAGAGGGTGATATATCACGTATATGTGAGGGATTATGTGACGAAGCTGTTGAACCGTATAGGGAACCATTAGTACCATGTTATAGGGATCTTAAGGAGAAACTAGCAAGTATTGGAGTTAGAAATATAGTTTTAAGTGGCGCTGGACCATCAGTAATCATACCGTACGTCAATAGTGATATGTACGAGAAGATTGTAGAGAAGATCTCTAGCGTCTATAAGAGCTATGGTATTAAAGCGCTAATCAAGGTTGTAGACCCCGCTCCAGGAGCTCATGTGATCAACTACATTACGTAACCAGCCGCTAAGAGAATGTATAGTATCAACATAAATTACTAAGAACCCTATTTATCACCAAATAAGATTGATTAGAGTAATATTTTGTGAAAATTGTTTTATTTGATATGTTTCATAAGCCATCTTCTAACCAACCCTTCTGATAGTGCTCCAATAAATGAGTCTACGACTTTTCCATTTTTGAATAGCATTACAGTTGGTATACTCATTATCCCAAATTGTGATACTAGCAGTGGGCACCTATCAACATTAACTTTAGCCAAAACTACTGAACCATTTAACTCTTTAACAATTTTTTCAAGAATTGGTCCAAGTATAAGACATGGTGCGCACCAAAATGCCCAAAAATCTACAATAACAGGGACCTCGTATGACCGCTTTATAACTAGTTCATTAAAGTTTTCATCCGTAACCTCGTATATTAAACCATGCTTTTTCATATTAATTGTATCTCCACGGCTTCTACTCATTAGTTCTCTTAGTTTCTTCTCTAGTAATTTCTTAATTTCTTCGTCTTCCATGATTTCCGAGCCACCTTATAAATATTCTGAAGACATACTATAAGTATGCTTATATATTACTCACCATGTGAGGTTAACTTCTTTATATTAGATATTGAAGTTATGAGTAGCGCTATACATGGTATTCCAATTATAACCTCTGGTCTTAGCAGGTCGATTAGAATTGTTAGACTAAGCTCTTCTCCTGCCAATGTAGCTATATAAGCATCAGCATAATTCGCGACCGCTACTAATATTTGTATGAGCATTCCCCCACATGCGAGTAATGAGCCTATAAATAAGCTGGATATACTTTGAATATTATCTCTAGATAATACGCTATACAAGAGTAATGTTCCGGTTGTTAGCATTAATACTGCATAGCCTACATCACTTGGAACATACAGAGAAAATACATTCTCTAATTTTGTAGCATTAATTGGGGAAATTTCAACTATCCAGTTATATAGTGATACAACACCAAATGCCATATACAATATTGATAGGATAATAGCGATGAGCTTTATACTTCTCATATTCTCACCTTAGCCCAATTAAGTATCCAAAACCTGTAATTAGAAGTGCGACTAGGTATGCTAGAATAACCTCATATATTACAGTTAAAACAGCATACTTTAGGCCTAATTCTCCTCTAATTGCTGCTAGTGTAGCGATGCATGGTACATAAATTAGTACAAATGCCATGTATGCATATGCAGTTAAAGGTGTAAACTGTGATGAAATTACAGTTTCTAATCCTTCCTCGCCGACTCCAAAGAGCAACGCTAGTGAACCAACAACGATTTCCTTAGCTACAAATCCAAATAATAGTGCTGCCGATGCTCTCCATCCCCACCTCATTGGGGAGAATATATATGATAAGCCGTGACCAATTATTCCAATCCAACTATTTTCTAGTAAACTTGGATCCTCAAATACTTCTGTACCCAGATAACCAGTTGGGCCAGTAACTGATAATATCCATAGCGCTACTATGCCTAGGAAAATTACAGTACCAGCCTTAAATAGAAATCTCTTAGTTCTCTCCCAAGTCTTAATCAATATGCTACTTAATAGTGGACACGTGTATTCTGGAAGCTCCATGATAAAGCCTGTTGAAATTCCCTTAAATAGTATTTTCCTCATAAATAGCGCTACTAGAAGTGTTGTCACGATACTCATAACGTAAAGACTAAGTACTACTGTACCTTGGTATGCTGTAAATAGTGCTCCGGCTATAACGAGATACACTGGTAATCTAGCACTACAGGATATTAATGGTGCAACTAACGCCGTACTTTTTCTATCATTTTCGTCTATAATTGTTCGAGTAGCTATAACACCAGGTATATTACACCCGAAACCTATAATTAATGGTATTATTGACCTTCCAGTTAAACCAAACTTATGCATAATCTTGTCTACTAGATATGCTACCCTAGCCATATAACCTATATCCTCTAGAATTGCAAGCGCTACGAAAAAGAATGCTATTACTGGTATAAATACAAGTATTGAGCCTATACCAGTTACAATTGCATCCGCTAATATGGATTTTAGTAGGTTTGGTAGGCTACTATTATAAATATAATTATATAGGAAGTCTCCAAAGAACCAATCTATAATATCAATTAGTGGAGTTGATACTTCAAACGCAAATCTAAACATTAAGTATAATGCTGATAGTGCTATTGGCATCCCGAGACCTCTATGGAGAAGAATAGAATCAATAATATCTGTATATGTAACTTTTACGGGCTTAGCTACTGTTAGTACTTCACTAACTATTTTAGATATAAGTTCGTAACGCTTCTCAATAATATAATCTTCAACATCTTTACCAAGTTTACTTCTTAACTTACTTCTAAGATCAGAGACTAGCTCTAGAATTCTATTTCCAATACTAAGGCTTTTAGCCTCTTTAACTATTTCATCATCATTCTCAAGTAACTTTAATGCAAACCATCTTAATGGATAATCTATTTCTAATTCAGAAGAACTATGTATCAAGTTAACTATCTCTTTAATTGCTTTTTCTACTTCATCACCATAATAAATATTTAATCCCTTAATCTCCGACTTACCCTTAACTACAGAATAAATTGTATGCTTGAGCTCATTTATTCCTACACCTTTAATTGCTATTGTTGGTATAACTGGAACACCTAAAAGCTCAGATAACTTTTTATGATCAATTTTATATCCTAAGTTTTCGGCTAGATCCATCATATTTAGAACGACTATTACTTTAGCTCCTAGCTCTAAAAGTGAGATTGTTAAATACAAGTTTCTCTCTAGATTTGACGCATTAATTATATCTATAACTAAATCAGGTTTTTCTTTGATAATGAAGTTTCTAGCTATAAGTTCATCTATAGAATATGCGGTTAAGCTGTAAACACCAGGTAAATCAACAACTTCAATATCACGTGAATCAATATTTAGCTTTCCAACTTTCTTTTCAACAGTAACTCCTGGCCAGTTACCAACCCATGCTCTTCCACCAGTTAACTCATTAAAAATTACAGATTTACCTACATTTGGGTTACCAGCAACACAGATCTTCACTTTCCTTTCATTTAGTCTAAGATTAGACAAAACATCATTATTTATTGAAAAACAGAAGTTACATTCATCCATCATACATACCTCCTTACATTATTTCTACGAGAATTTTCATAGCTAATCCGTATCCAATAACGACCCTTGAGCTTCTATAATTTGGATTCATATTTGTAAGCTCAACAATAACTGGGCCGGGACCCCAGGATTTTATTACTCTAAGTGTTGCTCCTGGGTAGATCCCAAGCTCATATAGTTTTTTCTGTGCACCTCTACCCCCATTTATGGATACTACTCTAACAATCATATTATTTCCAGCGAATGGTAATGGTATCATTCACTAATCTCCCTCACAACTATATTTGAAGCTTCATCTAACCGTAGAGTTAGGTCATAACCCCTAGCCTTAATATGTAACGGATCACCTAGTGGAGCTACGCCAACAACCTCTAGCTTAGTTCCAGAGATTATACCCATGTCTAATAATCTTCTTTTAACTAATGCTGGACCATCAACTCTAACAACAATATATTTACCACCAATCCTTGCATTAGCAAGCTTTAGTTCTTTAAGTTCTTTATTCATTAGGAACACCTACTTAAGTTAGGATATCCTAATTAAGTCAATAAGTTAAGTGAAATATAAATATTTATGTGCAATAACACAAAAATATTATTGTAATAAATTATATGTTGAAAGCATTAGATGTGGTGGTGAATTAAAATTGGTTAGAAAAAGGGAGGAAGAATATTTAGAGATGATATACTTGTTGTCTAAAAAGAAGGGTTTTGTTAGAGTGAAGGATTTGGCTTCTAAACTGGGTGTAAAGCCGCCTAGTGTAGTAGAGTACTTATCTAAATTATCAAAGAAGGGATATATCTCTTATGAGAAGGGTGAGTATATACTTCTAAATGAGAAAGGTAAGAAAATCGCCGAGGAAGTCTATAGAAAACATGAAGCAATAAAGGAATTTTTGGTTTTGCTGTTGAATATACCGGAGGAAATAGCTGAGGAGGATGCTTGTTATATAGAGCACGGAATCCATCCAGAAACTATGAATAGAATTGAGAAGTTTATAGAATTTGTAAAATCTTGTCCGAAAAAAGTTCCAATTTGGATTAAGCATCTAAGAAAGTATTATGTTAGTGGTGAATATCCAGAGGAATGTAAATAAAAAGCAATTTATCAGGGTATCTTTTGATCAGAGATCTACTTAAGTATTTTTTGAGCTAATTTTGCATAGAAATTCTTTGCTTTTACAAGGGATTTTATATTAACATACTCATTTGGTCCATGTACATTACCACCAGTTGGACCATAATCTATACATTGAATTCCTAATGGACTAAAGAATCTAGAATCACTTGCTCCTGCTAATTCACATACAGCTTCCTCAAGAGATAACATTTTTTGAACATCTAAGGCCTGTCTGACTAGGTATGAGTCCTCTTCAGTATATAGATAGCCAGATCCATCTTTGATCTTAATATCAACTTTTGTTAAGCCAATATTACTAAAGATAGATTTTATTCTCTCATGAACAGTATTTGGTAGCTTTTTAGACATAGCTCTAACATCAATTTTTATCGTATGTACCCCATCTTTGTATACATATATGTTTGGGTTTATAGTTACGCCATAATCACTATCTAACTCCGTCTTTACGTTCATCCTCGATACGATTATTAGAGACCTTATAAGCTTAGTTAAAGATACGTCTACTTCATACTCGTTACCAGACCCTTTCTTAACAGCGTTAAACATGACACAGCTAGGAATCACGTTACTTTTAACCCAACTGCCAGATAAATTTATGAGAAATAAGTTCCTCTTATATCTTAGGTACTCTGAAAGTGCTAATAATGGGTGACTATCCACACCTGGCATAAAGTATGCTGAATGTCTAGTTTCCTTGGCACATATCCTAACTTTGAACATTCCGCCAACCCTTCTTCCTTTTACAATTATCTTTTCCTCAGGAACAGAAATTGTGATTATAAAAGTGTTCCTTCTACGGACTATGGGTATTAAGCCACTACCATCACCATTAACAACAAAATCTGGTAATAATCCTTTCTTTTCTAAGAGATGCCTAAAAGCTAAGGTACCATTTCTTCCACCAATTTCCTCATCACCGGTAAATGCATAGATTATTGTACCACAAAACTTCTCCTTAAGTACTTCCCTTAATGCGTAGACTATTGCAACAATATTCCCCTTGTCATCAGCAGCTCCTCTACCATATGCTTTAGATCCTTTAACTGTAAGCTTAAATGGATCATATATCCACTCGCTTATGTTAACAGGCACTGTATCATAATGTGCAAGAAACAGTACTATAGGTTTGCCAGATCCAACAATATTATATATTGTATAATATCCATTATTTTCAAATAGTTTTGAATCAAGATCTAAGGCTTCATCAATTAAAGCCTTTATTCTATCTACAGCATTTCTTGATGGTCTAATATTCCTAAATGGATCATTTACCGTGATAATGCTGATAAGATTACTAAGTAGATTTAAAATACCATTTTCGTTACTCATTAAATATACATTAAGTATATGATAGCGATATAAAGTTCTATATGAAGCTAAAAATTTTAGTATATAGAAATGGAGTGTAGAGAGTTATATTCATAAAAATATATAAGGGGTTTAAAAGAACTAGGCTATTTTAACTCGTAAAATATGTGTAGAAGAAGTAGAACTGTTCTCCGTCTGGATGTATCCACACTCCTTTGAGATTTGATGAAAATGCTAGTAGTGAACACTGTGTGTACAGGAATATCCATGGAGCATCATCCCATAGATAAGCAATTATTTCTTTGTATAATTCTTTTCTGACGTCTGGATTTAATTCGACCGTTGATTTATCAAGTAACTCATCTATGTATGAGTTATTGTAATATGCTAATCCCAACCCGTGTGGTAGCTGACATGTGGAATGGAACTGTGGGTATAGCGTGTAGTATGCGTCTGCGACTCCAGGTCCCCATCCAATCAGTACAGCATCGTATATCTTCTCGTTTAATGGTTTGAATAACTCCTTAACAAATGATGGCCAATCCATAGTTTTTAGCTCAACTTCGATGCCAATTGCGCTTAAATATGCTTGTATAGCCTCAGCAACCTGTTTGTCCTGTAGATATCTACCTGTTGGATGCATAAGTACAAGCTTGAAGCCGTTTGGATATCCAGCTTCAGCTAGTAGTTGCTTAGCCTTCTCCGGATTGTATTCATATGGGGTCATCTTTGCATATCCGAAGAAATGTGGTGGTACTACTGAATCCGCAGGTACCCCTAACCCAAATAACACATTTTCTACAATTGCTTGTCTATCAATAGCATAATTAAGTGCTTGTCTTACAAGCTTATTTTTAAGTGGTCCTTTAGGCATTAAAGCCACGAAGATTACCCTGTTTGTAACTGGGGTTAGCACTGTAACTGCTGGATTGTTCCTTAGAGATTCGATATCTGCCGGCGGAGGTTGGAAGGTTACATCAACGTCCCCAGCTAGTAGTGCAGCTTCCCTAGTACCAGCCTCAGGGATAATTCTCCACTCAATAACTCTTACTTTCGGCTTCTCGCCCCAGTAATCATCAAATCTCTCAAGTACAATCTTGCTTCCCTTAACCCACTCTTTAAATACGAATGGCCCTGTTCCAACGACCTCAGTAATAGTCTTATTTCCGAATTTATCGATTATATTCTTACTGGTTATTAATAAGTACTCTGCGAGTGATGCTAAGAATGGTGCGAATGACTTCTTTAAAACAATCTTAATAGTATACTTATCTATAACCTCGGCATGATCGATAGGACCTAGCTGAGATCTAGTTGGGACTTTAACAGTTGGATCTAACCATCTATCAATATTTGCTTTTACAACTTCAGCCGTCAGCTCCGATCCATCATGGAACTTTACTCCCTTCCTAAGGTGGAATGTATACTCTAAACCATCTTCAGAAACTTCCCAACTTTCAGCTAACCACGGAATAACATTCCCTTCATCATCAAACCAAAGTAGCGTTTCATATACATGTCTCATTACATTATATACCGTTGTTGTTGTTTGTCCATGTGGATCAACGGTATCTAAATCAACACCTATCGCAACACGAATTACATCTCTTGTGACTGTTTCAGTCGGTGGTGCGGTCGTTCCCTCAGCAGGGGTAGTCTTTTCTGCTGGTGGAGTAGTTTCTGTAGGTGTTGGTGTAGGTTGAGACATGTACCACCAGGCACCACCAATAATTGCAATGACAATAATCATGGCAATAACGATAGCGGCAGTTTTTGTTAATGCTTGCCGTCTATGCAATTTACTTACCCACCTCCAATTTGGTGATTTATATATTTATCGTATATGTAGGGGGCTCTTTATAAATTTTTTATACATAAAAATTTATAAATTAGCGTAGAATGGGCAAGCAGTATAGTGATTATTAGATACTTTGATGAGTTTAGCATCTACACCTTTACATTTATCTTTTGCAAATGGACATCTTGTATGAAATCTACATCCAGAAGGTGGATTAATAGGGCTTGGAGGCTCACCTCTAGGCTTTAAGTTAAATTTTTTAAAGTTGCTTGATAGTATAGGTGCTGATGAAAGAAGTATCATTGTATATGGATGTAGAGGATTTTCAAATAGCTCTTCAGTATCAGCATATTCAACGATTTTTCCTAGATACATAACAGCTACTTTATCGCTGATGTTCCAGACGATCCCAAGGTCATGTGCAATAAATAGCATTGATAACTTAAGTTTTCTTTGAATATCCATTAAGAGATTTAAGATTTGAGCTCTAATTGATACATCTAGTGCGGATACAGGTTCATCAGCTACAATAACTTTAGGCTCCATGGCTAGAGCTCTAGCTATAGCTATTCTCTGTTTTTCACCTCCACTAAGCTCATGTGGGTATTTATATATGTGATCTGGGTTCAACCCTACAGCTTCAAGTAACTTAATTATATGCTCAATAACTTCTATACGTGATAATTCTGGATTTTTCTCCTTAACAGCTTCACCCAATATATCAAGAACTTGCATTCTCGGGTTTAAACTAGAGTCTGGGTTTTGAAATATAATTTGTAGGCTATGTCTTACCTTAATTTTTTCATCTCCCTTAAGAAAATAAATATCTTTACCGTTAAAGAGGACTTTACCCTCAGTAGGCTTAGATATACCAATTAGTACCCGTCCTAATGTTGACTTTCCCGATCCACTCTCACCGACTAGAGCTAGTACCTCAGATGGATATATTGATATATTTACACCATCCACAGCCCTAACATAACTTGATGATTTACTTAAAAATCCGCCTGAAACCTGGAAATATTTTTTTATGTTGATACCTTCTAGGATAGGCTTCATGAGTAATCACCATATAAGTGGCATGAAACAAATCGATTATTATCAATAGAACTTAACTTAGGTTCAACAACACTACACTTATCAGTTTTAACTGGACATCTTGGATGGAATCTACAGCCCCTTGGTGGATTTATTAGGCTTGGTGGTGAACCTTCGATAACTGGTAAGTGCTTCTTTCTATAGTATTTAAATGAACTTAACAGTGCTTTCGTATATGGATGTAGAGGATCATTAATAATTTCATCACGATCACCCATTTCAACAACTCTACCAGCATACATAACCATAATTCTATCTGAAATCTCGGCTAACAATCCTAAGTCGTGAGTAATAAACATCATAGACATACCCATATCCCTCTGGATTTCCTTTAACAAATCCATAATTTCAGCTTGAATTGTAACGTCTAGCGCGGAGGTTGGCTCATCTAAAATTAGTAGCTGTGGCTTAGCAGCAATTCCAATAGAAATTAATACTCTCTGTTTCATTCCTCCGCTTAATTCATGTGGATATGCATTTACTCTTCTAGCAGGGTCAGGTAACCTAACCTTCCTAAATATATCGATAACCTTATCAATTGCCTTTTTGGGCTTTAAGCTCATATGAGCTTCAAATACTTCACCAACCTGAAATCCAGATGTAAATACAGGATTTAAGTATGTATTTGGGTCTTGAAATATCATCGAAATTTCTCTACCCCTAATTTTTCTTATTTCATCTTCACTTAGCTTAAGCAAGTCATACCCATTAAATATTATTTGTCCACCGACAATTTCGCCAGGGGGTTTAATAAGCCTAAGAATAGCATGTGCTAATGTACTCTTTCCACAGCCACTCTCTCCAGCAATACCTAAAACTTCACCACGATAAACGCTAAAGCTAACATCATCTACAGCTTTAACTACCCCCTGGTGAAGAAAATAGTAAACCTTTAAGTTTTTAACCTCTAAAATTTTCTCTTTCATATTTTCACCTTCTTAACTAAAACTCTAACCCTAGGATCTAAAGCATCTCTAAAACCATCGCCAACTAGGTTGAAGCAGAGTGCCGTTATCAAGATAAATAATCCTGGGAAAACAACTACATGTGGGCTACTAAATAGATATGTCCTTCCTGAACCAATCATTGTTCCCCACTCAGGAGTTGGTGGTTGAACACCTAAGCCTAAGAAGCCTAGTCCTGATGCTATTAGTATCGTTAAGCCCATATAGTATGTTGATTGGACTATAACTGGTGAAATTACGTTTGGAAGTATATGTCTGAATATTATGTATCCTGATTTTTTACCTATTACCCTAGCTGCGATAACATAATCTTCACTCTTCACCTGTAAGACTAATCCCCTAGTTAACCTGATATATACTGGTATTGTGCTTATTCCTACTGATACGGCGACATTAGCGAGTCCCACACCTAGTACTGATACAAGAGCAATTGCCAGTAAAAGCATTGGGAATGATAGTAAAGCATCAGTAATTCTTTGTATTATGTGATCAACCCATTCGCCATAATATCCTGATATCAAGCCAAATACTAGCCCAACGCTACCACCAATTAGTACTGATAGGAATGCAACTCCAATCGAGTATCTAGAGCCTAAAATAACTCTACTAAGAATATCCCTTCCCATCTCATCTCTACCGAAGGGACTCGCTAAAGATGGGGGTTCAAGTGCTCTTCTAAGGTCAAATGCATATGGATCTTCTGGGGTTATATATGGAGCTAGAATAGCAATAATAATAAGTATAGCTAAGACATATAGGGAGAATAAGGCAGCCTTATTGGTCTTAAATCTAAGCCAAGTTAACTTTAGTTGCTCTCTTTTTGCTTTCTTTAACTTTTCAATTATAACCTCTGTTCTCTCATCCATAGAGACTCCCTCACTCTAGGATCGATCAACGCATAAATAACATCAACAATAATGTTCAGAATTACGAAGACTGTTGCAAAGAACAATATTATACCCTGTATTAATGGGTAGTCTCGAAAGAATATTGAATCTACTAGAAGCAGTCCTAAACCAGGCCATGCAAAAACAGATTCTGTCAGTATTGCTCCACCCATTAGCGACCCTAGCTGCAAACCCATAATGGTAACAATTGGTATTGCAGCATTCTTTAGAGCATGCCGATAAACAACTATTTTTTCACTTAATCCCTTTGCTCTAGCAGTTGTAATATAGTTACTCTCTAGAGATTCGATCATAGCGGTTCTAGTGATTCTAACAATATTACCCATAAGTAATACAGCTAGGGTAATAGCAGGTAGAATAATATGCCTTGGAGTGCCGGCACCATGTGATGGTAATAACCTAAGATGTACAGAGAATAGATATATCAGCATTAGTCCAAGCCAATAAATAGGCATTGAGGAGCCGATCAATGATATTATCGTTGATACATATCCGGATTTTGTATATGGCTTTACAGCAGATATTATTCCTAGGGGAATACCGATTAATACAGCAAACAGCTCCGCCACTATAGCTAGCTGAACCGTATATGGAAACCGCGCCATAATCTCTTTAATAACTGGAGTGCCAAACTTAAGAGAAGTTCCTAAATCACCTTTAAGTAGAGAGGAGATATAATCGATAAATTGCTCATGTAGTGGCTTATTTAGCCCAAGAATCTCGCGAATCTTCTGCACATCCTCCTCTGTTGCCTCCATACCTGCTATCAGTCTAGCTGGATCACCAGGAAGAACCCTAACTAAGATAAACATAATAAGTACTATACCTATTAGCGTTGGGATTGCATGTATTAGTCTCATTAATACGTATTTTGATAGTGACATAATGGTCACTAAGATCTCACTTATAAATTTTAGTTATAATTTTAGACTTTGAAAAAAGGAATATATAAACTTTAGTTAAAAATTCGTGGAAAATAGTTTAGACCAGTATATCTAGCTAAAGAGTATATACTCCCCTTCAGTATCAAGTACTAAGTAAAGAGAAAAGTAAAGGGGAAGACAAAAAAGAGAGTTATTGAGTTATCGGAACAAGTTCATATGTTAAATACTCTTCTGGTTTTCTCTTTACAACCTTAAGTTCTATATCCATCCCCACTCTTAAATTCTTTGGATCTTTTTCTCTAACCCATGCTGTAACTTTAACTCCATTCTCAAGCTCAGCTACACCAACAATATAATCGTCGTAATGTGAAAATGAGTATGGCTTTGCATTTATAACTGTATAGGTCAGTAACTTTCCTTTCTTAGGTAGTTCTATCCATTCTATATCACTCTCCTTACATTTTGGACAATCAACCTGTGGTGGGAAGTATATCTCTCCACACTTTTTACATTTAGTAGCTAGTATTTTACCATCTGCTAACGCATTAAAGAAATTCCGAGTCTTCTCGACACTAATCATAAATTTAAATGTTAATTCTCTTATATCTAACCATAATGCGACTCCAGTTTTCATGTCTGGAAACATTGGTACACCGAGAGACTTCTTCATACTTTCCACGAACTCATAAAATTGTTTCATCGCTTCATCAGCCATTTCTTTTTGAGTCTTCTTTTTCTCACTCATACTTCCACCTCCTACTTAGGTTTAGATAGTGAAAGAATAATTACGTATCCATAATGTCCAGTTCCACCAATATTATGTGCAAGTGCGACACCATTTTTAATCGGTGCTTGTCTTTCCCTCTCAACCTCCTGTCTTAACTGCTTAGTTAATTCAGCAACCATACCCTCTCCAGTCGCACCTATTGGATGACCCTTAGCTTTTAATCCACCGCTAACATTAACTGGAATTAAACCACCAATATAAGTCTGATTTTCTCTAATTAATTTTACACCTTCTCCACGCTTACAAAAGCCTAAATCTTCATAAGCCATAATTTCAGCTATCGTAAAACAGTCGTGAACTTCAGCAACATCAATATACTTAACTGGATTTTCTCTATCTACTCCAGCCATCTTATATGCTTGTTCAGCAGCTAATACAGCAGCCTTTAAAGAAGTATATGACTCTCTTCTACTGATATTTGAAGTTCCACTAGCAGAACCTATACCAGCGATCCAGACTGGAGTATCAGTTAGCTTTTTAGCAACTTCTTCACTAGCTAGAATAACAGTTGCAGAACCATCACTTAGAGGACAGCAATCATAAAGCTTTAATGGCCAAGCAATGTATCTAGAGCTCAAAGCCTTCTCTAAAGTAATCTCCCTCTGAAAATGAGCTTTAGGATTTCTAGCACCGTAGTAATGATTCTTAACAGCAACCCTAGCTAAGTCCTCTTCAGTAGCACCGTACTTATCCATATATGCAGTTGCATGCAAAGCATAATAACCAGGAAATGTCAAGCCAAAACTTTCAAATTCCCAAAAATAGTTTCCAGCTCTACCAATACACTCTATAAGTGTAGGAGTTGGAGACTCATTCATTTTCTCAATTCCAATCGCCATTACAATATCAGCCGTACCGCTAGCAATCATATCATGAGCTAGCTTTATAGCTGCACTACCAGATGCACATGCAGCTTCGACTCTAACTGTACCTTTAGGAGTTAAGCCAGCATATTCCCCAATAACTACAGCTGGCAAAAACTCTGAACTCCAACCACCAGCGCAACTAACTATAAAATAATCTATATCTTTCTGCTCTATCCCAGCATCATCTAACGCTTGCTTTATTGATTCCCAAGCTAACTCAGGAATATTAACATCATTTCTAACTCCATATTTAGAATGCCCGACACCAACAATCGCTACCTGTCTACTCATAATATAGACACCACCTTTAAAATTAACAATCAATTAGTTATAAAAAATATATATACTTTCACTGTAAGTATTCATATTAAAATTGATTAATAATTTTTATACATCTAATCAAGTAAACATTATAATATTATTTCCTAAGTAATAGTTTATACAAATTAGTCATATTATTTAGAATTAAATAAAGCTAGAATAGGCGATATTAAATTTTGTGATAAGCAATGATTGATGAAGTTAAAGAGAAATTTTTAGAAATTTATGAGAAAGCAAAGGAGAAGATGGGCGACGAAATGGCTTCGTGGAATAAAGTATTTCAGTTCGAAATTCCAGATGGAGAACCATTTTACATAGAGTTCTCCGGTGGCCAAGTTAAGGTTGAAAAGGGTAAACACGATTCATCAATAGCTACATTATCAATGGAGAAAGAAGTGTTATTTAAGATTTTAAATGGAGAGTTAGATGCTATGGCTGCTTTTATGCGTGGAATGATGAAAATCACTGGAAATGTGTTTGAAACAGCTAATTTAAGAAAAATAATTGAAGCAGCTAAAGAATAAATTATAAACCTAATATCTTCTTTTTTAAAATTTTTTCTATACCCTCTATATCCTTACCTCCCACTAATTGATACTTACTAAGATTCTCATCTATAATTTTCTCCGCGAAACCTCGTTTAAATAGGTAGTTAACATACGCCATTGTTTCTGAAACTGCAAAGAAGATTTGTATAGGTGGAAAGTCTTCCCATGGAATATCTAGATCCCAAGTTACTTTTCCAGCTATTTCATAGATCGACTTTGGGAAATCACTAATAGCAGTTGCTACCTCTATTAGCCTATCTATACAATGTCTTTTTAACTCTTCAATTCTATTTTTTAACGTTCTACTGGGGTTTCCATGTCCCGGAAGATACATTTCTACATGTATATCACTTATTTTATCGAGACTTCTTAAATATTCATCTAAAGGATCTTCCTCAGTAAGCGGTGCTCTAATGTTTGGGGTAATTTTAGGTAATACATGATCACCTGTAAATAACAGCTTTCTATCTTCATAATATATACACATATGGTCTGGTGAGTGTCCTGGAGTAGTTATTATCTTCAAATAACTTTCCTTTTTAATACTTATTTTATCTCCATCGTAAAGTCCGATATTACGCGTAGCATCAGAGTATACATCTGGATAGATATACGATATACGTAAAATATCCACTATTTTCTTAATTATATTTATTGGTGTTCCCGTCTTTAATAGGAATTCTTCATATACATCTTGTCTAGCTCTTACTAGTTTATTAATTATGTATTCTATGTATCCCCTCTCTTTTTCACTTAAGTATATCGATGCTCCAGAATTCTTTTTAATGTAGTATGCTCCCCCTATATGATCTATATGTAAATGTGTGATGATTATTATACTTATTTTATTTATATCTAGACCGATTGTGTTGAGACTATTCTCTAAAATTTCTAATGATGATTTTACCGGCATACCGGTATCTAT
This sequence comes from uncultured Nitrososphaeria archaeon, assembly GCA_964437705.1. GTDB lineage: Archaea > Thermoproteota > Nitrososphaeria > Geothermarchaeales > JDFR-13 > CAYTHX01. Next base: position 116,879 of record CAYTHX010000001.1, read on the forward strand.
AAGAATAACTTTTTCTTCATCTTCAATAACATATGTGTTGACATATCGTAATGCCGGTATAGGAATGGGAATTTCTATTCTATAAACTTCTTGCGATATCTTTTCTATAGATTTCATCAATTCAGAAATAACAATTACTTGTAATGAATATTTACATTAACTCCTAGAAATCATCGAAGGTAAATAGAATAAAAATTAAAGAAGGGGGTTACTTCCCCTTAAACTTTGGTTTTCTCTTTTCTAGGAAAGCTGTTACCCCCTCGATAAAGTCTTCTGTACTAAATGTTAATCCGAAGTATGTTGATTCGATTGATTGTCCATGCCAAATGTCAGTCTCCTTACCTAGCTGTATCGAGTATTTTGCTGCTAGTAGCGCTAGTGGAGGTTTTTCCGCTAGCTTTAAGGCGAATTTTCTAACTTCATCTTCAAGCTTCTCTGGTGGATATACTCTATCTACTAATCCCATTTTTAGAGCTTCAGATGCTGGTATCATATCTCCAGTGTAAATTAACTCTTTCGCCTTCGGCACTCCAACTACTCTTGGCAATCTCTGTGTACCTCCTCCACCCGGGATTATACCTAGGTTTATCTCTGGCTGTCCGAGCATTGCTAATTCTGATGCAAATCTGAAATCTCCGCTCATAGCTAGTTCTAGTCCACCGCCTAAGGCGTATCCATTAATCATCATTATTATAGGCTTAACAAAGTACTCTATCTTATTCGTTATTTCGTGGAATCTTCTTGAATAAATTGCTGCTTTGAATGGTGATATCCCAGAGAACTCGGTTACATCTGCACCTGCGCTAAATGCTCTACCAGAACCAGTTATTACAACAATCCTTATTCTATCATCCTCCTCAAGTTCGTCCAATACGTTACTTAACTCCTTCAGTAACTCTGAAGATAAGGCATTTAATCTCTTAGGCCTATTTAATACTACCCATCCAATAGGCGGCTCATATCTAATAATCAAGTTTTTAAGTTGCTTTTCTTCTACCTTCGGATAGACATAAAAGCCTTCTCCTGTTTTCCTACCAAGCTTACCTTTTTCAACCATCTCAACTAGAAGAGGATCTGGTTTATACTCCTCCCATTTATATTCCTCATAAAGCTTATTTAAAGTCTCAACGACTTTATCGATGCCATAATCATCTGCGTATCTAAATATTCCTTTTGGATAACCGAGTCCTAGTACAACAGCTTTATCTATATCCTCTTTACTACTTATTTCTTCTCTAAGTAGATATGCTGCTTCATTTATAGCTGGAGCAATAAGCTCCAATTCATCAATCTTCTCACCTGCATCCTTAGGTATATTTGGTTTCGTATATTTTCCTGGTGCTGGATACTCATAAAATCCTTTACCAGTTTTTAAACCTAACTCATTAGCCTTAAATTTCTCCTCTAATAGCGGACATGGATGAGCTACTACCCCTCTCTCAACAATCGCTTTTCCAACAAAGTATATTATATCTATACCCGTATAGTCTAGTAGCTCAAATGGACCCATGGGAAATCCTAATTTATATCGAACAGCTGAATCGACTTCAACTATGGATGCTTTGCCCTTAGCTACCATCCAACATGCTGTCAATACAAATCTCATTAAAATTCTATTTACGATGAATCCTGGAATATCCTTATTAACAATAATTGGTTGTTTACCAAATTTCTTTGCTAATTCAAATGTTACTCTAACTGTTAAATCAGAAGTTTTCTCTCCCTTAATCACCTCGACTAAGGGCATTAGTGGTGGTGGATTAAAGAAGTGCATTCCAACAACTTTATCAGGTCTCTCTGTCGCTGAAGCTATTTCAGTTATAGGTAAGCTACTAGTATTTGTAGCTAATATAGCATGACTTGGAGTATATTTATCAAGCTTAGCAAAAATCTCCTTCTTTAAATCTATTTTCTCTGGAACAGCTTCGATAACAAAATCGGCTCCACTAACGACCTTTTCAAAATCTAAGCTAGTATGTATTCTAGACATAATTGTTTCGACATCTTCTCTTAATTGTCCTTTAGAGGAAAGTTTACTTAAACTCCACTTTATCTTTTCAATAGCATTTTTAAGGAATTCCTCTGCGATATCATGCACCCATACTTCATAGCCAGCTATTGCAGCTACTTCCGCGATCCCGTGTCCCATTGTTCCAGCGCCTATAACAGCTATTTTCTTAATATTTTCAACACTAGACACTACTCATCCCCCCAAATTAACGCATCAAAATATCGATTCCCAACGACCATTTAAGTAGTTGTCGTATAGTCGTTAATCTCTGTATATCATTTGTACCTTCATAGATTGTGGTGATTATCGCGTCTCTTAGATAATGCTCAACACCGGTTTCCACGTCAACACCAACACCACCATGAATCTTTATCGCTAAATTAGCAACCTTTTCTGCAACTTCTGTAGCATAGGTTTTAGCCATAGACGCTGCAAAAACTGCCTCTTCCTTACCTTGATCTGCAAGTGAAGCAGCCCAGTAGGTTAGTAGCCTAGCAGCCTCTATTTCAGTCAACATATCAGCTAATTTAAAGCTTACACCTTCAAAAGCAATAATTTGCCTACCAAAAGCCATTCTCTGTAATGAGTAGTTGAATGCTTTTTCAAATGCTCCCTGAGCTATGCCAACTGCTTGAGCGGCAACACCAACACGTGTATGATCATAAGTCTCCACTAAAATCTTAAATCCTTCATTTACAGGTGGTATTACATTTTCCTCTGGAACCTCAACATCGTTAAGTATAACTTCACATGGATGCTCTCCAGTTAGACCCATAACATGAATTTTCTGGCCGATCTCAACGCCAGGCCAATCCCTCTCAACAATAAATGTCGTTATTCCCCACCATCTCTTTCTCTTATCGGGGGGAGGACTAGTTCTAGCAGAGACCAGAAGGTATTTAGCCCTATCTGCTCCTGTAATAAATATCTTTCTACCATTGATGATCCATTTATCTCCTTTCTTTTCAGCTGTTGCTTTAATACCAGCTACATCACTACCTGCCTCTGGTTCTGTATTGGCATGTGCAGCGAATGCTTCGCCTCTAGCAATTGGAGGAATATATCTCTTTTTCTGCTCTTCTGTTCCAAACTTTAATACTGGATACATGAATAAGTTATTCACAAGAAGCGCAGCAGAATATGCTGGACATGCTCTCGATAACTCCTCAGCCAATATTACTGATAAGAGCATCCCTCCACCTTGACCATCATATTCCTCTGGAATACCAACACCAGTGAATCCCATTTCAATTCCTCTCTGAAGCAAATCTTCAGGAATAACACCAGTCTTTTCAATTTCTACAACTCTCGGCATTAACTCATTATCTACAAATTGACGCACAGTTTTTCTAAACAATTCATGTTCATCTGTAAGCTCTATAGAAAAATCCTTAACACTTCTAAATGGAAATACCATAATAAGCACCTCAAATAAATGATATACCTGTGAGTACTGATATAACTGGATTAATACTAGGATAAATAGTTAATAGATTATTGTAGTTAGATAAATATTAAGATAAATAGTTACTAAAATATTAGGAAAGATTTTTCATTTACATAGGTAAAGCTGTATACGATATAAAGAAAATTTTTGTAAGGTAAAACAATTATTCGTAATATTTTCTATTGAATAAATTTGTTAGAATTACTTACTGAAAAATTAGTTATTATATAAAGAAGTTATTATATACAGTATCCTGAGTGATTTATAACACTGTAATATATTGATGTATTATCTATTACCTATTTGATAGAAATGAGTGTAGAAGGCTCATTTGATGATAAAGATATTTTCGAGAAATATATTCTTAATAGACCTTGGGTTAAATTCTATGATGAAGGTACACCTGAAAACGTAGAGATTCCGGAGATTCCACTCTATCAACATCTTGATGACGCCTATAAAATTGGACCTGATCATCCAGCACTAATTTTCTTAGGTAGAAAAATTACATATAGAGAACTTCATGAACATTCAGAGCGTTTTGGCAGAGCTTTACACGATAAATTTAATATTAAGAAAGGAGATAAGATTGCTTTATATTTACCGAATTGTCCTCAATTTGCCATAGCGTATTATGGTGGAATTAAAATTGGTGGTGTAATTACACCTATGAATCCACTGTACTCAGCTAGGGAGATTGCACATCAAATAGAGGATAGTGGTGCTAAAATTCTAGTCGCTCTAGATTTATTTAAGGATAATGTTGAGAAAGCACTTAAAGATGTAGATATAGATGCTGTTGTTTATACCGGTATTGACGATTACATGAGCAGTTTCAAGGGATGGATATATAGAACTTTCATGAAAAAAGTGAAGGTAGAGATAGATAATAGAAAGTTTTTTTCATTTAAAGATTTAATTAATTCTTATCCTCCGGATGCACCGAGACCTGAGATAAATCCAAAGGAAGATTTAGTTGCACTAATGTATACTGGTGGTACAACTGGAGTACCTAAAGGCGCGATGTTAACTCATTATAATTTAGTTGCAAATGTCCATCAAATCGATTCCCTTTTATTTAGAGGTAGGAAGAAAGTTGATATTTATGTTGGAATACTGCCATGGTACCACATATATGGTCAAACAACTGTACTTCATTCAGCGATATATAGCGTTGCTACAATAATTATATTCCCAAAACTGGATCTTAAAGAATTGTTAGAAGCAATTCAGAAGTATAAAGCGAATGTTTTTCATGGGGTACCTACATTATTTTCCTTACTAATTAACTATAAGGATATATCTAAGTATGACTTAAGGAGTATAGAGGCATGTATTAGTGGAGCGGCTCCACTTCCAAAAGCAGTTGCAGAGAAGTTTGAGGAAATTACGGGTGGTAGGCTTAGAGAGGGATATGGACTTACAGAGACTAGTCCAGTAACACATGTAAATCCAATTTATGGTAGATATAAAATTGGTAGTATTGGACTACCAATTCCGAATACCCTTGCAGCAATAGCTGACCCAGAGAAACCTATTTTCTTACCTCCAGGAGAAGTTGGCGAATTAGTTATTTCTGGACCTCAAGTTATGAAGGGATACTACAACATGCCTGAAGAGAACGAGCAGGTATTCTTTGAGAAATATGGTTATAGATGGCTAAGAACTGGTGATATGGCAAAGATGGATGAAGAGGGATACTTTTATATTGTAGAGAGAAAGAAGGATTTAATTAAATACAAAGGTTATAGTGTATATCCTAGAGAAATTGAGGAAGTACTGTATAAACATGAAGCTGTAGCTGAAGCTGCTGTTATTGGAATACCTGATCCCAAAGTAGGTGAGATTGTAAAAGCATTCGTCGTATTGAAGGAGAAGTATAGAGGGAAAGTTACTGAAGAGGACATCCGTAAGTATTTAGAGGAAAACCTGGCTAAGTATAAAGTGCCAAAAATTATTGAATTTAGAGATTCCTTACCAAAGAGTACCGTTGGAAAAATCCTTAGGAGAGTACTGAGAGAAGAGGAATTAAGAAAAATGGGTAAATCCAAACCTTAATTTTTATTTTAATTACAATTTTCTATATGAATAAATATAATTGATTTTTGCTCTAATGTTGATATCCTTTTTTATGCAGTAAAAATTTTTTGGCATAATGGTGATTGAATATGGATATTGGTGTATTAGTAAAGGCATCTCTTGATGTTAACATGATAAGAGTAGATTCTGAGGGTAGAATACTCTTAGACGCTATCCCGCTAGCTATAAGTGAGTATGATCGAAATGCGATTACCGAAGCAGTTAGGATAAGAGATGAGACAGGTGGTGGAAAAGTAGTTGCATTTTCAGTTTTAACATGGGGTCCAGCAAGTAAAAGAGCTAAGGAAATTGAAAATGTAATGAGGGAAGCTCTAGCTTTAGGTGCTGATGAGGCACATGCTATAGTTGATGACTCAATAATTCCTGGTGATACTATTTCAACTGCTAAGGTGTTAGCTAAGTTGATATGTAAGATGGGTAAATTTGATTTAGTACTTTCTGGAGAAGCTTCTCAAGACATGATGTCATCTCAACTCCCAGTTAGATTAGCTAGAGAATTAAATTACTCTGTAGCTACATTTGCGAGGAAAATAGAACTTTTAGACGGTAAAATTAGGGTTACGAGGGACTTAGAAGATTATTTACAGGTTGTTAATATCTCTCTGCCGGCTGTTATAAGTGTAACTGGAGAAATTAATAGGCCAAAACTTCCGACATTACTACAAATTAGGAGAGCATTTAGGAAACCATATAATTCATATACCTTATCCCAACTAGGTGTGGAAAGCATTGAAATTAAGCTACCATATAAAGAGATTAATTTAGTGACGATTTCTAGGAAAAACGTAATTCTTGAGGGAGACAAACTTGAGGACATTGCTGATCAGTTGATTGAGAGGTTAATTGAGGAGGGGGTGATTAAAGTATGAAAGGAATGGTATTTGGAGAAAAGGTCAATTATCTTGAGGATGGATTAGGATTTCTACAAGCTTTAAGTGAAAACTTAGGTACTGAGATTGAGGTTGTTGGGGCAGTAGTTAAGTCTGATGATATAGATCTTAGCGTTTTAAAGGGATTTACAAAGTTATATGTATTAAATGAGGGATCTACAGAGAGTTATGCAAAAGTTTTGATAGATTTGTATAGTAGGGATAAGCCAGATGTTATCGTTGGTCCTCAAGTTAAGAATGGAGTTGAGGTTATGGCTAGAGTTGCATCTGAACTTTCGATACCGATGATTACTGAAGTATATCAGCTTTCAAAGGTTAATGGTGATACATTGATTTCAAGACAGATTATGGGTGGTAGGGCATTAGCGTTATATCAATTTAAATCACCTATTGTAGCTACGATAGCATTAAAGAGGTTTAAGCCTAGGCTTGAAGGTGCGCAACCAGTGATTGAAGAAATTAATGTACCCAAAGTTGAGATGGAGGTAGTTGAGGTTCAACCTAAAGAGAAAGGGGCAGTTGATATTGAAGCTGCTGAAATTGTCGTCGGAGTAGGTAGAGGATTTAGATCAAAAGAAGATTTAAAGTTGGCTTTTGAATTAGCAGAATTATTGAATGGAGAGGTTGGATGTAGTAGACCTATAGCTGCAGATTTACAATGGTTAAGTGAGGATAGATGGATAGGAATTTCAGGGAAGAAGATTAAGGGGAAGCTATATTTGTCTATAGGGATATCTGGAGCGCCGCAGCATATAATGGCGGCAAGTGATGTAAAAGTGATAGTAGCGATAAACAAAGATAAAAACGCGCCAATATTTACATATGCTGACTATGGAGTAGTAGCTGACTTATATCAATTTGTCCCAGTACTAATCGAGAGACTAAAGGCTAAACTTAAAAAATGATCTCCACCAGACTTTATCTTTTTAACTTTTAAGGGGAGTGGAATGGTTAATGGAGATATCTATATAAAACATTTTCTTTATGTAGAGGATATAGAGTTCCTAGTATATATCTCCTTCATAATCGCTGCTATAATATTTTTACGAGGATTATGGAGATTTTACAAGAGATGGACCTATGGTAATCAGAAGATCACTATCAACAATATCCTACCTAGATTAGCTAATATGATTAAATATGGTCTTCTACAAAGAAAGCTAGTTTATAGACCATATGAAGGTTTAATGCATATTTTTCTCTATATTGGTTTTGTTGTTTTATTTGTAGGAACATTATTAAGAGCACTTGAAGCAGATATAATCTTAAAAATATTTAATGTTCGTTTTTTAGTTGACGGACAATATTTAGTGTATAAGTTTATTTTGAATATAATGGGATTAATTGCGATAATAGGTATAATAATGGCTTTCATCAGAAGATTATTTTTTAAATCAAAATTTCTACCAGACTCCCTAAGTGACTACTTAATACTTCTTGACTTGCTAGTAATCTTGATAACAGGTTATATATTAGATGCGATATCTACAGCTACTTATAGACTAGATTGGATAAATGGATGGGATCCTATAGGTATCCTCTTAGTTAACTACTTTTCGACACTACCAAATATTAGTTTACTATATAAAATCGTTTGGATCTTCCATATGGAGATTGCAATTTTCTCAGTAGCTTTCCTACCATACATGAAACTTTCACATATATTAATCGGCGGACTTGTAAATACCTTTTTCTCTAGATTAGAACACGCATCAGCATTTAAGCCCGTGGAGAACATAGAGGAGATTGTTGATAAAGGAGAATTACCTGGAGCTGGAAATTTAGCTGGATTAACATGGAAGGAGAGAATGGATTATGATGCATGTATTAAATGTGCTAGATGTACAGATAATTGCCCAGCAGCTAATAGCGGTAAACCACTGAGTCCTATGGACCTAATGTTAAAATTGAGGGAGTTAATGGATAAAAGTCAGTATAAGAATGAAATTGTACCTAATCATGTAGAACCAGATATAATTTGGTCATGTATAACATGCGGTGCATGTGTATATCAATGCCCAATGCTTATACATCATGTAGAAACAATAATTGATATACGTAGATATCTACTTAGTAAAGGAGAAGATGTTCCTGAAGAACTTATGCAAGTCTCCTATAACCTCATGAGATATGGAAATCCAACTGGAAGTAATCCTATGGAAAGAGAGAATTTCATAAATGAGCTAATTAGTGAAATTGGAATAGAGGTAGCTGAGGAAGGAAAGGAATATGATTATATTTACTGGATGGGTTGTCAAACAGCATATGACCCTGTAGATAGGGATATAGCTAGAGCGTTACTCAAGATTCTAAAGAAAGCTGGAATTAGTGTAGCTATACTGCTAGAGGAAAACTGCTGTGGAGAACCAGCGCGAAGAATAGGTGATGAATTAATGTTCAAAGAATTGGTATCAATGAACCAAGAGCTATTATCTAAATACAAATTTAAGGCATTAATTGTTAACTGTCCTCATGGATATAATGTTTTCAAATATGAATATCCTCAATATGGAGTTAATATAAATGTTATACATCACTCCCAGCTATTAGCTGAATTGCTCGAAAATAAGAAAATAAAAATTAATAAGAAGATAAATTTAGGCAGAGTCACTTATCACGATCCATGTTATTTAGGTAGATGGAATGGCATATATAATGAGCCAAGATTAGTTATAGAAGAGTCCATTAATAGTAAGATAACTGAAATGCCTAGATCAAGAGAAAAAAGCTTTTGCTGTGGTGGTGGAGGGGGGCATTTGTTCTTTGAAATTAAGGCTGGAGAGAGAATTAGTAAGATAAGAATGGAGGAGGCATTGTCGATTAATGCTGATGTAGTTTGTGTTGCTTGTCCATACTGTAAAATAATGCTTAATAGTGAAGTTACTGGAGATATAAAGGTTATGGATATAGCTGAGGTGCTTATTAAAGCATTAGAAGAATAAAAATAATTGTAGACATAGATATTCATAACCTTATATTTTTACTACTAAAAAACTATTATTATGAATACAGAAATAGATAATCTTGTAAAGTCTGCAGCAGAACTAATAAGTAATTCTAACTATTGTATCGCGTTGACTGGAGCAGGGATTTCAACTGAGAGTGGAATTCCCGATTTTAGGGGGCCAGATGGTTTATGGCGTAAAGTAAATCCTGAAATAGCTACTTATTCATTTTTCATGAAAAATTCAGAAAAATTTTGGGAGTTCCACTTAAATTTTGTTAAGAAATTTAAAGAAGTTAAGCCTAATAATGCTCATTATGCGTTAGTTGAACTCGAAAAAATGGGATTTTTAAAGTGTATTATAACCCAAAACATCGATGGTTTGCATCAGGCTGCTGGATCTAAAAATGTTATAGAACTCCATGGAAATCTTAGGACTGTATCATGTATATCGTGTGGTCGAAAGTATAGATATGAAGATGTCTATATGCTTATTGAGCAGTGTGGTTTACCTCCTAAATGCATAGAGTGCAGTGGTGTACTAAAGCCAGATGTAGTGTTATTTGAGGAACCATTACCATACGAAGCAATAATGACCGCATACACGGAAGCCTACAAATCAGACTTAATCCTAGTATTAGGATCCTCATTATCCGTATACCCAGCTGCCACAATACCAGATATAGTAAAATCGAATTATGGTAAAGTAATTATCATAAATCTTCAAAATACAGAGAAGGATCATCTTGGAGATATAGTTATTTATGGTAGACTTGGTGATATACTGCCAAAAATTGTAGAACAAGTAAAGTTAAACTATAAATAAATTTCAACTTTATCTTTAACTGAAACCCCTAACCTTTCCTTTGCACTTCCAAGATTGATTGAAATCTCGATCAATCCAAAACTATCAGGTATAATTAATGGCATATCTTTACCGACTTCACCATATGCTTTTACAAGTGGAGCAGTGATCACCTTACCTTTTATACGTATCTTATACTTAACTCCGTACTTCAATAAACCATCGTCAACTATATCTGAAGAAATTGAGGTAACTAAATTACCAAAATTGTCAATATAAATTACCTCACCTAAAACTTTATTATCTAAGACTCTGTACTCAGGCATCTTAATTCTGACGATATCATCAACATCAATCTTTAAACCCAGCTCTTCAACTTTAACTCCATTACTTAAATATGCAGCGATAGGAGCAAAAATATCTCTACCGTGAAAAGTATGTGAAACTCTGTCAGCTATAAATCTAGAATCCTTTTTAATAACAAATACTTCTTCAATACAGTCATCAAAAGCAGCTAAGGTTAACACACCATTATCTGGACCGACAAAATAGTAATTCTTAGATTTAATGATTATAGCTTTCCTCTTAGTTCCAACTCCAGGGTCTACAACTACAACATGAATTGTAGACTTAGGGAAATATTTATATGTAGACCATAATAGTAGTGCGCCATAGAAAACGTCATGTCTAGGGACAAGGTGGCTAATATCAATAATCTTAGCATTAGGATTAATACTTAGTATAACACCTTTCATTGAAGCAACATATGGATCACTTAACCCAAAATCAGTTAGTAATGTTATCATATCACCCATACTAATAAAAGTAATTTAAGCCATTTAATCATAATTTTATAATTTGGTGCTTATAGTTGTCCAGTAATAATGATGAAGCTAAAAAGGTAAAGGCGTTTCAGGAGAATGATAATAAGGATATTGGGGGATTAATATTTGTAGCTTTTATGTTTATCGGTGGTGGATTAGGACTATTATTTGGTAGACCTGATGTTGGCGGAGCTATAGGTATGGGTGTAGGTTTTATAGCTATGGCATTCTTTAAAGCGAAAAAGATTGAAGTTACGAAATCAGTTGTCACTATCCCAAGAACATTTGGACAGGTTTCCTTGATAATCATTGGATTAATATCGATCTCAGCTGGAATACTTATATTATATGCTCCAGAACTTCTATATCCATACTTAGCTGGAATAGTAGCCATAGTTATAGGGCTATTATTTATAATTGTGGGTTTAACGGGTTTTAAACGCTCGTAAAAATTATGTATTCTGAAAGAGCTTTTAGTTAAATTGGGAGATGAAGAACTGCAAATACTCCTATCATTTTTAGTGCCATATAAATCATTACTGCTACAAAGATGTATTTAAGCCACTTTCCAGGTAATTTATGGGCTACTAATGCGCCTACTTGAGCCATCGGTATACTTGTTGCTGCTAGTAAAACCCATTGTAACAAATTTACGTATCCTACTGAGTATGGTGGTAAAACTACACTATTTGCAGCCATAAGCCCATAGTATATATATGCTGAAATTCCACCTATAGAGGTAAATATCATTAGTGCTGTTGATGTTCCTACCGCTTGGTGCATCCTAAACTTTAAAGCTAATACCATTACTGGAACCATCAATACGCCGCCACCAATACCTATTAATCCACATGCAAAACCTAGTGGTAACGCCCACATAATATATGGAGTTAAGCTTTCTGGAGGCTTCTCCTCAACTTTAATAGGCTTTGCCGTTAGCATTCTAAATGCTCCGAAGAGTATCGCTAACCCGAAAATTATCTTTAGAATTTGTCCTGGTAGCATTTGAGCTACAAATCCACCAATCCATGATGTAAATGCGCCAGTAACACCCATAGCAATGCCCTGTCTCCACAATACGGCTCCCTTCTTACTATGCCTATAGGAACCGCTTATAGCTGTGGGAAGAACAACAGCTAAATTTGTACCGAATGCCGTCAATATAGCTACTTTAGGATCGAAACCTTCAGCTACTAACACATAGTACTGAACCGGAATCATTATAAAGCAGCCACCGACACCAAGAAGGCCAGAAGCGAAACCAACACCTAATCCAGTAATTAATAGGGCAATCGCATGAATTAATAACATTTTTCCCACCAGTCAATTTCTATTAATTTTGAAACCAAAATAAAATTTTTAGGTTTCAAAATGAAACATTTTTTGGCAATGAAGAAGAAAGTATTGTCTCGGAAGGATTTACAGATACTTAGAGTTATTATGGAGAAAATCAGGATTAATTATAGTGAACTTGCTAGAGAACTTAATGTATCGCATACCGCTATACGAAAGAGAATAAATAAAATGATTTTTGAAAATAAATATGTTGCGATGATTCCTGAACTTAATATTAAAAATCTTAACTTTATATTAGCGCTTGTATTTCTTGAGGTAGCAACAGATACAGATTTAAATAAACTTCTACTTAGGTTTAGTGAGTGTCCCAGGATAATTTCTATATTTAAAGTTATGGGGGAGTATAACCTCGTAGCACTGGTTTATGCAGAGAACTACAAGGTTTTAGACTCGATTCTTGGAAGCTGTATGTTAAGAACTGCAGATGAAGTTAGGAGAAGCAAAGTTATACCTATTCAAAACATACTTATGGGTGAATACTTTAGAATTCAGATCCCAGTTAAGAAGTATGTTAATGCTCCATGTGGAATGAAATGCGGTCAATGCACTAGGTTAAAAATGAAAGAGTGTATCGGTTGTCCATCCACAATCTACTATAGAGGATGGTTTGCGCTAGAAAAGAAAAGCTAACCGCTTATATACCTCAATTTTTTAACATCCCCAATAGCTTTTGTGATTAAACTATCCATCTCACTTAACTAAGAATTTAACGATATTTTTTACTTAACAAAAAGGGAGATATTTGATCACGCCAGAAAAAAAATTATTATCAGGGAAAAAGTTTTTAGGTTAACAGCTTAGTTAGTTCTCTAACGTCTTTAAGATCTTCAACTGATAGTATAATCTCGGAAATCTCTTTGGCTTTATCCTTGGATATTAGGCCTGAATATTCAGCAGCATCTACAAATTTGTTAATCAACATTTCTCTGGACATCGGGTTTTCTGGTTCACCTAATGGATGAATCACCTCCTCTGCATATGACGATCCATCCTTAAGTACAACTTTTACTCTAGCTGGTGTTATTACCCTACCATACTTACTCTCAATTTCCTCATCTACATAAGGCTCTACTAGTTCGGCGATTCTAAGTACGTCCTCCCTACATATCGCTTCATCAGTAAAGTCGCTTAGGGAAACTTTGCCGTAAACTAATGCACATGCAACAACATATGGTATACTAAATTGCGCGTCTACGATATTTCTAGGTTTCCTTTTAATCTCTATAGGTTGAGCATTAGCATTGTAAGCTTGGCGATTAACACCAACTAAAACTTTCTTAATATCATCTGGTTTTAGATTGTATTTTTCTTTAAGCTTTAGGGTAGCATCTATTGCTGTATGTGTTAATCTACAGCATGAGTATGGCTTGAAGCTTACATATGGAATTTCGTAGGATACTCCTAATTCATCTATCGGCTTGGAGTCATACTCTCCCCTTAAGTATACATTAAAGAAACCAAATTTACCCTCAAAAACTTCTTTAGCGCCCGTGAAACCTTTAGATGCTATTAATGCAGATAACACTCCATTCATAGCGGCTATACCTGCTTGAAGCCTTTTACTTAAGGTACCCTCAACTAGCTGTTGTGCGTTTCCAGATGTTAGGCTATATGCCACTCCTAAAGACATAGCGATGCCTTTCTCATCTAAACCCATTAACTTTGCAGATGCAGCAGCTGCTCCAAATGTGCCTATTAAAGCAGTATAGATGTATCCTAACTGTAGAGGCCCTATCCTAGCACATAAACCGAGCTTACAATCAACTTCAACACCAGCTATAAATGCCTCTAAAAACTCCTTACCAGATAAACCTTTCTCTTCAGCAATTGCTAGTGCAGCTGGTGCAACGACTACGGTTGGGTGAAATATAGCTTTAGAATGTGTATCGTCATAGTCTAAAGCATGTCCTATAGTACCGTTTGCTAATGCAGCATTATAGTGTTGAAGTCTTATATCCGAATCCTAGTATAGTAACGTCTCCCTTACCAAAGCTACGAGACAGTTCAGCAATTTCCGGAGATCCCTTCGCTTTTACACCGGCTAATGTAGTTGCAAAATAGTCTAGAAGCATCTCTTTAGCTTTCTCAACAACATCTTTAGGTACTCTATCAAGTGTTAATCCATATACAAAAGACGCTACTTTTTCAGATAAACTACTCATGACAATTAATCTAATATCAACTTTTAATCTAAAGTGTTAAGTTAAATGTAACATAAACTAGTATTAAAAATCAACAACAGCCGAGTTTTACTGAGAAATAGAAAAAAATTAGTGTTTTAGGTATTTATTTTCTAAGTATTTTATAAAGTGGCTTGAGTTTATCTCTTCATTAAAACTCTTTCTAAGTAATTCTTTTGGCTGATATGTCGATCCCCATTTATGGATTTTCTCTCTAAGATAACTCTTTATATCACTAAACTCCAGATTTGATATTTTCTCATAAAAATCTGGTATATCTCTAAGTATGTGATATAGTATCTGTGCTGATATTATATTTCCTAGCGTATATGTAGGAAAGTACCCTATATCTCCTAAGCTCCAGTGAATATCCTGCAGCACACCTTCTCTATATGTTTTCGGTCTTATACCTAGATATTCCTCCATCAAACTATTCCATGATTCTGGTACATCAGAAACTTTTAGTTCATTGTTTATTAGCTGAAGCTCTATATGGAATCTCAATAGTATATGTAGGTTATATGTAACTTCATCTGCCTCTGTCCTTATAAAGCTTGGTGTCACTACGTTAAAATATCTATAAACATCTTCTGGAGAGTACTTCTTTAAGAAGCTTAGCTCCTTAGACATTATTGGATAAATCGCCTCTATAAATTCCCTTGACCGCCCAATAATATTTTCCCAAAACCTAGATTGCGATTCATGAATTCCTAATGACACGCCACCAGCTAATGGTGTAGCTTTTAATCTCTCATCCACCTGCAACTCATACAACGCATGCCCAAATTCATGTACAACCGAAAGTAGACTTCTCTTAAAGTCAAAGCCTTCATAGCGAGTTGTTATTCTAACATCAAATATACCCATATTAATTGTAAATGGATGAGCAGATATGTCTAACCTAGCTTTATCAAACGGGTAACCAAAAACCCTTAAAACTTCATTATTCACTTTTTCCATAGCTTTAACATCATACTTAACATCCTCCAGCTCATGTTTTCTAGGATAATAACCTTCATCTAGTACCCTATTTAAAATTCTCTTTATCTCTGGACCTATATAGTCAAAAATTTCCTTTACATCTCTAGTTTTTAGACCCTCTTCATAGAGATCTAGAAGGGCATCATAGGGATTTTCATCATACCCTAGGTACTCGGCTTTCTCTTGATTTAGTTTAACTATTCTCTCTAGATATGGCTTAAACATTTCAAAATTATCCTTCTCCTTAGCCTCTCTCCAAACAACCCTAGCCTCCTCTGTAACTTTCGCTAACTCTTTTACAAGCCTCTCTGGTAATGCTTTCGCAATTTTAATTTCTCTCTTAACTACTCTAACAACTCCAGCTTCATAATTATTTAAAGCTTCTTCAGCTGAAGCTTTATCAACAACTTTACCCAGCTCTTCACTTAGGAGAAGCCTATGCCTCAACGCTACTAATTCACTAACAGCAATACTTCTCTCTTCAATTCCACTTTTAGGCATATAAGTCTCTGTATCCCATGATAATAAGCTTATTGCATGACTTAAAGCCCAAAGAACACGATACTTTTCAATTAACTCTTTAACAGCTTCATTTTTAAATAACATAAAGAACCACCAAATCGTTCTTAGGTTTCTAAAACATTATTGCTTTTGTAGCATTTTTATCGCTATATATGCTATTACGGATAGAAGGGCTGAGACAAGAATGTATATTTTGTAGCTTCCAGTTAGATCAGCTATAAATCCAGATAAAAGTGACCCTAATATCCAGCTGAAAGCTAAAACTGTATTTACAAAGCCAAGACTTGTACCACAAATCTCTACAGGTGTATTTTCAATTATGTATACGTTGATGCCGACACATAGTGATACCCATGAAACTCCAAGGATAACTTGGAAGATGATTATAGTTATAGGATCTGTTGAAATGTAATATCCTATAAAGACTACTGCTGATAGTATAAGTCCATATCGAAACACTGTTATTCCTCTACCCTCAGCATACCTACCAAATCTCTCAAATATTAAGGCTTGAATTAGTGGATTTATCGCGAATAATACTCCTAGGATAACATTATTTCCCCCTAAGCTATAGATAAAGAGGCTAAACATAGACCAAACTCCGGCGGCTCCTAATTGTCTTAGGAATAGTGCTATATACATTATCCATATAGGCCTACTAATCTTCTTTATATCGGATATTTTTATACCACTATAGGCACTATTACCAAATTCACGGAATGGCGCACACAAAACTAAGGCTAAGCTTACTAATGGAATAATCGTTGAATAAAGGAATAACTCTTTATATGAGATATAGCTTAATATTATTCCTCCGAGTAGCGTTGATAGAAAGAACCCTAAACTACCAATCATATTAACTAACCCGACACCCTTGCCAGTTCCAAATAACTCAGAACCTAACAAGTTTGATAATGGAACAATTGAGGCAACCGCTATACCCTGGATTATCCTTGCCCATAGCAACTGCTCTGCCTCAGGAATGTAGACTACAAGTATCACCGATACAGAGAGAAGTAATAATGATACAGAGAAAATCGCTTTTGTAACTCTATATTTATCTACTAAATAACCAGCAATTATGGAGGAAGGGGCATTAACACAAAAGTATACTGTAGATAATAAACCGACAAGTAAATTTGAGGCTCCTAAAATATAAAATGCATAAAGTGGAAGATAGGCTGCATTAATACCGATGATAAACCATACCGTAAATGTAGATATTAAGACAGCTAATATGTCGAGTTTTCTGTTCATGTTAGACACGATAGTTAAAATATGAACTTCATGAATAGCATCATAATAATACTTTTTTGTTATTTAATATTTTTAGAGCTTTTCTAATGGTTATATAAAATGATTAGGGTATTTACCCTTAGAGCTTTTCATATCGAACAATATTTTTAATGATGTATTTTAATTCCATTAACTAGTTACCAATAATTATGATATCAACGTTTCTTCTCCTTGGACCATCCATTTCAACTAGAAAGATATTTTGCCAAATGCCTAATCCAAGTTTACCGTTGGCTACCGGTATTACTCTTGCTGAACCTAGGAAGATTGCACCGAGATGTGCATGTGCATTCATATCAACTCTATTATGGTGCCAATCTCCACCTGGCTTGAAGAACTCTTTAATAATTCCTATTATATCCTGTTTTAAGCCGTATTCGTCTTCATTTACTATAATTGCTGTTGTTGTATGTGGAGTATATATAACGCATAGCCCATTATTGACATTAGCCTCCCTTAAAACCTTCTCTACTTCATCAGTTATGTTTATTAGTCCAATTCCTGGTCCTGTAGAAATACTTATCCTCTTAATAAACACGTTCATATCGTATCCGCCCAAGTCCATAATACCATATATCTTATAGCTGAAGATTACGTTGAAAGTTACTGTGTCATACAATATTATTTACTGTACTACTTTACTTCTTGGCATACAGATTATCTCTCTAATCTCCATATCAAAGATATCATGCGAATGAGCTGGTTTAACTACTATAGCTGTATCCGCTCCTCTACGAGTTCCAGCGATAGATATAACCTCCTTATCAATAGGTATTAATCCTGCATCAGCAGCCATAATAACTATTTCAACAGCAACCTTCATTCCCTGACCAAAAATCTTTAATGTATTAGCTATTATCTCTACAGGACATATAGTTCCAAATTTTCTTAAAATACTCCTCTCAACACCAGATAATGCATGTATACCCGCAAATACTTTACCTCCATTTTTAATAATCTCTTGTTTACGCTCCTCCTTAAATTCCCATTCACCAGGTTCTCGAAAACCATAACGATGAGCAACAACTACTAAGTTATGATCTTTAAATATTTTTGAAGCTTTAACTCCAGTTTCTCCCGTTGTGCTAGCGACAACGATATCCTTTATATCTAGTTCTTTGGCACGCTCTAAAGCTAATCTTAAAGTTTCATCTGTATTATGAGAACCAGGTTTATCAAAATAAACAATCCTCTTCTCAGCCAAACTAAACACCTCCTTAATAATATCATAATATAGATCTACAATCTAGTATCTTTTAGTTTATTCAACAATGTTACGTAAGAGGTAAACTTCAATCATCTTTATAACTACATATACATATGATAAGATAGATATAATAATAAGGGAGAGCCATACCATTCTAATAAGGCTAAAGATGAAGATTAAGAATAACCTAATATCTCTAGTTGCTATACCTTTAACTCTACCAATTTTAGATGGATGAATAGATAATGAAGCTTCCCCTCTTGCATGTATATAGCTTACAAGAAGAGATCCTGATAAAGCCAAGAACGTAATTATCGAGGAAAAATGTTGATCAATGCATTCAAAGTTTACCATGTATATATATGCGCCAATTATGACTACGATATCAGCTATACGATCTAGAAATGCGTCAAAAAAACCTCCAAATTTACTTACTCTTCCAGTAGCTCTAGCTAATTCACCATCAACACCATCAATTATAGATGAGATTTGAACGATTAACCCTGCAATAACTGGGTGATTTAGGATGTAAAATGGTAGTGAAAAGATGGATATTAGGAAGCTTATAATTGAAACTTGATTTGGAGTTAATGGGATATTTCTGTTTATAATGAAATTTGTTATCCTCCATGAAATCTTTCTATTGAGGTATCTCGATATAAAGCCGTCTGTAGCTTTTGCAGTCTTAAACTCATGATCTTTAGACAAAATTAGACACCAAAATATAGTTAGCCATACTTCTCTGATAACTCATTCGCTTTTCTCGTCGCAGCTTCAACAGCCCTCATTAATCCCCTCCTTAAACCTGTACTTTCTAGCTCAAATATTCCCTCGATTGTTGTACCCGCTGGTGTAACAACCATCTCCTTAATTTTTGCATAATGCATACTGGCATCTCTAATGAGCTTTCCTGCACCAATAGCTACTTGAGCAGCACCTAGTAATGCCAAATCTCTAGGTATACCAACTTTTAGTCCTGCAAACACCATTGCTTCAAGGAATATTGCTAAGTATGCTGGTCCACTACCAGTAAGACCAGTGTATGCATTTAACAACTTCTCCTCAACTTCAAATGCTAGTCCCATGGCTGAGAAGAAAGCATCGACAAACTCTTTATCCTTCTCAGTAACTTTATTAGATACTGAGTAGACTGTAAAGCTTTCTCCAACAATTAATGCAATATTTGGCATCGCCCTAACGACTTTGGCATTTGGAATACACTCCTCAATATACCTAATTGGTATACCAGCTACAACGGATATTAATAGTTTACCAGAAGCTTCGCTATGGATCTCGTCTAGGACCTCTGTTAATACATATGGCTTAACAGCTAATACTATTACCTCACTATTTCTAGCTGCCCATTTATTATCCTTCGTAACAATAACACCATACTTCTCTAAATCTTTTATTTCCTCAACTCTACGTCTGGTAGCAACAACTTTCTTTACAAGCTTTTTTCTAGCGATAATCCTAGCCATGGCGCTACCAATTATTCCAGCACCTATAATTGCTATAGACTCAATCACTCTAATCACCTCACATTAAATTACCTATGAGCTAACCTAATCGCTTAATTGGTTTTTTAGCCCTAGCTATGTCTCATTATATTGTTTGTAATTGCCAATATCCTTATTTATATCATTTTTATACTGCTATGTCAAGTTCATAATTTAATTAAGAATTCTTTTCAACTCTACCTATATCTCCTTAAATTTAATTATTAGAATATTATTCTTTGTTATGCCTAGATTTATATTTATCACTGGTGGAGTTATATCTGGTCTTGGTAAGGGAATTACGACTGCATCAATAGGTAAGGTTCTCCAGAGTAAAGGGTTTAAAGTAACTGCTATAAAAATTGATCCTTACCTAAATTATGATGCTGGTACTCTTAGACCTACAGAACATGGGGAAGTTTGGGTTACTGAAGATGGTGGTGAGATAGATCAGGATTTAGGACATTATGAGAGGTTTTTAGATATTACACTTACTAAGAAGCATAATATTACTAGTGGGCAGATTTACTATACTGTTATTAGTAAGGAGAGAAGAGGAGAATATTTAGGTCAAACTGTACAGCCAATTCCACATGTAACTGACGAGATTAAAAGAAGGATCATGGAGATTGCTGAGGGATCTAAGGCAGATTTTGTTTTAGTTGAAATTGGAGGTGTAGTTGGCGACTATGAAAACGTGCTGTTTCTTGAGGCTGCTAGGCAAATGAAGCTCGAACATCCAAATGATGTTATCTTTATACATGTAGCGTACTTACCAACACCGAAAACTTTAGGTGAGATGAAGACAAAACCTGTACAGCACTCTGTTAAAATGTTGAGAGAAATTGGTATTCAACCAGATTTTATAGTTGCACGTAGTGAATATGAGTTAGATGATGTGAGAAAAAAAAAGATTGCCTTGTTTTGTAATGTTGCTATGGAGGATATTATTCCAAATCCAGACTTAGAAGTTGTTTATGAGCTACCATTAATATTTGAGAGAGAAGGGTTTGGAGATAAGATTCTTATGAAGTTTGGTTTAAAGCCTAGGAAGAGTAATTTAAAGGAATGGGAGGAGTTTGTTAATAAGCTTAAGTATGCTAATCAGGAAGTTCGAATTGCAATAGTTGGTAAATACTTTGAGATTGGTAAATATAGGCTTCCAGATGCATACATTTCTGTTATTGAAGCTATAAAACATGCAGCAGCACATAACGATGTTAAGCCATTAATAGAGTATATTGATGCACAGACAATGGAGGAAGGTAAAGTAAAGCTAGAGACTCTATCTAAATTTGATGGTATAATTGTTCCAGGAGGATTTGGAGCGACTGGTGTTGAGGGTAAAATTCAGGTCATTAAATATGCTAGAGAGAATAATATCCCATTCTTAGGGTTATGCTATGGATTTCAACTTGCAGTAGTTGAATTTGCAAGAAATGTATGTAATCTTTCGAGAGCACATACGACTGAAGTTGACCCAAATACTCCACACCCAGTTATCGACTTGTTACCATGGCAGAAGAAGGTTTTAGAGGAGAAGGGCTATGGTGCTACAATGAGGCTCGGTGGTCAAGAAGTAATTATTAAACCTGGAACATTAGCATATAAGCTATACAGAAAAAGAAAAGTAATCGAGAGGTTTAGACATCGATATGAAATTAACCCTAAATATGTAGATATAATTGAGGAAAATGGATTTATATTCTCAGGAGAGTCTAAAGATGGAATCAAACAAATCGGTGAGCTAAAAGACCATATATACTTTATAGGAAGCCAATTCCATCCAGAATTTACATCTAGACCATTACGACCAAATCCATTATTTAATGGATTTATAAAAGCATGTTTAAAACGCTGTAAAGGGCTTTCATTAGTGGATTATCATGTTAGGTAGTATTTGGGAGATTTTAATGGTTTCCTTATTCTATATAGCTTTTATGATTTAAATCTAAAGCTTTATCCGGAGAATTAGATAGGGAAGTATACATAGTATATAATAAGTGAGAGAGTTATCATTATAGCTATAGATGTAAGTATGTATTTATATACGGAGACCATATTAATCTCGTAATACTGGCTTGTAAGTATTAAGCAGATGTGCAGTGGTGATAAGTAGGCACCTAGATAGCCTCCTAGATAGCTAAGGTAGATATAATTATTGTGCAGAGATAGGTCGTATATGCTGTTTAATATAGGATAGGATATTGAGAACGTAATGTATTCATTTGCTGAAATAAACGATAATAGTAATGGTAGTAGGAATATGAAGAACACGTCTGGAATACTTGTTGTTTTGAGTACAGATAATACTTCATTTGACAAATCTCCAGAACTAAATAGATGTTTAAATATTATTGCAGCAATAACTAATGCTAAAATTTGCGGTGAAAGTGAGAATTGAATTGCCTTTAATATCGGCTTTTTCTTTATCCCATAAATTAACAATACTATTACCGTGATTATTGCTATAGTTGATAGTAGTGACAAGCCGACTATAACGGTTAATATAAATATTACAATAAATGGTGATGTATGTTTTAGTATCCGTAATATATTTGCTTTACTATTAGCTTTACTCTTTACTAGCAGTAATTTATAAGATAGTATTAGACCAGATATTATTGCTGTAACTGAAATTGGCCAAGTGATTGTTATTAATTTATCAACACTAATATGCAAAATATACGCTGATATAATTATACATTGATAGATAGGCCAAATTGCTATCCATATATGTCTAAACCAGTAATTTAGGTATGCAGCATACCCTCCACTTAATTTAAGTCTATTAAAATAGAGATCTTTAACCATAATTGCTGAGATTAAGGCTCCACCTGGCATTGGAATTAAACCAATAAATGCGGGTATTAGTATTGCAGCTAAACTAGCATTAATATTTGACACTTCCTCTATAAGTTCCTTTAATGCCCCGACTTCATACAGGTACATCGCGAAGAAGAAGATTAGTATGAAGATTATAATTAGCTGGATTGAGAAGTAATCTGTTAATGCAGTATATAGCTTTTTGATGAAAATGTGTAGTGGATAACTTAGTATTCCAAATATTATTGCTGTTGCTAGAAATGAATATGAAATATTTATTTTAATTTTGACTAGAAGTATTAGAATTATAATTGATATTACTAATGCATATATGACCGGAATTGGCATGATGAAATATATGTAGCTCTAGCTATAGATGAAAATAGATATTAATTTAACTAAATTTAATATAAAATTAACGTAAGAACGTATTAAGAGAAGATAGGCTTTCCAACGAGAATATAATCGTAATTAAATTTAAAGTGTTGTGGACCAAAGTTTTTTAGTCCCCCTAGAGTTCTCCATATATCAGCAGCTTTGCATGATACTACAATTGATATCCATACCTTCTTTAATCTCAGAGTTTAGTGTAGATCACCATTTTGTTAATGAATTATTATTTTATCTTTAGTCAGCGTAACTGCAACTGCAGGAGTTAACTGCTTACCAAGTACAGGTAAGTATCTTGATGAATTTCTGGAGATGCTTTTCTAATCCTATCACAATCGACAACTAATTTCTTAGTTAACCCGGCTGCATAAAGAAAAAAGCCGTATTTTTTTTCTCCATGAGGTTTAACAGGTACCAAAAAACCAAGTACATCTATTTTAATATGCTTCTATATGTTGATAGAAAAATCTTTAACTGAATTTTTCAACTTTAATTTTTCTCCTTAACTTTATAGGCACTACATTATCTGTATCATAAGATAGTATTATACACATATCTCCACCAACTTCATTAAGGTCATATATAACCAACTCTTTACTTCTATCTAAATAATGCTTCCTTGAGCACTTCCATACTCCTCTTAGGATCGCCACTTCCACCAGTAGCAAATATCATTGCCCCTAAAACTAATGTCTCAAAATCTGGTTTACTCCTTAATTTCAATGACGTAACAAAAATCATTAATCTAAATTATAGCTTATGCAGAAATGAGTAAAAGCTTGTAATTCATACATTAACGTCTAGTGCATATTATTCTCATGATACTTGATATGTAACTTAAAAATCGATTGCCATATTAAGTAGCGTACTTTGAATCTAACGCTTGAGGATTGATAATATATGGATTGGTAGCAGGTAGATTCTTCGTTATTTATCAGTATGACAGCATCGTCACCATATAAATCTCCGTAGACATATATTGGTTTCTTATATAGCATATTGATAACACCGAGACTCATATTAACATATACACCTACTTTTGAATTCCTTGACCATGGATTTACGTTAACGTCTCCTCTAACTACTCCACCAGTTATATTTAGTAGTAAATTATCCATTACAACATTTAGAGCCGTTATATTAATGAAAGAGAAATTTGTGATTACTTTAATACTACTTATAGATATATCTCGTATATCTAGTATTAATACTCCACGCTTAACCTTAATATATATTGACTCAAGCTCTCTATCTGGAATCGTTACTAAAACGCCATATCCACATACTTTAATACTCAAAATACCATTCACAATATTAATTATCTTCATTTTTTCCTCAGCAGGACTATAGAAAAGAAAAGATTCTCCACTATATATCTTAATACAGAATTTATCCCCCATTGTTAAAACTACATTTCCAGCACTAACATCTACAGTGATACCTCTAATATCTGAAGCATTAAATGTCCCTGTATATAGCTCCGAGGCTTCAGATAGGTATAAACTGCTTAGCATTGCCGGTACTACTGCATAATCTTCTGGAGCTGGATATGGGAGCTCTATAAAGCAAATAATTGAGTACACAACGAGTATTAAAAGTAGTATTATAGCAAGTCTCCTCATAACTATAACCCCCATAAAAGCGGCATAATAACTGCTAGGTACAGTACACAGATTATTACGCTAGCTAAGAGAATTGAAACCGCTATCTTCCACTTCGAAATATTATGTATGATAGAGAGGGATCCACTAGTAAAATGTAAGTACCATATAAGGCCAGCTATAAGCCCTAAGACTACAGTTGTCAACCCAACTACCTTTAAAAGAACTACAAA
Organism: uncultured Nitrososphaeria archaeon; assembly: GCA_964437705.1. GTDB lineage: Archaea > Thermoproteota > Nitrososphaeria > Geothermarchaeales > JDFR-13 > CAYTHX01. Next base: position 141,991 of record CAYTHX010000001.1, read on the forward strand.
AAACATTGATACTAAAACTGGAAGTGTAAACGGGATATTTCCTAGGTAGATTATATACATTGTATCCTTAAGGCTACCTGCACCCTTCATAATCTTAACCAGAGAATATGTGATCAAACCAATTAACGTTACTCCAATGATATCAATTATGTAGAATACTAGGAGAAACCAATTTTTAATCAGGGAAATCATGTTAAGTGGTATAAATATGTAGAGGAGATATGTTAGTGCCGCAGAAATCACAGATTGTTTACCGAGTGAAAAGAAAAGAAGTAAGCTGAATGAAATTTTTAGCTTATGTTTAACTTCAAGTAAATTTTTAATGACCCTTTTTGGTGATGATAGTGAGTACTGGATAACATCAAGGATAATCATTATCGACACTTAAGTATCCTCATAGTATATCATTTCATCCTGAATATTAGGAGTTATACAGAGAAACTTAGATGTAGAATCTGAAATATTGATATATTCATGCCAACATCTCCCATCAACAAAAATAGAATCGCCCTTCTTAAGAATATACTCTTTATCATCAATTCTAACTTTTAACTTACCCTCTAAAACATACTGTAGATGATAGATTTTATTATGCCTATGTTTAGGTAGATATCCTCCAGGTTCCAGAATAAACATTCTCATAAAACAGCCATCTTCAACATCAGCCTTAGCTAGTAAAAGAAAATAGGCGTTTTTACCTTTCTCAACAAGCTGCTTTTTAGCATCAGAGACATTAACAATCATTTTACTCTCCCTCTAGGTAACTACATGATTTTAAGTAGTAATGACCCCAACTAATAATATAACTTTAATTGGATTAAAAGTTGATGATTATTTTATTGGAGTATAGATAGATTTGACCTTAGCTTATCTAGCTACTGAGTATATTATATTGTTAAAAAATTGTTAGTTAACGTGAAAATATCTGATGAAGAATCTATTTTTATTGTGGATCTACCTAAGTGGATAATTGATGTATTTTACACGTATCTAACTTCAGAGCTTATTTATATTAGTGATGATTATCCATTAGCGACCCCAGTAACGACATTCTATGATGAAGATGAGGAATCGATTATCGTGACTACTTCAATAGCTTTTTATAATAAGATTAAGTGTATTAAGAGTAATCCTAATGTAGCTATCTTATACTCTAGGTCAGGATATAATGATATAGATGATGAACCAATTGTTTTAGTACAGGGTAGAGCTATTGTACATGATAAAGACTTTAATAAGAATAGGGATTATTTAGCTAATCTCCTCCCTAAACAAAGAGAATCCTGGAAGAAAACTGTTTATATAAAGATGGCAAGAGAACTAAGCACATTTTTAGGTAGAATATTAATGGACTGGTATATGATCAGGGTAATTATTGAAGTAAAGCCTCATAGAGTATTTGCTTGGCATGATGGTAATATAGATAAAAGTCCAGATGTTTTTGAGGTGATTTAAACTATGAATATAAGAGAGATAATTAAGGGATTTAGAATCGCTGTCCTCTCAATTATATATAATGGATATCCACTAGCCTTTCCAATAAAAAAGTTTGATGTAGTAAATGATAGAATTATTTTAGCCAGACCTAAGGGTATAAATGTGGATATAAATGTTAATCAGAGAGCTTGTCTTCTTTTCCATACACATGATAAATACGTGAAAAATATTAGATATATAAGAATCAAGGGATTAATATCAAAAATTGATGATAATACTATAGAATTTACATGTCAAAATATATCTACATTCAAGCAAGGAGGGCTAATATCTACTATAAAATTTATTTTAAAGGGAAAAAGAAGGGCAATGGAAACTCTAAAGAAATATTATAATGTTAAGCAGCTATAAATATAAGGAGAGAGTCCATTATTCCATGGAATCTAAATATGCTTTAGAAGTATACTAGAAATGTTAACTCCTTTATTAAGTTATATAGTTGATAATTACATAGACAGATGATTGAGAGTATATAGATCTGACCTAAAATTTAAATATTGACGTATAATGAAATATAGTAATGGAGGAGAAAAATAGCGGGGTGGGGCAGCCAGGTAGCCCGCCGGGCTCATAAGGCCTTTGCCCGGGGGCACCCGGAGGTCCCTGGTTCAAATCCAGGCCCCGCTACCACTTGCGTTAAAAGGCACCCGGGGGTGTTTAAAACCCCCACCCCTATTCTTTCTTACTTTAACTAACTCAATAATATTGAGAAATATCATTTTTCTAAAAGTTTCTTTACTTCTTCTACTTCTTCTTTTGGTATTTCTTTATGGCAGAACCACCAGTCGAAGCATCTATACTTCTTTCTATTTTCTTCTGCTTTTTGAATTGTTGCTGCTGGTGGTACTATTACTTCTTCTCCTATTAGCTCATTATTTGGCCAGTTTGCTGGTATTGCTGCCTCATACTTATCTGCTATTTGTAGTCCCTTAATCATTCTTAGTATTTCACTTATTGCTCTCCCTAGCTCTTGTGGGTAATATAGTATTGCTCTAATGATTCCCTTTGGATCAACTATAAAGATAGTTCTAACTGTATGTGTAGCTGATTGTGCATGTAACATTCCAAGTTTTGAAGCTACTTCTCCTTTTGGATCACCGATAATTGGGAATGGAACTTCAACATTGAGGTTCTCTTTTATCCACTCAATCCACTTAATATGACTAAACGTGCTGTCTATACTTAGTCCTATGAGCTCTGTGTTAAGCCTCTTAAAATCTTCATATCTTTTTGTAAAAGCTACAAATTCCGTTGTACATACTGGTGTGAAATCTGCTGGATGGCTAAAAAGAACAAACCATTTACCCTCAAAATAATCTGGTAACTCAAGCTCTCCATGAGTAGTTAAAACCTTCATTTTAGGAAATTTTTCTCCAATTGAAGGTATCTCCATAGCAATCTACCTCCAATTTAAGGAATAAAATGGAAAATTTTATAAACATTTGGTTCGAATATCGAACATTTGAGAAGATATGAAAAGGGAGGAAAATATGCTTAAAATTATTAGCTATCTTAGAAGAGATGCTAGGATGCCAAAAGTTAGGATTGCAGAGGAACTTGGTGTTACAGAAACTGCAGTTAGAAAGCGGATAAAGAAGCTTGAGGAGCAGGGGATTATACTTGGATATCGAGCGATAATAGATTATAGAAAAATTGGAATGGTATGTTCATATACTGGGATAGATGTAGAACCAGAAACGTTACTAAGTATAGTTAGGAAATTACGGGAGAATAAACAAATTACTTCGCTATACTTAACTTCTGGCGACCATGATTTATTGGTAGAGATAATTGCAAATAATATTAATGAGCTTGAGAAGATTCATGATGAGATCTCGAGGATTAATGGTGTAAAAAGAATTTGTCCAGCAATTATTACTGAAGTCATAATATTGAAGTAGGACCTTATTATGCTCATATT
>CAYTHX010000001.1:145508-149202 GCA_964437705.1 uncultured Nitrososphaeria archaeon
TGCTGCTAAGGAAGTCGGTGTTATGGTTGTTGGTGGACATAGTGAGTATACTCCTGGCCTTAATAGACCCTTGATATCTATGACTGCAATTGGTTTGGCGTCTAAAGATAAGTATGTAAGGACATCCGGTGCTAAACCGGGAGATTCTATTATTATGACTAAGACAGCAGCTATAGAGGGAACGGCGATATTATCTACAGACTTTGCTCATATACTTAGAGACAAAGGTGTTGATAACAGCATCTTGAAACGTGCATCAAACTTCATTAAAAACATAAGTGTTTTGCCAGAAGCTTTAGTATTAACAGATGTTGGTGTTAATTCTATGCATGATCCAACTGAAGGTGGTATTTTAGGTGGATTGGCTGAGATTGCATATTCATCTAATGTTAAACTCGAAGTGTGGGAGGATAAAATACCAGTTGCTGAGGAAACTAAAATTATATGTGATGCTTTAAAAGTTGATCCATTAAAGCTTATTAGCAGTGGAGTATTGATAGCCTCAGTGCCTCAGGAAAGAGTTGAGCAAGCACTAAATGAAATCCATAGTTTAGGAATAAAGGCTTCTGTAATTGGTAAGGTAGAGGAGGGTTCTGGGGTAATTATCCACAGAAAAGATGGAAGTACTGAACAAGTAGGTAAAAGTGTGGTTGATGAACTATTTAGGATATGGAAAATATATGAATAAAAAGAACGTTATACTTTATGCTAAGTGCCCGCTTAATGGAGAATGTCTCAAGTGTCCAATCGGCGGCAAAGCAATCGTATATGGTCCATTTCCATCTAGAAGAAGAGGGCCATCACTAGGGATAAACTTATTTCCGTATGCAAAGACATGTACATTTAACTGTATCTACTGCTTTAGAGGGAAAACGAAGATTCATGTTTCACATATTGGTAAGGTGAAAACTCAAGTACCGCTAAGACTACTCAGAAAAGCACTCAACAATGCGCTAGAAAGCTTAGATGTTGATGTTAAGGTTTTAGATTTCTCTGGAAGTGGAGAACCAACTTTACACCCTAGATTTAAGGATTTAGTTCTTGTGGCAAAGAATGTAGCTGAGGAATTTGGAGTTGGGAGCTTAGGGTTGTTTACAAATGCGTCACTTTTGCACTTAAGGAGCGTTAGGAAAGCATTACTATATCTCGATTATATAGAGGCAAAACTTGATACTACATTTAACGATAAATTTACAAGCATAAATTATCCATGCAAAGGCGTAACTCTAGATCGAATTATAAATAATCTCATAAGTTTACGTAAAGATTTTGATGGTACTCTCTCTATACAGATAATGCTAGTAGAGATTGGTGATTTAGGAAACTTTTCTATTGATGATGCCTATGGAATGGCTAATGCACTGATGAAGATAAATCCAGATGAAGTTCACATATACACTGTATATAGAACACCATGGAATCCGAATGCTCATATAGTTTCTGAGGAGGATATGCGTGAGTACTCTAGAGTATTGAGGAATTCTGGGTTTAATGTAAAAACATACTATAAGTGAAGAATTGGTTATGATGAGTATGTGTCATCCTAGCCCTGCTCTTCATCCCTTTATAGGTCTGCCCTTTCGAGCTTAATCATCCAATTAGGATATCACCCTTAATAATTTTAATGTTTTCAATACTAAAACTACTAAATGTGAGACTGGACAAGTTCTTAGTGCTAAAAGGTTATTTTTCAAGTAGGGAGAAAGCTAAGGAGGCTATAAAGAGAGGATTTATTAAAGTGAATGGAGTTGTTATAACAAAACCTTCACATGAAGTTTCAGATAGAGACTCTATCGAGATTTTAATTTCTAAGCCTGAAAAACCTAGAGGATATTGGAAGTTGATGGAGATTGATACAAAATGGAGAATATTTGATGGAGATGAAGTTGTTCTTGATTTGGGTAGTAGTGCAGGTGGATTTCTACAATATGCTTCTGAGAGGGCAAAATTTGTATATGGAATTGAGGTTAGCGAGAAATTTAGGGGTACACTAAAGAAGATTGAGAATGAAAGAGATAATGTCAGGGTTTTTATTAATGATGCTTTCAAATTTAATGTTAATAAGCTTCCTACACTAGATTTGATTCTCTTAGACATGACTTTAGATCCAGAATCCTCACTTAAAGCGCTAAAAAGATTCTTACCAAAACTTAGGGAAAACGGTAAGATTTTATTTGTAGCTAAAATTGGTAAGGATAGTAGAATTCCAGATTTCAAGTCTGCTGGACTAGAAATTCTAGATCAAGTAACTAGTAAGAGAAGAAAGGAGATTTATATCTTATTAGCTAAGAGAGGTTAAAAGTATTTCTCTGTTTTTCGTCATTTATTATTTGGCCCTGCCTACCCGCCTCTCGAGAAACCCTCTTTTGAGGATTTGATGATGAGAGGTCAAGGTGGCGGGGTACAAATAATTTCATTATCCATGTTTTTCTAACCACTTAGAGTACTTATATGATTTTGCTAGGATTCTAATTGCTCTGTCAGGTGTTGGGTAGCATGGTATACCCATATCTTCGACAGTTTGTATAGAGTTAAATACTTTATCCATCATTGGTACGGAGAAAATTATTGGTTCCTCGTACTTACCTATAAGCTGACTTACTTCTTCAGCAATCTTTACAACCCTTAATGCTGGAACTACACACATTACTCCATCAACAACCTTCCTATCAAGTAGTATTCTTATGCTTTCGTAGTAGTGCCAAGGCTCAACTAAGAAGCTTAGATCTAGAGGGTTAAATGTACTTGTCCACGGAAAAGCTACTTTAGATAATTCTTTTAGTGTTTGATCATCGTATTTTGGTACTTCTAAGCCTAGATCTGCAGCTGTATCTGCAGCTATAATACCCATACTACCACTATATGTAATGATGCCGACTCTATTTCCTCTCATGGGACCTTGCATAGAAAAGTACTTTAGTAAATCGAGAAATTCATCTAGACTGTGAACTTCTATTGCACCACCTTGCTTAAAAGCTGCTCTCCATGCTGAGTACTCACCTGCGAGTGAAGCTGTATGACTCATCGTTAACTTCCCGCCAACACTTGTTCTACCTCCCTTCATAACTATAACAGGCTTTCTCCTAGAAACTGTTTTTAAGGCTTCAAGTAGTCTTCTTCCGTTTCTAGTACCCTCAATATAAAGCCCTATAACTTTAGTTTTATCTTCAGCAGCCAAATATAGGAGGGCATCAACTTCATCAAATACCTCTTTATTACCTATTGTAATTATTTTATCAATACCCCATGGATACAGCTCTAGCATACCAGCAGCAAATATTCCCGCTTGAGCAATAATACTAATACTACCCTTCTCAACAGGTGCATCCAACTCTGCAAAGCTAGTAACTAGGTTTATATGTGCATTTATGAAACCTGCACAATTTGGACCTAAAACCTTAATTCCATATTTCCTGGAAATTTTGCCGATCTCCTTTTGTAATTTAGCTCTATCAATACCCATTTCCGCGAAACCGCCAGCCTCAATAATTACATTCTTAATACCCTTTTTTCCACACTCTTCAAGTGCTTCTGGAACTTTATCCGCTGGAATGAGTATAATTACTAAGTCGATTTTATCTGGAATATCGAGTATAGATTTGTATACTTTTAGACCTAGGATTTCACTTTCCCTAGGATTTACTGGATAAACTTTACCTTTATATCCAAAGCTTATTATATTACTCAGTAATCT
>CAYTHX010000001.1:149302-150749 GCA_964437705.1 uncultured Nitrososphaeria archaeon
GCTGCCTCTAAAGCTTCATCTAAAGACCTAGCAAATCTAGACTTAGGTATTTTTAAACCATATTTTTGACAAAGTAACTTAGCCTCGTTTTCTAAGAGACATTCTTCACCAAGCTTTAATACGTCAGAAATAATCTCCGACGTCAACTTTTATCAACCAATATAGTATATCGACTATCTTGAGATAAAGAATAGTTATTAATTACTAGATTTGTAGACTTATACTAATCTTAACTAGGTTCTTAAATAATCTCACGTATCTTAATAGCTTCAAATTAACTTTTTAGTCCTCTCTACTAGATGGGTTATTGGATATAGCATTATAGCGTGGATAATTAGGAGGAACATAAGATTATATGGTATGGTAAATAGTACAGTTATATGTTAATTTTTAGAGAAAATTTTTACATAAAAAGTTTTAAGCTACTTGGCTCTTATGTTGGTAGAACTTTTCTTCCATATGCATCATTTAAGACTATTGCACATGATAAGTATATTGCTGAAAGTCCACAGAATATTCCCTCTATACCAGCAATTATTTTTAGCTGAACAATACCTGTAGCTTCAGCACCTGCTAGAAGCCAGAATAGTATCCATAGTGTAACGAAGACTATCTGAAGCGCTCTTCCATGCTTTAATGTACCTATAAACAAGTATAATGTAAACAACCCCCACATAAATAAATAGGCAACCATGGAATATCTATCGACTGGAGGTATATCATACATTTGTGGTAATAGTATTATAGCTACTAGACTAAGCCAAAATAATCCATAGCTTGTAAATGCTGTTGTTCCAAAGGTATTTCCACGCTTATACTCCATTATACCTGCTATAACCTGCGCTAAACCGCCATAGAAGATACCCATTGCTAAGATCATTGGTATGGCTTCACCACCAAGAACTCCTGCATTATGGAGATTTAGTAGAACTGTTGTGAAGCCAAAGCCGGCGAGACCTAAAGGAGCTGGATCAGCAAGTTTCTCACTCATAATAACCACCTATATTTTACTTGACGATACTATTTTTGCAACTATTTGATTTATATTTATCTCTTTATTGTAATAACACATATATATTCACTAGATGAATTTGGAGATAGTTATACTTAGCGGTAAAAACTGACAATTTAGACTTTAATTTAGTGAATTAGACTATAATATTTATGAAAATAGTTTATCACGAAAAATTTAAGACAGTATATTCGTCCGATCCTGCAGCAGCTCCAGGACGTATTGAAGCAATATATAACGAGCTATTTGGTCACTATACCTTTGTTGAACCGAAGCCAGCTTCAGTTAATGACCTAAAATTAGCTCACTCGGATTTCCATATAAGTCACGTTAGGAATTTAGGTGTAGTATATGACATTGCATTGTTAGCAGTAGGTGGCGCAATTGAAGCTGCTTCAATTGCATTATCTGGTGAACCTGCATTTGGGTTAATTA
>CAYTHX010000002.1:0-124016 GCA_964437705.1 uncultured Nitrososphaeria archaeon
AATGCTTGGTAGTTCGACTCATTTATTATTTTTACGATCTTCTCCACGTCTTTTAGGGTTGCTTCTCGAATCATATTGAATCATATTATATCAATGCTCTTGCTAGTTTTAACGCTACTCCTGGATGCTTTAGTAACCTCTTTGCTACCTCTGAGAGCTTTACCCCTGATGCTAGATTTATTATATCTCCTTCAGTAATTACTTCTGCTAATTGATTTAACTCTTCATCACTCATTTTTTCCAGTACTCTCATTACTTTTAGACTCTTTCTTATTCTTGTTCCCCATGGTTCTTCATATAACCTATTAAATTCTGACAATTTTTCTTTTGTATTGTTTCCTTCTAATACTGCTTGTGCAGCTACTTTTCCAGCTATTAATCCAGCTACACCAGAAGCATGTATACCTGCTCCTGTTAGTGGTATTACTGTACCCGCTGCATCTCCAATTAGTATAAAGCCGTCTCCAACGTTGTTTTTAATCATTCCCCCTATCGGTACAGGTGCGCCTCTATAGTCTATTATTTGTGCATCACGGAACTCGTCGCTATGCATTTTAATAAATCTGTCTAAGTATGGTTTTGCTGGTGCACCTCTAACTCCAATACCGACTTCAGCAGTTCTATCTACTCTAGGGAAAATCCATGCATATCCTTTTGGAGCTACATTATTACCTACAAAAAATTTAGCAATATCTGGATCAGTGAGTTTGATGTTAACCATTAGGTATGTAACCGTTGGAATAGGCTCGGACTTCTCCTTAATACCTAGGCATTTCGCTACAGTTGAATTATAACCATCAGCACCAATTACTACTTTGGCCCTATATGTCTCAGCCGGTGTTTTAACGTGCATCCAACCATTTTTCCACATAACATTAATAACGGGTTCTCTAACGTGTATTTCAGCTCCAGCTTCAGCAGCTTTAATAGCTAGTTCCTGAAGATACATGGTTTTGTTAATTGAGAAAGTTTCAGTATTTAAGTCGATGTATTTTCCATTTGGCGCATATACTCTAGCTCTGACCTTCTTTAGAACTATATAAGGTTTAGGTTCGATACCTAAATCTTTAAATGTATTTAAGCTCGTTGCTTCTCCACACGGCTTTTTAGCCGCGATAACAGGATTCTTTTCAAGTAAGAGAGTTTTAGCGCCATTTTCGGATGAAGATCTTGCTGCTGGTAAGCCGGCTGGTCCGCCACCAACAATAATAACATCATATTCTTTCAATATTTCATCACCACAATCTTTCAGGGCCAAGTAGCAAATAATTATTAGTGGTCTCTATTATAATATGCATTAATATAATGCTTATTAGCTGTTAGTTTTCTTTTTTATACTTATAGATTAATATAGATAGACATAATCCAGTAACTAGCAGAGATAGATGGTAGCTAACAAATCGGTATGTAACAATACTTAACCATGGTGTAGAGCCTAAAATTGGAGTTGTATATAATGCTATAGAAGCCTCAGTTATTCCAGAGCCCCCTATTGTTATAGGTAATGCTGTGATTGTTAATGCTGTGAATACTGCATAAATTGAGTCTATAATTCCTAGGTTTACACCAGCAGCTTTTAGTGAAAAGTGTAGTATCAAACCAGCTATGACTCCTATTACTAGACTAATAAGAAAAGCTATAAACACAACTTTAACTAAAGTACTTCTAGGAAGCTTTTCAGCTTGCTCCGCTTCTCTAATCTTATCTTTAAGCCACTTTTCAATAAAGCTTAATATTCTATACTTAGCTAGAGAGTTACTTATATTTTTAGCAATGTTACCACCTCGCAATAGTATTAGAAATATTGCAAGGTGTGATGATAATATAACTATAACTAGAAGTATAATTATAATGCCGAGTGCTGAGTTTATACCACTAGTTATTAGGTGTACTCCGGCGGCGAGCCCATAGAGTGATCCGATTACTACATCTAGGAATAAATCTAAGTACGCTATCCAGATAGCATATTTAATGTTAATTCCGATTTTATTTAGGTACCACATTCTAAATAATTCGTCTCCTGTATAGGATAGTGAGATTAAGGCTATAAACTCGCTACCAGACCTAACTAATATAGACTCTAATACTGAAACTTTACATCCACATATCTTAGATAGTATATACATTCGTATACCCTTTAATAGTAATAGAATTATAGTTAAGAAACCGGCTATTAGAAGGGGTTCTAAATTAATAGTTGCTAATAGCTTATAATCTACTGTTAATGTGAGTATTAGAACTGATACTGCTATACTAACTATGAGAGCTATGGTCAAGTTTCTTTTAATGTTAAACTTATACATTCTATTAAAGTAAATCCAATCAATATATACTTAATTGCTTAGTAATATGTGATAGTTATGATACTTATACCTCTTAAGTCTAGAATGATAGGAGTAGGTGACGACCTACTTGACCACCTAAAATGGGCATTAGAAAATATTGGTGAGACTCTTAAGGATAACGATGTATTAGCAGTTTCCGTTAAAGTAATTTCAACAGCTAAAGGATATTTAGTTAAGTACGATGAGTTAGTACCATCTGAGGAAGCTATCGAAATTTCAAGTATTACCAACTTAGAGCCGGAGTTTGTAGAGGCCGTTTTGAATGAGGCAGATACTATCTTAGGTTATGATGAATTAGCAATATTAACAGTTAAAAGAAGTATTATGGTGATAAATGCTGGTTTAGATAGAAAAAATGTTCCAGTTGGATTTGCAGCTAAATGGCCAGATAATCCGGATGAAGAGGCAAGAGTACTCAAAGATGAAATTCAGGATAGATTTCATGTCGATGTACCGGTGATTATTATCGACAGTCGCGTGATACCCATGCGTAGGGGAACAATAGGTTTTTCACTAGGTTTTTCCGGCTTGAAAGGCAGTATTGATTTAAGAGGTAGATATGACTTATTTGGTAAAAGGTTAAAAGTTACATGGTTTAATATAGTTGATGACGTAGCTGCAGCCGCACATTTACTAATGGGAGAGACTACTGAAATGCAACCATTTGTCTTGATTAGAGGGCTGCCGTATAAGTATTTTGATGCTGATGTATCTCAAAAAGTGATCATTAACGTCAAGGATTGTATATATATGAAAAATTTGATTACAACTTAATAGCTTTTAGTAGATAATTATTAATTTTGGATAGATATAGGTGGTTTAGCATTAATGAAAAAGCTGAAGGTAATAGGCTACGAATTCTTTACGATGCCTGGATTAGGCGGTTCTAATGAGTTTATCGCTGCAAATCTCTTCTTAGAAGATGGAAATGTATTTACGCTATACAATATACCTAGATTTATAGCTATTGAATGCATGAGATTAACAAATAGGTTTGTCAATGATTTTAGATTATCAATAAGTGAAGTTTTAGCCGAAATTCCTGAACTTGAAAAAGCAATTTCAAGAAATATAAAGAATATAGTTATTGACGGGTTTGATCCGGAGTTAGGTGTTTACTCAGCAACTATTAGGAAGAAAAATGGAGATAGTAAGGAAATTAGAGTTATACCAAGCCACGCATTACTTCTAAGCATTATAGGTGGAATAGATATATATGTTAAGGAAGAATTAGTAAAAAAGCAAATTAAGGAGCAAAAAAGTTATTAAATATAAATATCTCCCTTTCTCCTTTTTACATTTACTCTGGTGCTTCAGTAAAGCTTTTGGGGTCTAGCTTTATAAAGTAGTTATCCCAATGATGAAAAATTAGTCTTGCATTATTATAGTTCCATCCACCTTTATAATATACGTCTTTTCTCATAGCGGCATGTAAAACTTCACCAATAAATATCGTTTCCTCCTCTAGATCTACAGTCTTGTACACCTTTGCTTCTAGATACCCAAGTGCATCCTTAATAATAGGTGCTTTAACATACTTAGCTTTTATAGTCTCGATACCTACCCTCTTAAATTTATCAACTCTCTTCCCATGAACAGTCAACTTCATAATCTTATTTAGGTAAGTATCATCTATGACATTAACGACAAATTCTTTAGTATTCATTATACATTCATGCGTAAAATTCTCCTTATCTATAACTACCAGTATTAAATTTGGCCCCCAGCTTACAGGGGTATGCCATGAGCATGGCATAACATTATACTTATCTCCTCCGCAATACGTAGTTATTAACACTGTTAATCTAGGATGAAGTAAGACATAGAACCGTCTCTTTAAAGAAACAAAATCCTCACTCAAAATTCTCACCATAACTCATATATTTACGCTCATGATTTAAGTTGTGTTATAACTACTGTGAGACCGCCGCTAAAATATTATCTAGCAACTCTTTATTTGAAGCTGCTATTATCGCTATACCACTAATTTTTGATAAATACACATTTTTATTCTCATGCTGAAGAATCGAGACGATACCACCAGCTTCCTTAACAATTAGCTGTCCAGCTGCAATATCAAATGTCCTTAATGATCCACGAATATCGATAAAAGCATCTAGTACTCCTGAAGCTACAAAGCAGAGTTCTAAGCTTGCTGAACCTAAGTACCTAGGATATCTAACTAATGGTAAGAGGTTTAGCACTTTAGATTTACCACAAGATGCTTTCGTTATTGATATACTTAAAAATACTCTTTGTAAAGGCTTCGGTTTACTGACATAAATTCTCTTCCCATCTAAGTACGCTCCTTCATTTTTTATCGCCCAGTACACTCGATCTCTAAAGATGTCTCTAACAACACCTATGTATACATCATCAATTAAATCTCCTTTTGAAATAGCTAGCGAGATCGCTGTAAATGGAATACCCCTACACATATTTGATGTCCCATCTACAGGATCAACAATTAAATACTCACCTTCACCCTCACCTACTTCAAATCCTTCCTCACTAATAACTTTGAAAGTTAAATCATGCTCCGAAAGATAGGCTTTTAATGTATTTACAGATGCATAATCAATTTTAGATTCAAGCTCCTTTCCTTCTACTTTCCCAAACCAATATTCTCTAGCTTCTAGCGCTGCTTTAGCCATCTTAGATGATGCATTAATTAGGTGTTTTAACAGTTCCTTTGAATTCATTTAATCCTCACCGGAACTAATTTTATATTTGGATATAAAGTTATTGTAATTTAATTAATATTTTAATAAGTACCGGTGTTTTAGAATGGTTTCAGCAGCAGACTACACAACACAGATACAAATAATAATTATTTTATTAACAGGTGTAATTGGCGCTAAAATAGCAGAAAGAATAAGAATACCAATCGTAATTCCTCTCTTATTAACTGGGTATTTAATTGGACCATTCTCACCCATCGGGTTAAATATTTTTAATCCATTAGAATTAGGTGTATCATTAGAAACATTTACTAATATACTTGTACCAATCATCCTATTCTACGAGGGATTAGCATTTGATGTCGAAATTTTAAAGAGAACATATAGACCTATTATAGCACTAGCTACATTAGGAGTTGTAGTTTCAGCATTCTTATTTGCATATTTAGGACATTATCTACTGGGCCTTGATTTAGTTTCATCATTTTTAATTGGTACAGCTGTAGCAGCTACCGATGTAGCAGCAGTTGAAGCTGTATTGAGAGGAATTAAAGTTAAGGAAGAAATCTTATCTACACTAGTTGGTGAATCAGCATTTAACGATGCGACAGCTATAGTATTAGTTAGTGTTATTTTAGGATTAATCAGAACCGGTGAATTAAATATCTCACTAGCTGTATCTGAATTTTTAAGGCAGTTTATTGGAGGAATCTTATTAGGATACGTGATGGGTACAATTCTCGGCACACTAGTTAAGAGGTTTAAACTTGAAGAACACGCTTTATACTTCTCTCTAATACTATTCGTAGCTACATATGCTCTAGCAACTTTTATACTTACAACATATTCATTCGTGAATCCTGCGGTTGCTATTGTAATAGCGGGTATAGTTTTTAGAGAGTATTTTACTGAGAAGGGAGTTCTTATGATGCATGGTGTAGAAACATTATCATTTTGGGAAAATATAGTTTTTATTGCTGAAGTCATAATATTCATGGTATTAGGAGCATCATTTTCTATACATACTATCTCAAAGGACCTCTTATGTGGGATAATACTACTTATCGTTGCTGTACTTATTGTTAGACCGATTGCTGTATTTCTTTCTACAATAGGTTATAAGCCATTTAGCTTTAAGGAGAAGTTATTTATTTCTCTTTTAGGAGCTAGGGGATCAGTATCAGCAGCACTTGCAAATCTGATTTTAGTTTCTGGAATATTTTACGCACAAAAAATATTCAATATTATATTGATAATTACTGTTGCAACATTGCTTATCATAGGGTTTGGTGGTAGAAAAATAGCATCTGTACTTTGTGAGATACGTATATCACCAATTTTAGTAAAGTATGAAACATTTAAAGCTCAGTATCTAGCAACACAAACTGCACTTAAGGAGCTAGCTAGGAAGTATAGTGAAGGGCTGATTGATATTGAGACGTATAATAGGCTAGAGAGTGAATTAAGAGGTGAATTATCAGATCTTGAGAGAGAAATATCTGCATTATCA
The DNA here is from genome assembly GCA_964437705.1 of uncultured Nitrososphaeria archaeon. GTDB lineage: Archaea > Thermoproteota > Nitrososphaeria > Geothermarchaeales > JDFR-13 > CAYTHX01. The sequence goes on from CAYTHX010000002.1 coordinate 6,537, forward strand.
GATATAGAGGAAATGCGAAGGCTTAGGGAAGAAGAGGTGCTAAAAGAAAAGAGGAGACTGGTTGAAATTAAACTAAGGTACTTGGAGCACTTAAGGGCTACATCTGAAATATCTGATGAGGTTTATGATCAGCTTAAGAAGAGATATATGGCTGAAATTAGACGTATTGAGAGAAAGATGATTAAGTTTAGGAGGAAAAAAGAAAAAACTAGCTAATAACTAACTTTACCCTCTTAACTAAAAATTCATTACCTTCTAAAACTTCGATATCCCCAGATCCACACTTAGGACACTGAAAAATCAATAGTGGTAATTCATCATCAGATGGTAAGGGTCCAGTATAATTACATTCCCGACATCTTATCTTAGCATCTTTCCTCGAAATATATAGTTTAGAGTCTGAGAGTTCTGGATAGTTACTAGAAACTGTATTATATAAAAAGGATATTTGTTCTGGATTTAGATGTGTTAACTTACCTATTTCAATATAGACCTCTGAGATTTTCCGTGCATTCTTATTTCTTACTAACTCGATTAAATATCTAATTAAGTTCATAGTCATTGAGAACTCATGCATTATGCACACCTAAGTTATAGCTCTAATGCCTCAATTAGCTCGTCGATACCTCTACCATCTTTACAGCATGTTAGTACAGTCTTAATATTTGGATTTATCTTCTTGGCATCCTTAGCCAGTTTTTCTGGATCTACATTCATATACTCAGCTAAGTCTATCTTATTTATTACACATACTGATGCTTCTTTGAAAATTAGTGGATGCTTAATAACACTATAGGGTCCTTCAGTTACGCTTATAACAACGATTCTCTTATGTGCTCCTAACGGATAATCAGCTGGACAAATAAGGTTACCTACATTCTCTATAAATAGTAGGTCTATCTCATTTAGATTTAGCTTATCAATAGCTTTTAAGACGAGGTTTGCATCTAAGTGACACTCAGAACCTGTGTTTATTTGTACTACTTTAGCACCATACCTAGCTACACGTTCCGTGTCAATCGTAGTTGCTACATCGCCGCCAATCATTCCAATTTTGTACTTCTTGGATAATTTCTCAGTTAACCTCTCGATTAAACATGTTTTTCCTGACCCTATAGAGCCCATTACATCGATAGCTAACACATTATGCTTATCAAGCGTCTCTCTAACCCTTTCTGCTAACTCTCTATTTTGCTTAAGGAAATCTTCCTGTAACTCTATATCTAGAATTTCATCTTCACTTGGAGTCACTACTTCACTACTCAAAATTACTCACCAATCAACCTTCAAAGCTAAGTAACTACTAATTTATTAGTATAAATTTTTGTATAGTATATTTGCTACATAACATAGTTGACCAAAAGCTATCGACCCATCTCCAGGTGGAAGCTCCTTATGCATCCTTAACTTTAAACGATAATCCTTTAATGCATCTATCATACCATTAATAATTATATCATTTACAGCAGCTCCACCACTAACATATACATAAGAAAAACCGTTTTTATCTGCATATTTCCCAGCGATTTTACCTAGATTATACCCGATTACATACTGTGCGGTATACGCCATATCCTCAGCTTTATAGTCTTCGCAGTCAATTAAGTCCTTAACAAATTTGCTAGTACTAACGATGTCATTCTTAATGTAATTATTATCTAATAAATTCCTTATCAGCTTTCCGTGTCTACTATAAGCCTCAAGCTTCATCGCAGGCTCACCCTCATATGACCTGTATCCACAGACATCTAGTAATGTTGATACAGCATCCAAGAATCTTCCTGTACTTGAAGTATAAAGCTCACCTAACTTAATTGTCTCGATAATCACATCTAACTCATTATTGCTCCTTAAGTATTTATCTAGACCTTTGGATAGGATATATTCGATAGCATTTTCTAAACCTATAGCATGTGATAAAATAGATATTAACATTCTAATTGGGTATATTGTTGCTAGGTCACCTCCGGGCATAACATTATATTCTAGGTGACCTACTCTCTCATACTTATCGATATCAATTAGGATTACTTCACCGCCCCATATCATGCTGTCGTCTCCATAGCCGACTCCGTCCATTGCTATAACCACACCTTTATTAGCTGAGTACTCAGCTAATACTGCATAACTATGTGCAACGTGATGCTGAACAAAAATAATTTCTGCACCATATTTTTCAGACCATTTTTCAGCTAGTAGTCTTGATGAATACTTAGGATGCTTATCCGCAATTATCATAGCATCTTTAACATTAATATTGTAAACATTAATGAGATACGTAATGTATTTCTCTAAATCAAGGAGGTTTTCAAATTCGTCAGTATCGCCTATATATTGAGTTAATATGGCTTTATCCCTTATTTGGATACCACCTACATTCTGAAGCTCAGCTCCAAATGCTATTAAAGGCTTATCAAGCTTCCAAGGCGTTACTATCCATCGTGGAGCAAAGCCTCTACCTCTTCTAAGAAAAACTGGTTTACCAGCTGTAAATCTAATAACACTATCATCAACCCTATTTACAATATCCCTATTGTGCAGTAGGTAGTAATCAACAATTTTGGATAATCTTTTTAGTGCTGATTCATTAGTAGTCTCCATGGGCTTATTATAGTAGTTTCCACTTGTCATAATCATGTAGCCTTTGCTGAACTCACGTAACAATATATGGTGTATACCTGTATATGGTAACATTATACCCAGCGTATCAAGTCCTGGAGCTATATAGTCTGATACAGGAGCATTATCTCGCTTAGGTAGTAGTAGAATTGGTTTTTGTGGTGATAATAAGAGATTTTTAGCAGAATCAGTTAAGATAACTAGCTTTTCAGCAATTGTTAAATCTCTAGCCATTAATGCAAATGGTTTCATAGGTCGTCTCTTTCTCATCCTAAGCTTTTCGACAACCTCGTCATCATCAGCTAAACATGCTATGTGGAATCCTCCTAGTCCCTTAATCGCTATTATAGCGCCTTCTTCAATAAGTTTAGCAGCTGAATATAGAGGTTTTTCTTCATCAATTACATTCCCTAAACGATCGGTTAACCACATTTTAGGCCCGCATTCTGGGCAACTAATACCTTGAGCGTGAAAACGCCTTATGTTACTTACATCAGAGTATTCACTCCTACATGTATTACATAGTGGGAATTTAATCATGCTAGTATTTTCTCTATCATACGGTACTTTGTATATGATACTGAATCTAGGTCCACAATATGCACATGAATTAAATGGATAATCTTTCCACCTGGTATCATTATCAATTTCCCATATACATTCGTTACAAATTCCAATATCAGGGGGAATCATAGATAATTGGATACGGGAGTAACTGCTTGCCTTTATTTCAAAGCTCTTTAAGCCTATTGGATTTACTTTTTCAACGCGCATATATGTAATTTCAGCTGGTCTGGGCTTCTCTTCCCTAAATCTTTTCAGGAATTCTACTACATTAGTTCTATCTCCCTCAACCCATATAACGACTTCTCCTCCACCCATGTTCTGTACATAACCATAGACACTAGCTTTTAAAGCTATCCTCTTAATAAATGGTCTAAAACCCACACCCTGTACAACGCCAGAAACAACTATTTTTAATGCTAGCATTTTAATACACTTTCTAACATATTCTCGGTACAGGATCGCCGATTGGTGGTGGAATTACTCTTAACCCACCGATAACAGTTTCCATAACTACATAATTATGTTCATTTGTAGCTTCACCTATAATCTCAGCATTTTTACCTAGTTCAGTAGCTCTTAATGCTTTAAGCACATCTTCAGCTAATTCGTCTATAACAGCTAAAACCACTTTACCTTCATTACCAAGCTCTAAAGGATCTAAACCTAAGTATTCACAAGCATTCCTAACAGAATCTCTTATTGGTATCCTCTCCTCGTAAATTTTTATCCCAACATTAGATTTCTCGGCCCACTCATTCAATAAATTTGCTAGTCCACCTCTAGTAGGATCTTTAGCTGCAACCACTCCTCCGACCGACAAAGCTCTATCCATAGGCTCAACTAGCGGTGCAACGTCAGATTCAACATCAACTTTAAAGTTGACACCCTCTCTCACTGATAACAGTGCTATTGTATGATCACCGATATATCCAGATAGTATTATTTTATCTCCTGGCTTAATATTACAGTCTAACAGCCATTTGGAACTAAAGTCCTTCCTAAAATTCTTTATTACTTCAATATTATGGTCTAGTTTTGGGTGCCTAACTCCTATTCCAGACATATTAAGAACTAATTTATCTAATGCTCCACGCTCAACAACTTTAGTATCCCCAGTTATAACTGGTACATCTGCTTCCTTAGCAGTATTAGATATGCTGCCTAAGATCCTATCTAAATCTTTAAATGGAAAACCTTCCTCGATTATTAGCCCTAGTGCTAATGCTAATGGCTTACCTCCAACCATTAAGATATCATTAACTGTCCCTGATACTGCTAACCTACCTATATCGCCACCTGGAAAAAATAAAGGCTTTACTGTGTAAGAATCACTCTTAAGTATTATTCCGTTAGCAACGCCAGAGTCATCAAGCATTTTAAGTGGAACATCTACATCGCCCCATGCAAGGTGGCGAAGAATGTAATTTTTGATAAGTTGTTGCATCGCTTGTCCTCCAGCCCCATGAACCATCTTAACTACATCTGTCATAAAATCACCCCTTAAATTCTACACTTAAATATAGCTGTAACTTTATGCTCAGCCCAAATTCTACATGTTCCCTCAACTGATACCATAGGAGGACCTTTAGGGGTATCTGGAGTACACTCCTTCATATATAATGGACACTCTACAGGATCAATCTTCCCCTTAATCACATCTCCGCATTTTGCATTACGTACAAATTCTGACGATGATTTTGGCTCTCCTAAACCATAAACTATACGTGCATCAATGTCGGAGAACTTATCTTTAAAGACGAAAGCAGAACCCTCAACTATACCGAAGCCTCTCCAGTAACCCTCAACTAAATCAAATACTTTAAATATGGTGTTCATAGCCTTTACATTACCTTCCCAAGTAACAGACCTCTTATATTCATTTTCCATCTTAGGGCAATTGCTAATGAGCTGTTTAAGAATCATTAATATGGAAATTAGTACGTCGATCGGCTCGAATCCACTAAAAACCATGGGTTTCTTTGAGACGTCAAAATACTTTTTATATGGTTTCATCCCAGTTACTGTGCTTGAATGTCCAGGATTAATGATAGCATCTACAGCTAGATCTGGGGCTTTAAGTAGAGCTCCTACAGCAGGTGGTACATATCTATAACTACTTAATATAGTTAGGTTTTCAGGTATACCTTTTAAAATCATATAGGCTGTAGCCGGAGCAGTAGTATCAAAGCCAACTCCAAAAAATACAAATTTTCTATTCCTCTCTTGGTTGGCAAGCTTAACTGCATCTTGAATACTATATACGATTCTTATATCGGCTCCTAAAGACCTAGCATCTTCCAGTGAGATTCCTTCACCACCTTTTGCTCTAGACATGTCACCATATACTGTAATTGTAATATTCTCCTCGAGGGCGAGCTTAACTATTGAATCTATATCGGAAGCTGGTGTTATACATACTGGACAACCCGGGCCAGCTCTTAACTCAATGTTATCTGGTAGTAGAGATCTTATGCCATAGTGTGTAATGGTCCATTCATGTGTACCACATACATGCATAATTAAGGTATGATCAAGTTTTGAAGCCTCTGCATGTATAGCTTTAACAAGCTTCTTAGCTAACTGAGGATCTCTATACATTTTGACTATATCATTTAGGCTTAACTCCCTAGCCAAGAAGAATCACCTAACTAACTCTATATTCTCAAGATACTCTTTCCAAGTCTCAATAACCTTTTTTGCCTCTTCTTCATCTAAAACTTGAATAGCGTATCCAGCATGAACAATTACGTAATCACCAACTTTAGCATCAACTAATGAAATGATAATGTTGTCTTTAACTACGCCTCCTCCAAAGTCTACCTTAGCATAGTCTCCCTTAATCTCGATGATTTTCCCTGGGTATCCTAGACACATATAGCTCAAACACCACTATAACTAATTAATGTAGATTCTTATTACTATAGTATATAGAGAATTAGCTATATTTAGTTGATAAAATAATAGGAAGAGCTTAATAAAAATATGGAATCACTTCTTGATGTACTCGGGAGCTTTATCTAGCATAACAATTTCGTCATAGAGCTCCTTCAATACTTGTTGGTAATCTACTTCGCCAGCTTCAATTTTGTCCATGTACTCCTCTAGTAGTCTGGTTCTCTCCTCTGAAACCATACTTCGGTAATTTTCAATCAGATAATTATAAACTCTTATACCTATGTTATATGGCATTAGATACTTCTGCTTCTTAGTTTCAAACACATACTTTCTACGTAAAAGAACTTCAACTATCTTAGCATATGTTGATGGTCTTCCAATCCTCCTCTCTCTCATTAACCTAATTACATCACCCTGCCTATAGAGTGGAGTTAAAGACTTTATGTACTCAACTACATCGGCTGGTCTTAAAGTATCTCCCCTAACACCTTCAACAACCATAATTTCGTCTGGTACAAATCTCCTAAACCCTTCCTCGATAGTGCCAGTGTAAATCTCTATATCCTTAGAGACATTATCTAATACAAGCTTAAATTTCTGCTTGATAAGCGTTGCTGGTGTAGCTTGACTAGCCATAAATCTTCTAAATATCATATCGTATAGTTTTTGGTGTTTCCATGTGAATGGTCTGAATGTAACGATTATTCCCTCCATTATCATATCCCGTACATCCTCGACATCTAATGGTCTTGTTGGACGGATACACTCGTGAGCTCCACCTTCACCCCAGCTTCTAGGTCTATATAGCTTATCGACTAGATCTGGATACTTATTATTCATATACTCTTTTGCTATCAGCTGGCCAGCTGTAGATACCCGCGTGCTATCAGTCCTATGATACGTGATTAGACCCATTTCGAAAAGCTCTTGAGCAATTTTCATAACAGTATCAGCACCCATATATAATTTTCTAGATGCATCCTCAATCATGGTAGCTGTGGTATATGGTGGGAGAGGATTAAGCGTGACCTTCTCCTCAGTTAGATCATCAACCTTAAATGTAGCATTTTGTAGCTGTTCAACAGTATAGTACTGTGGTGGAAGCTCATCTTCACTATACTCAACATCAAAGCCTTCATCAAATAAGACCCTAAAGACCCTCTTCTTATTCTCAGGTTTTCTCCATTCACTCCATCTATTAATAATCCACCCTAAAACTGGTGTTTGTACTCTACCAGCTGATAATGCCCTTGGTGAAGCAATCTCTTCTTTTAACTTCTCACTTAAATAGAATCCTATCCACCTATCTTCAATTCTCCTGACAATTTGCGCTTCAACTAGATTTAAATCAAAGTCTCTTGGTTGATCTAAAGCTCTTAAAATAGCTCTCTTAGTTACTTCATGAAACTCTATTCTTTCAATATCCTTTGTATATGGTCTTATTAGTACGGCGAGATCCCAACCAATTTTCTCACCCTCAGCATCGGGGTCTGTTCCAATGATTACCTTATCTACCTCCATAGCAAGCTCCTGCAAAAACTTAACTACATCAATTTTATCTATTACTTCCCCTTCACCACAATACCTTAGCTTTTCCTCCTCATCGTCTCCTGAGAATTGATATCCAGTTTCTACACACCTTTTTATCGAAGTATAAATTGGTATGAATCTTCCATTAACAAGCACACCATACTTATTTTTCCTAGACTCCTTCTTATAGTCCGTAATTATATCATATACATGTCCTCCGCTGGCTGCAATAATGAGTAACCTATCACCTGTAGAGACTTCATAAACTCTGTATTTACCCCTCTTTCTTATACTAGGCTTACCGAAAAAGTTAGCAATTGTTCTAGCCTTATTTGGAGACTCTACGATTAATAAGTTAGTTTTAATTGGATCTTTAAATTCTGGCCTAACCTTACCCTCCCTCAAGAGCCTAATTTTCTTTCTATCTTCGTCAATTAAACGTATAATTTCATTAAGATCGACTTCATCTATACTATGCCAATCCATCTCTTCTACGATCCATCGACTACGCCTAATTAACCCTTGAAGAAGCTTTTCATCATCAACAATTACTATAGATAACCCTTTAGTTAATCCTCCAACGTACATTCGGCTAGTTCTACCACTAGCTTGTATATATGTCATTACATCGGGAATTAGTATATAAATATTGCCTGATTCCTCTATTATTCGGATATCTGGATGTAGCTTAAGTCTCTCGATAACCTCCCTTTTCTCAAGCTCAGTTCTAACAAATACTAGGGCATCATATACGATCCTCTCATATATCGTCTTTGGCTCTTCACCTTTAATGAGCTTCTCTCTAATTTCAGCTAGCGTATAGAAAGGAGCTTCCATAACAAGCCTCTTGAGTCTATTCATAAGCCTCTCAATTTCCCTTCTCTTCGTTTCATCCACTTCAACAGAATAAAGTAGACCAAGAGTTCTGAGTATTGTACTTGGATTTGGATCCTCGAACTTAGCGCTAAACTTAAACTTTGGAACACCAACGAATATTGCGTATCTAACTTGCTCTGGTAGATCTAAGCCTCTAACCATAACTCCATAGTATACAGCTACACCTACTAATACATCTAGCTCTCTATTAACAAACTTTTCTAGTGATGAAAGTTTTCCTGATGTTAGTATATCAGCCTTAATATTAGCAGATTTTAAAAGGTTTACTAAAATTTGAGCATACTCTAACCCCCTGTCAACAGGTACAAATATTAATCCGCCACCACCTAACTTCTTTACTAAATCTATGAGAATAGGTTCTAGTGGTTTATTATCAGTTAAAACGTAGAGATCAGAGATGTTACGTACGAGTTCCGATCTTGTACCGACTTCAAATCCTAAAAACTCTCTAAATAATCTTACTCTTATACCTCTTGGTCTTCCTGTAGCACTTGAAACCACCAATACAGACTTAACATGCTTTCTAAACCTTTCAATTTTCCTTTCAATCTTCCTAACTTTATTTAGCAGTCTATTTTTTTCATGCTCATCCTTTATTCGAGGGAGATTCCTTTTAATTTTTATAAGTTCTAGGCCTTTATCTATCAACCTCCTAGTAAAGCCCATTAACATTAAAACCCTATCAATATTTTTACTGCTTTTTAAGATAGAATCAACATCATCAACGAATATAAAATCTATTTTTAAGCTTTCCAGAACATCAAACTTTCTCGATAAAAATGTTGATGTTGTAATTAGTATGTCGAAATTTCCTTCTGAAATACGTTTAATCGCCTCCTCCCGCTCACTTTTAGGCAACTTAGAATGATAATACACGATATTACGTGATATACCCATTTTCTCTAAAAGTTCTACAGCTCTATTATACATTTGAATGACTAATGGAGTAGTAGGTACTACTAAATATGACTTTTTCTTCTTCTTAGAAAAATATATCGACATTAATATTCCGAATATTGATTTACCAGTACCTGTTGGAGCAACTATAGAGAAACTATCACCTTTTAAAACTCTAATAGCCCACGTTCTCTGCGCACTCCATAAGTGGCTACCAGTAGCTTTATTAAACAATTCATCGATAACCTTTAATTCACTTCTGATTTTATAGATCCTTTCAAAATTCTTTAATATACCCCTCTTTTTCAGGTATTTATATATTGAGTAGTCAACATCTTCATTTGCAAGAATCCACTCTAAGTCTTTATCAGGAATACATTTTTGGCATGGTAATCCTAGTATTAATCTAGAATCATCCGTTTCTCCTCTACAATTAACACATGCATGTCTATAGTATCCATGAACCTCAACTAAACCTAAATTACTAGTCATAATATCCTCAAATATTTTAATAGGAGTCGATTTCTATTTATAATATTTCCTTAATTTAAATATGGAATAAGCTTTTTGACAGAAATGAGTTTAATGTATCATAGTCTTCTGTTGATAATAAGCCCTCTTCATTAAGTCGTTTTGCATAGATTAATATTCTCTTGCCATTAATATCTCCACCCAATAAGTGATGTAAATACTGGATGGTGAAGCCTGTAACTTTAGAGATAGCTTTTAAATTATACCCTTCCTGATACATCTTAATTGCTTTACTATATCTAATTAATTTATCAAGAATTCTCTGTTTTTTAGCTTCACCAGCTTCTCTAACCTTTATGTACTTCTCTTTATCTTTAAAAACGTACCTACCACCTTTGACATGAATTAATTTATACATTTTCATAACTTTAAGATAAGTTTCAATTAACCCTCTACCTAATCCTGTTGCTTCTTCAAGCTCCTCTATATAGTGTGGTGTTGCTAATCTTTCAGCTACAAGGAAGAAACTTAAATACGAATGCTTTAAAATATCCCTTAATTTCAGCACTCTAAATCTATATGTATCATCTCGATACCTTGCTTCAAAATATGAAATATCATTTCTTAAGCAATAAATTAAACACTTCATAAGTGCTGCATACTCACAATCTTTCTCAGGAATAGATTCAACAGAAACTCCGCCTTTCTTAATTAGGTAAGTGAGCCTAGATAAGTATGATCTATATGTTTTGTTAATTTGGGGAATAAGAGGTAAATCGATATTTCCACCTAAAGATTCCATTATTTTGAAGTAGAGTTCTGGGATTGTAGTTTCACCTAGCTCCAAAGCTCTATTAAAGATATATTGAGTTAACTTTATTTTATGCCCACCAATTTGCACTGTTTTTAACATAGTAAGGGACAACTGAATATCTGCATCTGGCTTTGGCCTTATAATTCTCATCAAAGTACACCTCATGCATTCAGCACAACCCTCTACCGCTAAATACTAAGGGTATTTAGCCACCCATATATAATATTAATGTCTTGGTATTCTATGAATTTTTAATGCCACTTTAAAGTATATTATGGAAGCTCTTTTTCAGCTCTTCTTTTAGCATCAATAACTTTATCCATAACTTTCTTTGGCAATTTTACATCTTCGATCCTAGCTTCTACAGGTTTCATAACCATTAATCCAATATTTGGTAGGATTTTAACTTCATGCATTACTAGGCTATGATTAGTTTGTCTCATTTTCTCGATTATTATATACCTCCTCAGTATACCTCCACGTACACTTCTCCTAAACCTAATAATACCATCAGCAACATGCTCAATTCCAAATCCAAATGCTTCAGAAGTCGTTATTGCGTATTGACTTGTAGCCATGATCGTGAAATCCCACTTACTAAATATTTTCTTAAAGTAATATGCATACCTACGTGCCATTGCCGGCCTATCCAGCCAAAAAGCTGATAAAGAATCGATAACTACGCGAGCTCTACCATAACCTAATACCTTCTTAGCTTTGACAACCGCTTCAACGAGTTCATCGGGTGTTAAATTTCTAAGAGACCACTCTCCTTCTCCACCCATTAAAGCATCAATCAGAATTAACCTCCTCTTTTTTATGGCAGACTCAAAGTCTATGTTAAATTGTGATGCTTGATTAATTATGCTCTCTTTACTCTCCTCCGTAGTTACGTAAATATTCAGATCTCCATCCTCTATTCCCTTAGCAATATAGTGTATACATAGGATGGTCTTTCCAGTACCGGGCTCGCCAACAACTGCTATAAAGAACCCTCTAGGTATACCACCTTCTATTAAAGCATCAAGTGTTGGTACTCCTGTGGATAAACGCTCAATAGCCATTCCATTAAATAAATAGCGATAACTTTTATACAATCTTTTACTCTATAGAAAAATTTAACATTAATATGAGGATAGTATTCTTTGGACAAGTTGACTACATGTTATAAACTCAGCATTAACTGCAATACCGAATTTGATTATTTCCTCAAGAGCACGTATATTTCTACCTCTTCCTATGAGCTGTGGATGCATGGTTACACATAAATATTTAGTAGTATCAACTGCATATCTAATTTCTTCAATAATTCTCGTAGAGAAATCCTTTGGATCAAGCATCCTCTCCTTGAGTATTGGCCAATCATCTAATCTCCAGTCTATAGGCAACTCAACTATCTTTTCTTCACTAACTTCTAAAACATACGGCTCATCATCATCCATCAAGCTACTATCATATCTATAGCCAAGATCTTTGATGTATTCTAATACGTCTTTAGACATACGCCAATATGGCGCTCTAAAACCCTTGTAATCCTTAGGCATATAGTTAGACAATAGACTATCCATCTTATTAAGAATAGAATACTTGTCCTTTTCTAGGTCAAGTTTTTCATGTAAATATCCATGCGCACCAACTTCATGACCAGATTTAATGATGCTAGAAACCGCCTCTGGATAATTTTCGGCAACCCATCCAGGTACAAAGAAAGTAGCTTTAACATCATACTCATTTAATACTTTAAGTACATTATATACTCCTTTTTTGGCCCCAAATTTGCCGTAACTTAATTCAACAAACTCCGCCTTCTTATGTACCTCAGCACTTTCAGCGTCAAAATCAAATGTTAGCAATAAAAATAATGATTTACCTTCTTGAAGAAGATTCTTCATCATATTAACACTCACCACTAACTAAACCTATCAATTATATCGCTAATTAAACTTAATTTTGGTTCACCACTGCCAATCACTACAGCTCTATTAATCGGCCAGATTACATCAGCTACACGAGCAACTCTAAGCAGGAACTTAATACTATTTAGATCCTCCAGTTTTATTGAAGATGGTATTGGTATCGATATTGCATCTCCAATCCTTAACTTTTTTCCTGATAGATTAATTTCCTCATTATTAAAGTAAACCTTATCAACCAATAAGTTTCCAGATAAACACTTTAGTATTATCTTATTATCTTCTAACGCTACTGAGATATACTTTGATAGATTAGGGCTCCATCCGTGAATATTCACTAAAACCTTATAGTTCATCGTACCTTTTTTAACATCAAATATAGATTCAACAGGTATGATAAAGTCAACGTTATATATTGCTAGGTACTTTTGTGAGTATTCCCTAAGTATGCCGCTATAAAACCTCTTAGATCCATCTATATCATCTGCTAAAACTTTAACTAACTCACCTATACTAGCCTCCAATAATGCATTATAGGTAGCCCCGATATGTTTAATTGCTTCTTCTCCAACTTTACTAACAGGCTTACCAACATCAACTGGACTAATACTGCTGACAGTTGCTGAAATATATCCTAAAGCTTCCTTTAATTTATCTTTTATAAGGCCTAGTAAGTTAGTTATACCTCTCACGAGTCTACGATAGATATTTGGATGATAGATTTTAGAGAGCTCTTTAGCTCTTTGAATTCTCAATATTTCAGGTAAATCGTCAATAAACCTTACAATTGAAATTACATTTTTTAATGACTCTCTATAGACCTTCTTTGATGCTAACGGCTGATCATCAAATGGAGAATAATCCACATCTTCAAAACTCTCCTTTTCAAACCCATATACTAGCTTATGTAATTTGGCTGCCCTCTCAAGATAAATTCTTTTTCCAGTCTCCCTATAAACCCTAACTAAATATCCAATAATCTTATGCGGATTCTCAATATTACCCACCGGAAATAATATTTCGAACCCTCCAGAGGACCTAGTTGGAATAATCATTTTACCATAATAAGCTTCATTTACACCATCACCATCCTCATCAGTATGAAATAGTACAACCCAACTACCGCTAAATAACTTTATAACCCTATCCCTACTTATCCTATCGACAATCAGCAAAATTATTACTACAATAATTAGTATAGTAAGGAGTACATAGACCAGTGGTAATATTTGATTTAATATTGAAGCATTTAGTAAATCTATGTTTTGTATAGTTGACATTTTATTCACCTATTAATTATTTATCGCCTCTTAAAAAGGTATCTAAAGAAATCGTTTCAATTATACACTACATTTTAATAAAAATTAACACCACATTTTTTATATTAGAATTTTATATTTATTATGTGGTGAATTAATATGGTTGAAGCAAGAACAGGACCGGTGAGATTTAGTGGATATGCACTAAAGCTGAGAAGAGTATTTAACGCCGCATTTAAGGACAAATATAAGTCAGGAGAACTCGATCCTAATATAATTAATCAAGATGTATCCGAATTAAATAGGAAGATCTATGAAGTTCTTGTAGAGAAATTTGAAATTCCTAAGGAAGCTATTGTAAATATTACAGTAAACTATGATATTACGCCAGATAAACATCTAAAGATAGAAGATATCAATATTGAAATCTTTGATAAAGATGATATACTAAGTAGGAATGCGACCAAGGAGGTTAAAAACAAGTTAGGCTTAGAGACATAATATCATTAAAACAAGCTACAAGTTAAACCTAAGCATAGAATCTAGGGTATATATGGAAAAAGTAGTATGGATAGTTTATTTTATAAAAGTAGAGAAGTTTATGAAAAAGTATTGGAGTAATATAAGTGGGTTATAGCCAGAAGTAGTCGTCATATTCCATAATCTTCTTTAAGTATATTTTTATATCGCTCCACCTAAACTTATCTCCTACTTCACTAATTATTTTGTATAGCTCATCCACGCTACTTAATGTTGCACTTTTAAATATTCTATATGTAACTCCACGATTAGGCTTTTTTTCAAGAATATAACCTTCAGCATATACTCTGCATTCTGCTATGCTCTCTTTGCTTTCATCTGGAATTGCTTTAACAATAAAGACATAGTGTTTCCTCAGTCCATCTTTAAATTCTATTATTACTGAAGCTTGGAATGAGCCTAATGAGATATATAGCTTTCTCAAGATTTCTCTATACCTAAGTCCAGCTTTAGGTTCTGGGACTCTACTAATGGCTCTTAGTTGCTCTGGATCTGATAAATCATTAGTTAACTCACCAACCATACCCATAATGTCCTTTTCCTCATGTATAATTTCCAATTCTCTACCACCTATGTATATGATATTAAGTTATAGCCTTTCTTTTCAATCTCTCTCACTAATGCTTCTTTATCACTTTCCGAAAAGACTTCTACAAGCAGGATTACTTTTGAGTATCTTGGTGACATTATTTTTGCGGCATAATCTATTGTGATATTTATTATATTTGCTCTATGTTTCGTTAATAGGTCTAAGAATTTCTCTAATTCACCAGGTTTATCTACAAGCGCTACCTCTAGTCGTAGCATTCTTCCAGTTTTACCCATTCCCTCTAGAATTACTTTTGATAATAGTGGAGCATCAATGTTACCACCACTCACTATAGCTACAACATTCCCCCTAGCTTTAACTACACCATCTAATAAGGGAGCTATACTTATTGCTCCAGCGGGTTCGGCTACAGTTTTAACTCTCTCCATTAGTATATAAAGCGCGTATGCAATAGCATCATCATCAACAACCACTATATCGTCAACAGCCTCACGAACAATGTTAAATGGTATTTCACCTGGTGATGGCATTGCAATACCTTCAGCAATAGTAGGCTTAGGAGATATCGACTTAATTTCACCAGCTTCTACAGAAAGTTTCATGGATGGTGAAGCTTCCGTCTGTACGCCTACAACTTTTATGCTTGGTTTCTCCTTCTTTATATAGGCTGCTATACCAGCTATTAGTGCACCACCACCAATAGGCACAAGGATCATATCAATATTCTCTAAATCGTGTAATAATTCATACGCGATAGTACCATTACCAGAAATAACATCAATATCATTATATGGATGTAGGAAATAGGCATTTTCTTTTTTAGCTAACTCTTGAGCATACTTGATAGCTTCGTTATATGTCTTTCCATAGATCTCAACTTTAGCACCATAATCCATTGTAGCATTAATCTTTATATGAGAGGTGTATTCTGGCATTACAACCAAGACTTTCTTTTTAAGTATTGTTGCAGATAAAGCTGCACCTTGTGCATGATTACCATCTGAAGCAGTAATGACATAATCATTCTTTATTTTCTTCATCGCATAATACGCTCCTCTTAATTTAAATGACCCTGTACGCTGCATATTTTCCAGCTTTAAATATATATTAGCTCCAGTCATTCTGCTTAAATTGTTTGAGATACTTAATGGTGTCCATCTAGCAACCTCATATACAACATATGAAGCGTCTTTTACCCTTTTATAAACAGAGTTGATTAAATCTCGACTCACACTCTAACCTCCATAAATAACATTATTTACATAAATAATTATGAAGTAACAACGTAGCTATAAAATATACCCTATATACCTCCAAGGTAATTATAGATATTATTGATGTACCTCTTAGATTTAGGTTTGAAGGATTACTTAGAAGTATACCATTTAATGAAGAAAATTGTTAATTTAAGAATTTATGGTAAAATAGGGGACTTGCTAATTTTTGTTGAGCATCCATCAGTTTATACTGTTGGTAGAGATGGAGGTTCATATCCAGAGAGAATAGATGATATTCCAGTATATTATGTAGAGAGAGGTGGAGATATTACATATCATGGTCCGGGGCAAATAGTTGGGTATCCAATAATTAAGTTAGATGAAAGATCACTTTCAATTAAGGATCTAATACTTCTAATTGAGGAAAGTATTATTAATACTATGGAACACTATGGATTACAAGGATATTGGATTAAGGGTCACGCGGGTGTATGGGTTAACGGGAGGAAAATCGCATCAATCGGAATCGCTGTGAGAAAATGGGTTACATATCATGGATTCGCATTTAATGTAAATAATGATTTAAAACCGTTTTTAAATATTAATCCATGTGGTTTACCCCCAGAAATAATGACAAGTTTATCTAAGGAAGTTAATAGGAATATCGATATTAATGAAGTTAAACGGATACTCTTAGCTGAATTTTCAAGATTACTCGGTGAAAAGATCAGTATTCTACCAATAAATAGGGCTTTATCTCTTATTTCGCAAAGTGTCATGGAGTCGGTGGGCCTATGAAAATGTTAATGTACAGAGCTAGGATCTCCCTTTAATTTCCTTATAAATTCATCATAGTATTTTGATGCTAGATATGAGCTTCTGACTAACGGACCACTTATTACAAGCTTAAAGCCTAGTTTATATCCAATTTCTTCATAATATTTGAAAGTTTTTGGTTCAACATATTCAGCTACTGGGAAATGTTTTGTCGTAGGCTGTAGATATTGACCAATAGTTACAATATCTACACCAACATTCCTAAGATCCTCTAACGCTTTAATAACTTCATAGGGTTTTTCTCCAAAACCAACTAAAATTGAAGACTTAGTTATCATACTATCATCTATATCTTTCACTATCCTAAGCACTTTTAGTGACCGTTTATATGCCGCCCGTCTGTCTCTAATTACTGGTGTAAGTCTCTCGACAGTTTCAATATTATGTGCATAAACGTCAGGTTTTGCGTCAACAACAGTTTTTATCGAATTATATGATTCTTGAAAATCTGGCGTTAGAACCTCAATTACTACATTATCTATGTGTTCTCTTACAGCTTTTATAGTTTTTGCATATTGACAAGCGCCTCCATCAGGTAAATCATCTCTATCAACCGAAGTAATAACCACATATTTTAAGCCAAGTTCTCTTGCCGCAAGTGCTACCCTACTTGGCTCATCCTCATCTATAACACCGCTAGGATTACCTTTCTTAACACTACAAAACCTACAATTCCGCGTACATATATCACCGAGAATTAAGAAAGTAGCCGTCCCAGACCCCCAACATTCATAAATATTAGGACATAACGCCTCCTTACAAATAGTATGAACACGATATTTACTTAGAATACTATCTACCCTATAGAACTCTGGCGTAGTCTTCATTCGAACCCTTAACCAATCAGGTTTTCTAGTAATCATAAATCAATAAATAAAATAGAAACTACCATAACAATAAAGAGTATCTATACAAATAGTCATATCAGAAAACTTTTAATTCCATATTTTTAGGATTCTTAGTATTACATATACTAGTAACAAAATGTGTTTTAATTCCTTTCTTATGGTTTCCGTTTTTAATCGCTTGTTTCCAATACTTCATTTAGGGTTTATAATTTTGTCACATTTTTCTGGTAAATAACGTCATTATGTGATCTCTTCTTTAGAACAATAACTTTTTACGTTAGTTACCGTTACTGTTTCTATTAAAAGCCTAGTGAAAAATCTTTATATGTTATATAATTAATTCTTTATTATTTAAAGAGACTACAATTTTTTAGTAGTGGTGATCAGTTATGCCGATAGACCCTGATTTTAAGAAGAAGCGTCAAGTTGTTGGTGAGCATAATGGACATTCTGTATGGGGACCAGTTGACCCACCGAAGGTTCTTGGTATACATGGAGACAAAGTTTGTGTAGATTTTGATATCTGTATTGCTGATGGAGCATGTATAGATGCATGTCCAGTCGGCGTCTATGAGTGGGTAGAGACACCCGGCCATCCAGCATCAGAGAAGAAGGCTGACCCTGTAAACCAGGACCAGTGCATAGCTTGTCTAGCGTGTGAAACTGTGTGTCCTGTCCAGGCCATCAAAGTATTCGTTGAGGAATAAATTTTTATAATTGTTCTTTCTTTTTTTACTTTCCTTTTTCTTAATTAAGCTTAAAGGGAGGTTTAGCTTAGTATATATATTTTGGTTTCTCTCTATCCTCTTCTTCTCTTCTCATTAATAAGCTTTTAGTGGCTAATGCCATCTGCTTCTTAAACTTTTCTGCTTCTTCATTTAATTCCTTTAGATCTAGTTCAATTTTTAAGATTTTGGATAATGCTTTTAGTACGGCTATTGGCGCTATTTTATCTGCACCACTAATTAGATATGTTTCTCCAAGTAAGCATACTCCGTCTATTCCAAATTTCTTTGCATATCCAAGAAGTAATCCATTTATTCCAGAAATTGCACCCTCACCCATAAGTGGCTTGACACCATTAAGACGTAACATTTCAACTAAATCAGGAGTAGTTGCTACGCCATAAACATCAACTTCCTCCTTAAAGTATGAAATTGGTGTAGCTGCTAATGTATAAATTATTTTTACTCCTAATTTTGATACAGCCTCTATAGCTTTAATAGCAACTATATGTTGCCATTCTGGCGTAGCTGGTTGAGACTGACCAGTAAATAGTATTACATCTCTATTGCCTATACTTGCAAGAAAGAAAGAATATATTTCCTCGGGAATCTCTTCAACAAGTCCATTATGTACAGAGACAGCTGGAACACCTAGATATGGACTTTTTATTGAACTAATTTTTGATGCATTTGAAATCTTTATTAAATAGTCTAGTGCCTGTTTTCCAGTTAGGCCCATACCAGGCAAGCCAGCTATCATAATTGGATTCTCTAACTTCCCTTTAATTGCTAATTCTATTTCAAACACCTTGTTCCCTCCTAATACTATTCAATAAGATAACCATATAATAAATTAACTACATACCTCTTGATTAAAAGTTTATGTTTACGTAATATGCTTGCTCCTCACTAGCCCATTAAGAAGACTCAAACCAGAAATTTAAGGGAATGCAGATTACTGATTTTTTAATCCATAATTAATTGCTATTGTTGATGCATTGATTGCTTTACTCGATAAGTTAACTATATAAATAGATATGATTGCTCTAGCTAATAATTATCTCCAGTTTTAAGCATTAAAGTGGCGACCACAATAAATAATTATTGTATCAATATGAAAGTGGAGTTTAAAGCGTATTTAACTGGAATCTTACCTAGAGATGACTACTCAATTGACATTTTTAAGAAATTTGAATGGGGAATTATTGATGAGAAAACATATAGGGAAACTGTAAATAAGTTGGTTTGTAAGTGGGTCGATATTCAAGTTAGTAATAAACTAGATTTTATACATGATCCTCAAGTTGATTGGTTAGACTTATTCAGATTTTATTCCTTAATTGATGGCATTTCTGCTGGTCCTTTGACAAGGTATTTTGAGAATAACTACTTCTATAGAAAATTGATTATATCTGAGAAAGTTGATTATGAAGAAGGTGTGTTGAGCTTTTATACTCATCATGAGCTTTTACCCGACGATTTTCCCTGGAAAATTACATTACCAGGGCCCTATACTATGTATAGGTTATCAGCAGTTAATTTAGACAAAGAAGAAGCTATCGATGTTATTGGGAAACTAGTCGCGGGTGCTGTGGAAGAGGCATTTAATTTAGGGTACTCATTAGTAGATTTACATGAACCTAGTCTTGCATATGATAACTACGTTGATGAGGATCTAGTTTTACAGTTATATAGATACATAAAGAGACTTAAACTGCCGTTTCATATTCAGACGTTTTTTGGCTCTATATTTGATAAAATGCCATTAATGTTGAAGCTTAATGCTACATTTTCTATTGATATTTTTGAAGGTGTAGATGATAGCGTAAAAATTCCTGTCGATAGAATAATTATTGGTGTTATAGATTCTAGGAATACATTGATGGAGAGGTTTCATTATATATCCAAATATGTCTCTCTAATAATTGATAACTCATTGGTAGATACTGTTTACCTAACTACAAATTGTGATCTCGACTTTCTACCCTATAAGTCTGCTATTGAGAAAGTTCTATTACTAAATGAGTTTAAACGGAGGTTTACTCTGGAATGGGGAAGGTAATTAGAACTCAAGAGATTGGTAGCTTAAGAAAACCACCAAAACTAATGGAAATGTGGAAATCCTATCTTAACAAAAAAATCACTTTTGATGAATTATTACCAGAAATTAGAAGAGTTTCAGTTGAGAATATTAAAAAATTAGAGGAGATTGGTTTAACGTATGTGTATGATGGAGAGATGCATAGATGGGAGATGTATTATCACCCTGTGACTAATATCTATGGGTTTGAGTTAGTTGGTCAAGTAAGGGTTATGGAGAATAGATATTTTGTAAAGGCAGCTGTTCGAAAACCTATAAAGTTCCTTAAAAACTACTATTTAGACGAATTTCTATTTATAAAGAAAATCGCAAAAACTATCGTGAAGATTCCAGTTACAGGCCCCTATACAATTGCAGATTGGACTTTTAATGAGTACTACGTTGAAAAGTGGTTTAAAACTTTAGATGATATGAAAATTATCAGGTTTAATGCAAAGAGAGATTTAGTATATGATTTGGCAGAGAAAGTTATCAATCCCATATTAAAAGAACTTGCCTCAAATGGTGCTGAAAGAATTCAAATAGATGAGCCGGCAGCAACTACACACCCATCGGAGATGGGGGTTTTTGTCGATGGATTTAACTTAGCTGTAGATGGGGTGGACGCGACCGTAACTGTCCATATATGCTACAGCGATTACTCAATACTTACCCCATATATACTCGAGATGAAGACAAAACATTTTGCACTAGAATTTGCAAATAGAGATTCTTGGAAACTAGGGACAAGTGATAAGGATAGGCCCGGCTATAGCTACTTAAGGGAACTATATATCGAGTATGGTTATGATGGTGAGATTGGATTAGGTGTTATTGATGTACATACCGATGCAATTGAAAGTCCAGAATTAATTAGGGATAGAATACTATATGCTGCTAAATTTGTAGATCCAGAGAAAATTGTTGTTAATCCTGATTGTGGCTTAAGAACTAGAAGAAGAGAAATTGCGTTTAAAAAATTGGAGAATATGGTTAAGGGTGTGGAACTAGCTGAGAAGGAACTCGGATTACTTTAATTAAGTAGTGGAAAAGTTAATTTATCCCTAAAAGCTAAAGGACTATCCTGATTTTATGGAAAAATAAGGTTATTTTTAGATAAACTGTAGGAATAGTTCAGCCGCCTTTATAGCTAAGTTGTAGAATGGCTGTGGATAGAATCCATATATCAACATTATCGCGATTAACAATATAAGTGATATTTTAATCCATATAGATTCTTTTGCGCCTTTTTCAAGCACTACTTCAGTTGGTTCTGCAAAGAATACTCTCTGTAGCAGCCATAAATAGAAGATAACGGCGAGAACACTATTTAGGACACCTAGTACTGCTAGTCCCCATAAGCCAGCTTCTATAGATGAGTATATTAAGAACCATTTACTCCAGAATCCTGGTAATGGTGGCATACCAGCTAAGCCGAGCAATGCAATAATTAACGAAGCAGCAGTTAGAGGCATAACCTTACCTAATCCCTCAATATCACTTATTCTTCTGGTTTTAAGTGTATGGATTATTGCACCTACTGCTAAGAATGCCAATCCCTTACCTAACGCGTGACTAAATGTATGTAGGATTGCAGAGGATATTCCAGATATTTGACTACCATAGATTGCAGCTGAAATCCCAATCAGTATGAACCCTATATTTGTTATACTGCTATATGCTAGTAGACGCTTTATATCCTCTTGCAGCAAGGCTAAGAGATTAGCTACAGTCATTGTTAATGCAGCAACTACCGCCATCGAGATACCTAAGCTATATGAGAGGTTACCTGCAGCTGGAACTACAAACCTAATGATACCTAATATGCCAGCTTTAATGACAATTCCAGACAAGACTGCACTTATAGGGCTTGGTGCTGCTGGGTGGGCATCTGGAAGCCAAGTCCAGAATGGGAAAAATGCAGCTTTGATCCCGAAGCCTATCAGCAATAGGCTTAATACAAATACTAGAAGAGTTATTGGCGCTGTTGGCAACATTTTTATAATTAAGTGAATATTTAGACTACCGGTAATTCCATACACGAATGAGATGCCGTATAGCATAATTAGCGATCCTAATCCACTCATTAGTAGATATTTAACACCAGCTTCCACTGGTTCATCTAGGTGGTACCTAAATGCTACTAGGACGTAGCTGCTAATTGCCATTAGTTCCCATAAGACAAAGAATGTAAAGAGATCAGCAGCATATGTTAATCCAACTAATCCTGTAGTCATTAATTGCAATAGTAGATAGTAACTTGGTAAGTGCTTATCATGCTCCATATATGATACTGAGTGTATAGCTGCTGCTAAGGATACAATTAAGAAGATTATTGTAAAGAACAAACCCATCAAGTCTATAACTAGTCTAGAATCTATCGGGGAGCCAATAACTGCAATCTCTATGGGACCATTATTTAACACGTAATCAATATTTAAGATTGAGAGTATTAATGATATTAAGAATGATATTGCTGCCCACACTCCAAGGTACTTAACCCTATCCTTTAATATAAAATTGATTAAGGGAGTTAGTACAATAAATATGACTAATGATATTAGTGGGTATAGTCCCCTATCAATCTGGCCTAATAATCCACATAACATGCATGTCATGGATTCAACACCTCCTTAACAAACTCCAAGCCGGGAATCACATACTTTAATAGTAGTGAGGGATATATTCCTAAGATTACTGCCGTAACTGCTAATATAAACATGGGTATTAGCATTGGTAGTGGTGGGTCCTTGGCATCCTTTAAGGCTTCATTTAAAGGTCCAAAGAAAACTCTTCGAATGAAGTATGTCATATATGCTGCTGAAATGCCTGTTGATAAAACAGCGAATGCAAGTAGTAAGTACTTATATGGAGACACGGATTCATACCCGCCTAGAAATATCAGGAATTCGCTGATAAAGCTTGATATTCCTGGTAGTCCAGCTATACCCATAGCACCAACTACAGCTAAGCTAGCTGTTATAGGCATTTTTGTAGCTAACCCACCTAGCTTTCTCATATCTCTGATACCAACTTGGTGAATTAGTACTCCAGCGACCATGAATAGGAGACCCTTTAGTAGGCCGTGGTTAAAGATATGGAAAATACTACCTTCTATCCCTGTTTGTGTTGCTGCAGCTACTCCAAAGAACATGTAGCCCATCTGGCTTATACTACTATACGCGAGAAGCCTCTTGACATCATTCTGTGTTAATGCCATTAATCCGCCATATAGCATGGATATAAGTGCTAATGTCATTAAAATTGTAGTTCCAGTACATGTATTCCATTTTGAAGATGTTATTGGTAAAACTATTCTTATCAAGGCATATAGTCCTATCTCAATCATTACTCCACTCAATATTACACTTATAGGTGTTGGTGCTTCCGCGTGTGCTTCAGGTAACCAGCCATGTAATGGGACAATAGCCATTTTTACGCCAAAACCTGCGACAAAGGCTGTTAGTAGCAGTAAAAGCTCACGTGAACCGACATATGACCTTACTAGTACCAGATCCTTAAACTCGAAACTTCCAATTAGAGATCCAACATATAGAATTCCTAGTAGAATTAATATTGAACCTAGCTGTGTATATAGGAAGTATTTATATGCTACTCTTCTTCTATCACCATATCCCCATCCAGCAATTAGTAGGTAGCTTGGAACAAGCATTAATTCCCAAAAGAAGAAGAACTGTATCAAGTTTGTGCTTGCCACTGCTCCAAGCATGCCAGCAACATAGAGCATATAATATGCATAGTATGCTTCATGTCCCTCTTCATGCTCAAGGTATGTTACTGAATATATTGCTGCTAATGCTGTTACAAATAGTATTATTAATGCTATTGCATAACTAACGCCATCTAGTAGGAAGCCTAGCGAGACCCTTATATAATCTGTTTCTATCCACTTGAAATACTCAAATACACTATGGTTCCTTAGTAACTCGCCTCCAAGAGATAGTAGGTATAATAATGTTATCCAAATAGGTATCGATGCTACGTAGCCACCTTTGGATTTGATATACTTACTTATCACATATACTATAGGGGAGAAAAGTATTATCATAGCTATACACGCTATAAGCATTTAGCCACCACCTCCTATGATTAAGGTTAAGAGTACAAGCAGCAGTAGACCTAAGATTATGTATATTATATTTACTCGTAGGTAACCAGTTTGTATAGGTCTAAATGTATTTGATAATTTTGTGTATAATCCCTTTATTAGGTCACCAGCGCCATTGCACTCAATAAATGCGAATATCCCTTCTGCTAATAGCATTAGTCCATCTACAAATATCTTGTAGTATATTGTATTGATATACCACCTCTCGTATAAGAATCTCCATAATTTACTTAATGTATTTGATTTTGAAACTAGCTTTTTGTAGTCTACTGTTCTTTTGATATACATACTATATGACGGGTATAGGCCTATTATAATAATTATTGCTGTTAATGCTATGAATGGAGAGGCGAATGTATGAATAATAAATGTCCCTATATCAACTGGATGAACATGTATTCCTAAATATTTACTCATCGGATTTAAGAAGAATTCATGGAGACCGGATAAAAGAAATCCGCCTATTAGACTTCCAAACGCAAGTATATATAGTGGTATCATCATAAATGGTCCTGGATCATGTAAGTGGTTGTGATGATGCTCAGAGTGTTGATGCTCATGCGGATACTCCCCGAAGAAGGTAAGCCCTAAAAGCCTGAAGCTGTAGAATACTGTGAGTATAGCTGTTATTGTTAATAGTATAAATAGTCCTAACCTTCCCTCAGCATATAGTGCATGTAGGATACTATCTTTGCTGAAGAAGCCGTTGAATGGTGGAACTCCGGATAGTGCTAGTAATCCTACTAGCATAACAGCATAAGTCTTTGGTAGGTATTTCTTAAGACCACCTGCATCTTTTAGTAAGTAACTGCCTATTGCGTGGCCAATTGAACCAGCGCTTAAGAATAGAAGAGCTTTAAATACTGCATGGCTATAGAGATGTGAAATTCCAGCTAGATAGCTTTCTATAAATAGGTGTTCTTCCTCCATGCATAGTCCAGCAGCACCAATAATAGATATCATATATCCAAGCTGACTTATAGTTGAGTATGCAAGTACCTTTTTAATTTGATCTGCAACCATACCCATGGTTGCTGCTAGAAATGCCGTGAATGCGCCTATCCAAGCTACCGTTAAGAAGAATATATGTAATGAGGGGGCTATTAATTCTCCAACATGATGGTAAGCTAAGTAAAGTATCGGAGTTACTCTCGCAACTAGGTATACTCCAGCCTTAACCATCGTTGCTGCGTGTATTAATGCGCTAACAGTTGTTGGTCCAGCCATTGCTTCTGGAAGCCATACATGAAGTGGAAACTGTGCAGATTTGCCTATTGGGCCTAAGAACATAAGTATGAGTGTTATAGCTAGTAGGCCATCCCTCGCTAAGGATACTATCCATGTAAAGTTACTTGATAACTCCATAAAGTTCAGTGTTCCTGAATATAGGTAGATTACAATTATTGAGATTAGTAGACCGACATCTCCTATTCTTGTTACAACGAATGCCTTCATTCCAGCATGAGATGGGGGATATGGTCCGATCCAGTATTTTTTCTCATCTTTATAGTAATATCCGATTAGTGCGTAACTTGCGAAGCCTACGCCCTCCCATCCAAAGAACATAGGTAGGAAGCTATCTGCTAATACCAGTAGCTCCATGGACCCTATGAATATATTCATGAGCATCCAATACCTTGTTATTGATTCGTCTCCATGCATGTATTCAATTGAGTATACCATTATTAGAAAGCCTATCCATGCAACAATATTTGCCATAAATACACTTAATGGATCAATTAATACACCTACTGATAGACCACCCCATGGTAGTGGTAACCAATTTTCGAATGTCCAGTCATAGGGAATTGAGTGTTTAGCTCCATTTATAATTACTACGCCGTTAAATACATCTGGAATCATAGATGCAGACAAAATTGCAGATATGAAAACGGCACCTACAGCAATTATATCCCTCAGTTTGTGGCTAATCTTTTCGGTTATTGGATGTGTAAATGCAGCTATAAATGGGATTATCCATATTAGCCATGGAGCATACGATATCATTACCTACCACCTCAACCTCCTTAAAATATCTACATCTAAACTTCGATACTTCCTATATACAACTAATGTTAATGCTAATCCGACGCCAACCAAGGCACCATCTAATAAGATTGAAGTGATTACAATTGCATGTGGAAGTGGATCTAGAAAACCTGGAAACTTAATTAGCGACAAAGTGATAAAGTTAATATTCACTCCTGTAGCTATGATTTCTAAGCCAATTAGCATTCTTAGTAAATTCCTCTTGGCAACCATAATATATATTCCTAATATAACTAGTATGAAAGCCGTAAATATTAGTGACATTTCAGGCTTTATCATCTTTTCCTCACCTCAACAACATAAATTAATACTCCAGCTAGAGCGGCAAACAGAACTAATGACTGGAATATTGTATCGTAAAGTCTTTCACGCCATAAATATATAGACTCAAGCATTGATGCATTCTCAAATGATATTTTAATAGATGCAGGTGTTGATGTTGAAAGTATATTTATAGGGATGCTTGCTAAGATGTATCCCCCTATAATTAACAATACTACTACCACTACTGAACCAGCTATAGATATTTTATTCATCACTTCTACCACCTCTCGTCATTATAAATACCATTATAAAGAAAACCATTATTGCACCAGAAAATACAGCAAATTGTACTATTGCAACATATATAGCTCCTAACATGTAAAATAAGATTCCAGTAATAACGGTGATTATGAATAGTGACAATACAGCATAACCTAAGTTTTTATGTTCGCATGCTATTATTGCTAGAATAATCAGTAGTATATCAATTATATATATAGCGAGATCCATCATGTGACTCTCCTCCTTATATATCGAATACCATATTTAGCATCTATTACAGGTTCTAATTCATATTTTAACTCGGGAAGAATCTCCTTGATATTAGGTTTAACTGATAACTTTTTAGGGTCATATATTAAGTCATCTCTCGATTCACTAGTAACTTCAACTATGGGTGTATGTACTAATGCTCTTCTTGGACAATACTCAACGCATAGTCCACAATAGCAACATCTTCCATAGTCTATTCGAGGATGGGTATATTTACTACCTTCAACCTCAACCATTTTTATCGCATTAACAGGACATATCCATGCACATACTCCACATCCAATACATTTATCAATATAAAGAACATGCCTACCTCTAGTTCTTTCAAAACCTTTCTGTCTTTCAAATGGATACTTATGAGTCATCGGAGGCTTAATATTATGTTTTGCAACTTCTACTACAGGTACTACAATCCTACTTAAGAGAGATTTACTTTTACCCAAGCCTAACCACCCCATAGACCTGGGAAATAATACTTAAGGAGGATCGTAATTACTAAATTGATAAATGATAGAGGAATCAATACACGCCATCCTAATCTAACTGCTTGATCCACTCTTAGCCTTGCATAACTGATTTTAACTGTTAGTATAACTACCATTACTATGAATAGCTTAATTAATGTCCAGAATATTCCAGAAATAGTTTCATTCCCAAATATATTAGGTCCATTATATCCTCCAAGGTATAGTACGACTAATAATAGTGACCAAGCTAACCAATTTATGTAGTCTGCTTCCATCATTAATAGGTATAGTGGACCCGTATACTCAGTTTTGACCCCAAATACGAGCTCGACCTCTGCGACAGGGAAGTCCATAGGTATTCTTTCTGTCATCCCAAGATAACCGATTAAGAATACAATAAAGCCTAGTATTTGGGGAATTATAAACCAGATTTTTCTCTGAGCTTCAACTATACTTACTAGATCATATGTACCAGCAAGTATTACGACTCCTAAGACTGAGAGCACTATAGGAATTTCTGCAGCTACATCCATATATATTGTTCTTAACGCACCAATAATCGTGAACTTATTATTTGAAACCCATCCAATTAGCATTGATAGAACTGGGTATATAGTTGCTAGTGCTAGGAATAGTATTAAGCCATTTCCACCTGCATCGTAGAGAATATAATCTTTAGCATATGGTATTAGTACTACTAGTATTGCTGGAATTACTGGTAATATTATCGGTAGAAGGAAGAATAATAGTCTTAGTGAGAATCTAGGCACAATAAACTCTTTAGTTATTAGCTTAATTGCATCTGCAATTAACTGAAGCCAACCTAAAACTTTACCACAGTGAACAGGACCCATTCTAACCATTAATCTAGCTAAGTATTTTCGCTCGAACCATACAGCGAAAATTAAAAATCCAAAGATGAATGCTAATCCTGGGAAAACTGTAATCATGAAGAGAGTTTTAAAGTTAGCTTCTACAAATTTTAATATACTCTCTATCATGTTAATCACCTATCAGCATCTAAAAACCAAGGATCTAGAGAGTAAAATATTGGTGGGATATCAGCAAATCTTATTTCCTCAATCTTTGGTAGCATTTCAATTAGGAATATATTTCTAAAACTCGGTGCACTTATTTTAACTCTATATGGCTTATCCCTACCATCTGACACTACATAAACGCCTAATTCGCCTCTTGCACTTTCAACTCTAGCATAAACTTCACCTCTAGGTACATTTTGTGGAACAGTTTTCTTGACTGGTCCTTCAGGCATGTTATCAAGGGCTTGTTCGATGATATCTAAGCTTACATACATCTCCTTAACTCTAACAGCACCTCTCGCATAAGAATCGCAATCTTTCTCAGTTACTATCTTAAAGTCTAACTCTTCATAAGCAGCATATGGCTCATTTTTCCTAGTATCATACGCTACGCCAGAAGCTCTTAATGAGGGGCCTGCCGCTCCCCACTCAATAGCTTTATCTCTAGGAATAACACCAACTTTTCTGGTTCTAATCTCAAATAAAAAGTTATCTATCCACGCATCCATGTATGTATCTAGCCTATCTCTAAAGAATTTTATCGCCTCCTTAGCTTTCTCCCTAAATCCATGTGGTAAATCTGCTCTTACACCTCCAGGAACGATAAAGCTGTAACTCCACCTAGCGCCGGTTAACATTTCCATAAGATCTAAGAAGGGCTCTCTATCAGCCGTTGTCCATAAGAAAACAGCTGGATTCCATGCAGTAGACTCTGCTAGGAGACCTAAAGCATATGTGTGGCTTATAATCCTATTCATCTCTAGGACTATAGTTCTAATGTATTGTGCTCTTGGTGGTGCTTCTATTCCTAATAACTCCTCGATGGCCCTGACATATGCCATAGCTACGTGGGACGTATCAAGCATTACCATTCTTTCCATTGGTATAATTCCTTGTAGCCACCTGCGGTTTTCAAGTATCTTCTCAATACCCCTATGACTATATCCAATATCAACTTCAACATCATATACTATTTCCCCATCAGTAGTTACTACTATTGTTCCTTGGCCACTTATTGGGTGCTGCGGACCTATTCTTACCCGCATTAATCCTCCTTCTAACTCCTTAACTTCTTCAATTGTCATTATACCCATATTTCATCACCTACTTCTCAACTGTATAAGGCTTTAATGAGAAATCTTTTCTCAGTGGATAACCTTCTTTCTCATAATCCCAATCCTCTGGAAGTAGAAGTCTCTTTAACTTTGGATGCCCCTTAAAGTCTATGCCAAACATCTCCCACGTTTCTCTCTCAAATTTCTGTACACCCCTCCATACCTCAACTAAGCTTTGAATAGTAGGGTTCTCTCTACTTATATCAGTCTTCAATATTAGTACTATATTTTTATCTGACGACCATATAATCCAAAAGACCTCAAATACATTATTCTTCATGTAGTCAACAGCGCCTGCAGATATAGGCATATCAAAACCTTCGTTCTTAAGGTAATAAGCTACATCTACAATCCTATCTGGACTAACTTTAACTACTATCCTATTATCTTTAGGTATCTTAAATTCTAATATAGCGTCCCCAAACTCACTTTTTAATTTCTCTTCTAACGAGACCAACTTTCTCACCTAAAATCTTCTTTCTAAGAGTTAATGCTCCATGTAATATTGCCTCAGGTTTAGGTGGACAACCAGAAATATATACATCAACTGGTAGGTAATCCTCAACTTTAACAACTGAATAGCTATCATAAAACGGTCCTTTACTAATTGTACATACACCAATATTAACTACATATCTTGGTTCTGGCATTTGCTCATAAAGACGAATGGCACGTATCATCATTTTTCTAGTAACATTACCAACAAAGAAAATTGCATCCGACTGCCTAGTTGAGGCCATAGGTAAGATTCCCCATCTCTCCATATCATACCTAGGCCCACATACCTGCATAAACTCTGGGCTACAGCATCCTGTTACATAGTGTATTGGCCAAATGCTAAACGACCTACCCCAATTGAATATCTTTCTTATAGGTTTAGGTAACTTTCTATATAGCCCTTCAAATTTTTCGAGGTATTTACTCAATTTTTCTCGCCTCCTCAAGCCCTTTTACGAAGAAGTATATTCCGACAGCAATAATCACTATATAAATTATAACTGGTAGTGGATTCAGAGCTTCAATAAAAATTCCAAGACTGGCCATCAGTATCCAGCTTAGAGCATCAAGTACAAAAAATGCTACTGCATACCCGAAATATCTCATAGCTCCTAAAATCCTAACGTCTGCAGGTCGAAAATCAATTTCTTGTCCACATTCAAAAGTGTCCTCCTTTACTTTACCTCCAATCTTACCAACAAGAATATATGCAATAACTGGGACAACAAGCCCAGATACAAAAAATGCTACTATAAATACCCATAACCAGATATGTGAGGTAAACTCTATCAAGTGTATCCCCCCTATAACTTAAACTTCTTCAACTGGTTCTATCAATACGTATTTAGACTCATAAAGCTCTCTTACGATCTTTTCTGCTCTTACACTTCTAGCAATTAAGTAAGTATTTCCGCCTATTTTACCTATACTTATATCCGCGAAATATCCATACTTATCGTCTACACTTGAAATAGCACTATGTAGTTCAGCATTTAAATCTTTAAGTAAAATATCTGTTTCTCCATTATTTAGGTAGAACTTAACTCCTTCCTCCGATGCTTCATAACTTTTTACTAGATTTATGTTAACTCCCTTCTCTTCTAAAGCTTTCCTTAAACTACTTAGTGCATAGTATTTCGTTCCAAATACTGTAAGTGTGAGGTATACTGTTTCCTCGATTCTGGTACTCCCTCCCCATCCAAGTCTCATTCTCCATATAGCCCTTATATGGGTTGGTGGAGCAAAATAACATATTTTAGGAGTATATGCAGCATGGAAGAAAGAGGCATAAAGTTCATCAGCAGCTGCGCGAAGAGCTAATCCCGTAGGTACAGTAGTTATCCAAAAACACACGCTATCTAATTCGTCTTTATTTTTAATTACGATAGGTTTCGGTATTATATGTGATAATACCATTAACTTTTCTGTAAATCCATTTTTAAAGCCTACTGTAGCTATTGCATCAACATAGTCTTTCTCCAGTAAAAACTTCATTATTTCTTTAGCTAGGCTAATTGGACTTATATTCTCTGTAGACTTGTATATAGCTCTAAAAATACCTAATTCTCCCTTTCTATAGTTCTCACCAAATATTACTGATAGTTTATCCTCAGATAGATTATTAAAGCCTTTAAATTCGTCATCAGTAGTCATCGGACACGCATTATAACAGTATCCGCATCTTATACATACAGCCACTAATCTAGGAGATTCATCCATCATCTGCAAAGCATTCGCTGGACATACCGCAACACACGTTCCACAACCTATACATTTACCAGCACGTAAAACATCTTTTAATAAATTCGCAAAGATTGGCCTTGGAGTTATTGGTCCATACTGAGTAGGCCATAGTGCTCTTTTACTCAATACTCTACACCATCCTGCACTCTATAGTACTATATTATATAGATTAATAGCAAAGCGATTTATTTTTGTTATATGTATAGATTTATACAGTAATTTTTTGTTTAAGATTATTATTTTCTATTTATACCTATTACAAATATTACAAAATAATGATCGTGATCGAGCATTTAATGGAAAAATTATGGAGGTGGCTTTATCTAGAGTATAAGAATGCATTGGGATTTTCTAGTGATATTATCATTGCAAACTTGCCTAGGCGATATCATCACTTATTTCCTCGCAATAGAATCTTTGAAAAAAGCGTTCTGGACATGTATCCTAGCGATCGAATCATAATACTTGATCCAAAAGCAAGGGAGACTTTGTCACATGATAAAATTAATACTAATGATGTTATTGTTGTTGGTGGAATTCTAGGTTTTGATCCACCTTTAGGTAGAACTTATAAACTTCTTACTTCAAGAATAAAGGATGCTAGGTCATATAATATTGGGGAGAAGCAATTATCTATTGATGGAGCAGTTTATGTTGCACTTAGAATTTTACATGGAGAAAATTTTTGTGAGATTAAATTTATTGATGATTACTATATACTGACTAATGTTGGAAGTATTGTTAAGCTACCATATAGATATCCTCTTATAAATGAAAAACCAGTCATTTCAAAGGAGCTCCTTAGGTTAATCTATATATATGGTTTACCATTTGGGGGTTATGGTGAGTCTATTTGGGGAGAGGTAAGGTAATACAAGTTGTAATATATGATTGTGATAATACAATATGGACTCACTATGACGTTAGTATATTGAAAAGGCCGTTTAAAAAAATTGATGACATGGTGATCGACTCGGTAAATGAAGTTGTGAAGTTAAACCCAGGTTTAGTAGAGACTTTAAAGATACTTAGGGAGAAGAATATCAAGATTGGGGTAGCTAGCTTTAATATACCAGAAGCAGCTATTGATATCCTGAAACTATTTAGTATCTATGATTTAATAGATTATCCTGTAATTGAATATCATCCATACAAGGATAGGATGATTAAAAAGATTATTAAAATGGCATCTAGAGACTTAGGCAAGGTTATCAAGCTTAATAATGTGATATTTATTGATGATGATGAGTGGACTATTAAATATGTATCTAGACGGCTTCCAAAATTAATAATATTAAGATATGGATATGATATAAAGAATCATGCTGAGGTCCTAAATTATATTGACCCTTAATTTACTTATCAGTAAAAAAACTATTTATATTTATAAGGACTAAATATTTCTGTTTTGGAGGTGTATATTAATATATGATTAGATTAGGCGCACCTGAGATTTTAGTTATACTTATCCTTATTGTTCTGTTAATTTGGGGACCTAAGCAAATACCAAAATTAGCTAGATCATTAGGTTTAGCTAAGAAAGAGTTTGAGAAGGCGGCTAAAGGTGAGGTTGAGGAAGAAGAAGAAACTACTGATGAATTGATAAAGTTAGCTAAAGAATTGGGTATAGATACTGAGGGTAAAAGCAGAGAAGAAATTAAAAAGGAAATCTTAAAAAAAACTAAGAAGGATTAATATTTTTACTCAAATTCAGATTCTGGTTCAGGTCCTCCGCCTCTCTCCTTGCCTTTCTCTTCCTTTAGCTTAGAGGCTGCTATCAGGTCGTCAATTCTTAGTATCATTGCTGCTGCTTCTGTAGCTGACTTAATTATTTGTTCCTTGACAAGCAATGGTTCTAAAACTTCGTTCTTCATCATATCTTCGACTTTTCCTGTATATACGTTTACACCTGCCCATACTTCGTCATTAGCATGTCTGGCCTTTAGCTCGACTTCAATGTCAATTGTGTCTAGTCCAGCATTCTCAGCTAGTGTTAGTGGTATGGCTTCTAGAGCTTCTGCGAATTTCTCAGCTGCTAGTTGTTCTCTTCCAGAGAGGGATGACGCCCACTTTCTGATTACTCTAGCGGCTTCTGCTTCTGGAGCACCACCACCTGCTACAATAGCTGGCTTAATTAGTACGTCTCTGACTACACATAGAGCATCATGGAGACTTCTCTCAGCTTCGTCAACTACTCTCTCGCTACCACCCCTTATTAGTATCGTGACTGATCTTGGATTCTTACATCCTTCAACAAATATCATTTTATCTTCTTCAACTTTTCTCTCTTCAACTAATTCTGCCTCTCCTAGGTCAGCTTCAGATAAGTCTTCTAAGTTTGTAATTATTCTTGCTCCGGTAGCTTTTGCGAGCTTCTCCATATCTGACTGCTTAATTCTTCTAGCAGCTAGTATTCTTGCTTTGGCTAGGTAATGCTGAGCTATATCATCGATTCCCTTTTGACAGAAAACTACATTTGCACCTACAGACTTAATTTTATCAACCATCTCTTTAAGCATCTTGTTCTCTTCTTCTAGGAATAATCTCATTTGTTCTGGTGATGTAATGTTGATTCTAGCGTCAAACTCTGTTTTCTCAATTTCAAGTGGTGCATTGATAAGAGCAATCTTTGCTTTTTCAATTCTCTTTGGCATTCCACTATGTACCACTTCCTTATCTAACACGATACCTCTAATTAACTGAGTATCTCTTATACTTCCACCAGGCTTCTTTTCGATTTTAACGTCATCAACATCAACTTTGACTCTACCATCAACTTCCTCCTTAACTGTTAGTATAGCTTCAACGGCTAATTCAGCTAAGTACTCCTTATCAGTTGCAACTAGCTTTGAACCCATTGCTGTTGAAGCAATTTTCTTAAGTAGCTCTTTATCATTAGGATCGACCTTCTTAGCAATTTTATTTAGTGTTTCTAATGCCTTTTCTGCAGCTTTCTTATATCCATCAATTATTATAGTTGGGTGGACATCTTTGTCAATTAGCTCGTCTGCTTTGTCAAGTAGTGCACCTGCCAGTACTACTACTGAAGTTGTTCCATCACCAACTTCTGCGTCTTGAGCTTTAGCTAGCTCTACCATGATCTTAGCTGCTGGATGTTCAACTTCCATCTCTTTAAGCATCGTAGCACCGTCATTTGTAATTACGACGTCTCCAAGACTATCAACTAACATTTTATCCATTCCTTTAGGACCTAAGGATGACTTTACAATATCAGCTACAATTTTGGCCGCTAATATAAGTCTTTTCTGAGCTTCTCTACCTTTACTTCTTGTGGTACCCTCTTTTAGTATTAGTATAGGTTGACCTGAAGCAGTAACTGCTGGGATTGCTGTGGCGGATGCGGTAGACATAGAAATCACCTCTTCGCTAATCTCAACTTATTTTCCATATATAAATTCGGAATTCTATTTATATGTTTTACTTTATACTACATCTAAAATATATAATTGATATTTATATCACGCTTATGCTAAAATAACTTGCTAGTAACTTATAAATACTTATAAATTGTCCTTTACGTCTAATAAATGATAAGTTGGGGTGAATAAATATATTAGATGTAAACAAGTTTATACAGAGTCTAATTGGGCAAAAAATCATCGTGAAGCTAAGAGGGGGAGTTATAAGCGGAATACTACTAGACTCCACACCAACAGGTGGATTGCTTCTAGAAAATGTTGAAATATTAGAGGATAAACGTGGTAGGTTATCAATTAGTCGTGGATTTGAGTATTTTAAAGATAAGGTTTTTATTAGAGGAGATAATATAATAGCGATTATGCTTAAGCCTGGTGAAGAAAGTGATATAGTCCATCAAGAATAAAGTATGCTGAGAAGTATAGCATTAGTAACCCAAGTGCATACCTAAATATCTTAAACGGTTTGCCAGTTAACTTCCTTAAGGCGGAATATCCTAAAAAGGCAAGTAGTGCTAACCAGAAGTAGTCCATCCAAACATGAAATACGTAGAATACAGGCATCAATCCTATACCAACAGTACTTACAATATCAAGTATTAATTTAGCTCCTACGGTTAACCACCAAATTATGAAGTATGGATTTAACCCCGTTAGAGTAATTCCTGTTAATAGTGCACTTTTTCCTCCGAATACATCTATATCCTCAGAAATCTCCTTTGATTTGAAAATTGAAATTGTAAAGTATAGGAGAGCTAAGCCACCTAAAATTGATAGTGTCCACTGTATGCCACTCATTAGCGAGATGTTAATTAAACCATATCCAATTAGTAAGTATAGAGGGAATTCGAATATTGTATGTCCAATCGCTACTCCTAATCCACCCCTCCAGCCGCTTCTATTACCTATTGCAATAGTCGAAATCGAGAGAGGGCCTGGTGCTAGCGCTCCCGAAGCAGTTATTAACTGAATTTCAATGATTAGTGCTATTATATTCATAATAAGAATAGTTAGTACTTACATAATTTTTAAGGTTACTTAATCTAATTTAGTGAGAAAAATGAAAATTAATACTCTAATTTTAATGGGTGGCTTTGCTAAGAGAATGTGGCCGGTTACTAAGAAGTATCCTAAAGGACTTTTATTTCTTGGAAGACGAAAAATTTTAGAGATAATTATTAGTAAAATCCTAAATCTACAAAATATGTTAAAGGGAGAAATTTACATTTCAACAAACCAGTGTTTTGCTGAGCAGATAAGTAAATGGTTAGAAAGTATGGGCTTAAATGTAAAAATTATTGTAGAAGAGGCCCGTTCTGAAGATGAAAAATTAGGTGCAGTAGCTGGTTTACATTATGATCTTAGGCATATGTCAAGTGCTGATGGATATCTTGTTATCGCAGGAGACAACTATTTTGAGGACAGCTTAATAGACCTTGTATCTAAGTACCTAAAAGTTAAAAAGCATATTATAGCACTTTACAAGCTAGATGATATTCAGCTGGCAACTAAGTATGGCGTTGCAACTATAAGTGACGACCTAATAGTTAATGTAATTGAAAAGCCTAAAAAACCTATTGGAGACTTAGTCTGTACAGCAATTTATATATTTACAAAAAAATTACCAATGCTACTAGGAAGTTATCTAAGTGAAAGCACTCTTAGAGATAGACTTGGGGATTTTATTTCTTGGCTTGTTAAGAAAGAACAAGTGTATTGGTATATGCTTAGGGGAAAATGGATCGATATTGGCGGTGTACATGAATATTTATCCCTCTTAAGAGAAAAGTTTTGCGGCATACATGTAGCGTGTGGAGCTAAGATCTTGAATTCCTCATTTCATGATACGGTAATCTTAGATAAAGGAGTTAGCGTTATTAACTCTAAGGTTAGGAATAGCGTTATATTGGCAAACACTGAAATTAAGGATTCAGTTATTTGTAATTCCTTAATTGGAGTACGTAGAAGAATTGTGGGTAAAAACGTGAATAACGCTATTCTGTAGAGTTTAGTTTTAAAGACATCTCATATGCGTCTTCTCCATCTTTATAATATCCACGCTTTATTTGTGACACGGAAAATCCAAGTTTTCTATACAAGTTTATAGCTTCACTATTTGATATTCTTACCTCTAGGAAAACATCTACACAGTGATAGACATCCCTTAAAGCTTTAATAGCTTCTTTAAGTAGCTGTGTACCTATACCTTTACGTCTATACTCTGGAAGTACAGCAAATGAGACTATATGTCCTCTTTTAATTCTATGGATTGGGAAGGATAATATAATCGCATCTTCAACTCTACACATTATATAGCCAATAACTTTATTATCAAGTTTTGCTACTAAGAAACTTTCTGGGTATCTCTCAAGTAAATATTCGAAGAAAAAGCGTGGATAGTTTTCAGGTAAGGTTCTTAGATTTATGTTTATAACCTGATCTAAATCTTCCTTCGTGGCACGTTCAATTCTATATTCCAACTCAGGTTTAGCCACGAAAATTCCCCTACCCAGATTCCAATCAAGATATTTTTATTCAGGGTATTATTAAACCTAATGGTAAAGAGGAGGAAATTTATAATATTTATGGGAGGGTAGTATAAAGTGTATATTGAAGGTAGCGAGGATGTATTAGCAAAATTAGATGAAGTAATTAGTATAGCTAGTAAATATTTCACGGTCATTGATTATTACATTTCAGATAATACTGTAACGATAAGAGTTATATGTGAAGATATTAAGAGAAGATTTTTGGATTTCTATAATGAGATTAAGAGGTTGGAGATAGTACCATTTTTAGATAAGGTTGATGATTACTTTGAAATTAAAATTGCAAAGTATATTCCTCGAGAGAAAAGCGACGTAAAGAAGCCTATTGCTTTACTTTTAGCTACAATTGGCACGGTTACTATGGATGGATGGATGCGAAGTGTGAATCCATATCTATATTATGCAGTACCAGGTTATAATCCAGTCTTTATGACGATTCTATTTACAGTTGCTCTTCTTGGGATAATTGGTATACACGAATTAGGGCATAAACTTGCATTACATATTTATGGTATTAAGGCTAGCTGGCCATACTTTATACCCGGAATTCCT
Organism: uncultured Nitrososphaeria archaeon; assembly: GCA_964437705.1. Taxonomy (GTDB): domain Archaea; phylum Thermoproteota; class Nitrososphaeria; order Geothermarchaeales; family JDFR-13; genus CAYTHX01. The sequence continues at coordinate 45,591 of CAYTHX010000002.1, forward strand.
GGTGTATTTCCAACATTTGGAGCAGTAATTACTCAGGAGGAAATACCTCCAAATAGGGATAGGTTATTTGATATGGGAGTATCTGGACCAATTGCAGGATTTATCACAACAGTTATTGTATCAGCTTACGCTGTATTAACGGCTCCTGTTGTATCTATAGATACACTCAAACAGTGGCATGCAAAAATAGGTGGTGAAATAATGCCATTCCCTGTGCCTATATTATATTCATTGCTCCAGGATATTTTGAGACCATTAAAGGAGGGGTATGTAGTACTTGTAGATCCAATAACATGGGCAGCGGTTGTTGGGATGCTTATTACAGCCTTAAATATCTTTCCAGCATGGCAGTTAGATGGTGGACATCTAGCTAGAGCAGTTTTAGGACCAAAGTACCATAAATACTCAACATTGATCTCAATATTTATACTATTTTTAGTTGGGTATTACTTTATGGCTTTATTTATATGGTTTATGTACATTATGAGTAGAGGAGTCACAATTAGACCATTAGATGATGTTTCATCAGTATCACTTAGCAGAAAAATAATTTTTATAATTTCATGGATACTTGCATTTCTATGTTTACCACTACCTAGCTTCTCACTATAAATCAGCTTAGCCAGCTTAGAATACTACTTCATATTTACGTTTAGCACATCCTCAATAACTGTTACCATCCTCTTTTTCCTTGATGGAATTCTTTTTATAACACTATTTAAATCACTAATCACCTTCAATCCTAAGTACTTTAAGAGACTTTTTGGATATCCAGATAGTAGATAATGTGTAAATGGAAAATCACTAGCTAAGTTTTTAAATAAATATATTATGAGATCAGCATACGTAGATACATCTTCCTTTTTGATTCTAGCGATTTTTGTCGGGTCTATACTTAAATCTCTTGATGCATCTCCAATCATTAGTAAATATTCAATTTCATTTCCATATATCCAAAAGACTTTGATAAATGATATTAAGATATTTATGATGTTTGCGTCATATGGATATCCTCCTACACTACCTATTGTTAGAGGTGAAATACCTACCTTCATATCCCACTTCTCCTTATATTTTTCAATACCTCTTAGCCATGCTTTAACTCCTAAGCCACATTCTACATCTATTGGTGAATCACCGCTAAAAATAAAATCAATTGTATAGATATCATTTGGAAATACTTTCACGGCTCTATCTACAAGCTTTTCTACTTCAGTTTTAACATTATTAGCACTTAAAATAACTTCCTTAATTGTATTCCATTCTACATTTAGGTAATGTGCTGTTACCGATCCTCTATAGCTAAGAAGTGGATCTTGGCGAATTATAGAGACTACAGTATTGTAGTTCTCACTGTTCTCTTTATATTCGATCCCAGTTTCGTTAAGAGCAGATTTAATGACCTTCTTCTCCTCCCTTGTTAATGTAGGGTCAATACATATAACTGGCTCGTGAATCTCACTTAAAAAATTAGTAATTTTTTGTATAACTGTATTTCTTGATCCTCTTGATGGATGAATTCGTGGAGATATTCTAAGGTCTATAGGATCTGGTAAATCAACTGGGCACTCCGTATCATCATAGGGAAGCCATATTTCCACCAAAATTACACCACCAATTAAATTTCCGTATTAAATAATAATTATATTGTATGCTGTGGAGGAAAAAGGGTATAAGAATGCTTGGTATCGCTGAAAGCTTTTATAAAGGTGGGAAAAAGAGCATTTTAGTTGGTATAGTGCAGAGGGCAGATTTAATTATTGATGGATTCTCAATTGCATTTCCAACTCTAGGTGGTTTAGACGCCACAGATAAAGTATTGGAAATATATGATAGCTTACATAGGGAGGATATTAACGTTATAGGTCTTTCAGGTACGGTTATTAGCTGGTTTAACGTTATTGACTTAATAAGGATTCATAGAGAAACTAGATTACCAGTTATATCAATTACATATGAAGAATCAGAAGGTCTACTTATGTATTTTAGAAAGTATTTTCCTAATGACTGGCAGAAAAGATGGGAGATACATTGCAGGAATGGGGAGAGATTAAAAGTTAAGTTAAAAACAGGTTATGAGATTTTTATACGTCCTATTGGCGTAAGTATAGATGAGGCAGTATTTATTTTAAATAGATTTTTGGTTGAGGGAAAACATCCTGAACCAATTAGAATTGCTCAGTTAATTGCACATAAACTTTCAAGAGAAATATTACCGATCATCAATAAGTATTATTCAGAACATACTCATAGCTGATAACTTCTAGTTAGATTTTTAAGGCTATAAAATGAACTATATAGATATTATATTATAGGGGTTAGTTGGTGGGAAATGTGAAAATTATCGATCCATATAAGGATAAAACAGATCAATATTGTACGGCTTTTTGTAAGTTTTTTAGGTGTCAGCGAAGAGCTTTGATAATTAAACGAGATCGTAGGATATGTAGACTTACAGGTGACGACTGTAATCCACGTAACTGCGTATATGCTAGCTGTGTAATAAATAGATATATACCGAACCAAGGTTTGTGCGGCTTAATGATTAAGCGTAAAACGAGAGACTTGACACCAGAAAAGCTTGTAGAGCTACCAGAGGATAGATTTAAGGGTAAGATTAGGGGAGATAAGGATTTACTATATTAAATTAAGGATAAATAAGCATCATTCTACATGTCAGTAAGACGTTCTACTTTGGCGCAACAATCTTATTTTCAAGACAAAGTTTTTTTACTGTAACTTCAAATGACTCAGTCGTGAATAATGTACTTAAGAAAACATCAACTTCGTACTTGCTTATTCTATATTGCTTCCATGTATCCCTATCCCTAACTGTGACTGTATCGTTTTCCAATGTTTCTTTATCAATAGTTATTGCTACGGGAATCCCTATTTCGTCAACTCTAGCATATCTTCTCCCAATGCTATCTTTATCATCATAAAGAATCATGAACCCCTTAGACTCTAGTCTATGCTTAATGTCAATAGCTTCTTTAATTAATTTCTCCTCACTAACTAGTGGAAATACTGCACAATCATATACCCTTACTGGAATAGGCAGTGATAGTACAATACGTCCATTCACTTCCCGGTAACTATACTCCAATACAGCATACGCTATTCTATCAAGTCCAAAACTTGGTTCTACAACATGCGGTACTAACTTTTCAACATATACGTCTTTAACACTCTCCTTAATATCGAAGAAATTCTTTCCTAATTTAACCCCAGCAATTTCTGTATACCCTTTTTCAAGGAGCTCATTTTTCCATGTATCATCCCTATGTAAGGCTTTCATTATATCCCTAATTTTTTCTCCAAATTTCCTCTTAATCTCATCCGCTTTTGGTACTATGCTTACCTCCTTAACTTTTTTAGGAACTTTAAGCTTTTTGTCGACATATAAATCCATTCCACTATGCTTTATATGTGCCTGTAGGTCATAATCACCACGATATGCATGCCCCGAGACCTCAACCCAACCCCACCTACTTAAATATACCTCTTGGTCGAAAGTTTGTGTTGCATAATGTGCACGCTCTCCCTCAAGCTTTTCCCTAAATCTCTGCTTCTCAGCAGGTATACCTAATTTCTCCATAAACTTCTTAGCTAACACCATGAAATAAGCCATCCACTCATTAACTATAATTTTCTTATCAAGAGCTTCTTGAACAGACATCGTCTCGTAACCCTCCGTCTTTCCAACTCTAATCAATGCTTCATGTAATAGATTCAATTTTTCCTCCCTATACTGGTCTATATACGGACATACTGGGTCACTCGGGTCGATGAACATTTCTAGCTCCATCATATCAAATTCCCTAAGCCTAATAGGACCTTGCCTAGGAGAAATTTCATTCCTAAATCCTCTACCAATCTGAGCAATTCCTATTGGAAAACGCCTTCTCATAGCTTCATATACTCTCTTAAACTCTGTAAACATCCCCTGTGCAGTTTCAGGTCTCAAAAAACCTTTTGCCTCAGTATATGGCCCTATAGTAGTCTGGAACATCGTCATGAAGTACGTAGCTTCACCAAGCTCACCTCCACACTGTGGACACCTAACATTATTATCCTGAATTATCTTTTCAATCTCACTTGGTTTTAATGCTTCACTGATCTCAATGCCATGTTCGCTAAGTAACGTATCAGCTCTATACTTATTACCACAACTTAAGCAGGAAACCATGATGTCTTTGAAGCTATCAACATGTCCAGAAGCTTTAAACACGATATATGGTGCAATATTTGGCGAATCTATTTCTACAAACCCATGTTTGTACACAAAGTACCTTCGCCATAAATCCTTGATCTTATTCTTTAATATTACTCCGAGCGGCCCCCATGTTAGTAAACCTGCTACACCGCCATATATTTCATATGCTGGCCAAAAAAATCCTCTCCTCATACATAATCTTTGTACTTTTTCGGCTTTGTCAGGCTGACTCAAGAAGCACCACCTAACCTATAATAAAAATATTGCCCAAAAAATATTTGGATATATGAATGAGAGAGTATAGGAAAGGTTATAGATTTGAGAGAAGAGTACGAAAATACCTAGAGAAACTTGGATATATCGTATTTAGAGCTGCAGGCTCAAAGCCCATTGACTTAATTGTTATCACACGGAGAAAAGGATTTATTATAGAGTGTAAGGTGAGTAGGAAATATTTACGTAAAAATGATATTAGTAGGTTAATGTATATTCATGAAAAAACTGGTCTTATACCAGTTTTTGCCTATCGCGAAAATAATGAAATAAAGTTTCTGAATTTGCTTGATAATAAGATTTTCAATTTTCCACATGCAGAGTCACTTGACAAATTTATAGGCACATTTTAACAATTAATAGTTTTAATTTAAGTATATATCCTAGGATAATTCACGACGACTTTTTGGTATTAATTGGTGAGATTAAGGTGAAGATTGGTGTAATTTCTGATACTCATGATAATAGGGATTGTATTCTTAAGGCTATAGAGATATTTAATACAGAAAAGGTAGATTTAGTACTACATTGTGGAGATCACATTGCCCCATTTACACTTGAATGGTATAAAGGTTTAAATGCTAAAATGATTGGTGTAAAAGGGAACTTAGATGCTGAATACCAACTGCTTAAGGAGAAATATGAAAGCCTAGGATGGGAGTTTCATAGATTCTCCGCTGTAATTACATTAGAGAGAAAGAAAATTATATTATTACATGGTGTTGATGAAAATGTAATTAAGGGATTAATTCATAGTGACGAGTATGACATTATTGTGAGAGGACATTTACATAAGATAATTAATGAATGGCATAAGGATACATTACACTTCTCTCCCGGAGAGGCTTGTGGATACCTAACACAAAAAAGAACTATAGGTATTATTGAGCTGCCAGAGATTTCAGCTGAAATTATCGAGATTTAGTTTGAAATCTTAGCTTAAACAATTTATATAATATTTCAATTTCTTTGGGAATTTTTACTCTAATAATATCCCCTAAGAATTTTTCACCTAATACTTTTAACGCTAAGTCCATTAACAGGTCACTCTTTAATACTGGGTCCATCATTACTCTTATTTTATACCCATTTTCTAAGGGGGAGAGTATTTCTTGCCTCCAAAGCTCATCATATTTATATATATCATTTGGATGATTACTGATCACTTCTCCACATATTGATCCAGCTACTACGGCTGTAGGTACACCGGCACCTATAGATGCTACAGTCATGTTTGCAGAATCACCAACAAGCAAAACATTACCGTACACAGCTGACTTTAATGGTGGTCCTACAGGTACTAATCCGCCAATATATGATAAGGGAGTTCCAGATTTAATCATGCTCTTAGCTACAGGATGCTCTGATCTTAAATTTTTAATATATATATCTAAATCTGGTTTGGGATTATATGGCTTTCTTACGCCTAGCCCTACATTAGCGATAGAACTTCCTCTTGGTATTATCCAAGCATATGCTCCCGGTGCGTACTTTAAACCTGAAAACATATATATGGTATCTTCATCTATAGAAGCGTTTCCCATAACAACTTGATAAACACGACTAATATTATATTCAGAATTTTTTGGCTTAATAGGAATATAATTGTCCAAGTTGGAAATAGCGCCTGCAGCGTAAACCAAGTATTCATAATATATCCAGCCATCAAAATACTTACCAGTAACATATACCCTGCTCTTTTCTAGATCGATAGATAATGCCTTTGTAGATAGAGCAATTTTAGCGTTATTCTCTCCAGCGAGCACTGCTATCCACTTATCAAACCTCTCTCTATCAACAACACAACCATCAAATCTGAGATCATATCTATCTCCAGAGGGGGAAAACATCGAAATTTTCCTAATACTTGTCAGAATTATCTCTTTAGGTATACTCTTTAGCAACTTAATATGTTTAGCATTAGGCAAAATGTTATTATATTCACTCCTCGCTGGAAGAAATTCTCCACACTGAATAGGAACACCAATTTCTCTTCTTTTCTCAATAACTAACACGTCAATCCCATGTTTAGCTGCAGAATATGCAGTTGATAATCCAGCAGGACCACCACCAATTATTAATAACTCAACTTTCATGTTATCTAACCTAAACTAATTATGACGATTCTATACCTAATTATCCACAATATATGTATAAATAACTAGAAAGTATTAGAAATCATAAGCATCTATATTAAACTAGGAATTAGTGTTTTAATTAATTTATCTCTTCTAATGTATTTAGGAATACTTAATTAAATTAATGCTTAGATATTTTTAGTTGTAAAACGGGTTATCATTTACGATGACAAGTATAGATAAAGCTGTAGAGAATCTGAGAAGAAGATTTGAGAGAAAAATTGATAGTTATATAAAGAAGGATAAGTTGGTATTGAGAGACCTGTTTTATATACTAAATTACCTGATTTTTAAGAAGAATAAGGAAAGAGTTTTTAATATACTTGAATTGATTTCACACTATCAAATTTTAAAGCCAACATATATGAGATTTATGTATGGGTTAGGAGATCCGAGAAGTAGATTTAATTGGACACAGTTAAGTAATATAACTCATGACTATCTTGGTGGATTTCCAACATATGTGAAGGGTAATAATGCATTTATATATGGGAGGTATCCAGATATAGATTCTACAGCTTTATCGGTAGCTATATTAGCTAAGGGTATTACTTTACTAGGAGATGAAAAGATATACTCTAAATACCGTAATAATATTGTATATGGAATTAAGTATTTAGAGTCGAGAGATGCAAATAATAATGGACTTTTAGAGCAATTAGAGAATGAGGATTGGATGCATTCGATGTTAAGATGTGGTTCAATTACCTATAGTAATGCTACCGCTCTACTAGCGTTAGATTGGATTATAAGTGCTGCAATAAGTGTTGGTGATAACGAAATTTTGCGGGATGCTAAGCTTTTTAGAGGTAAGCTACTAAATGCTATATCTGAATTACTATATCTAGACGAGTACTTTATTGAAGGTATAAGTTGCTATGGCTGCCTAATATTAAGATACTCAATTGATACTGTTTTATTAGGCTTAACTTCTGTATCTAAATACTTGCAAAATAAAATTGCTAGTCATTTACAAGTGATTGGAGAACGGCTTTTACATAATGGTTTACTAAAGAATATTGATACTACACAGAAGAATACAAGACCAGAAACAGTTAATCCAGGTAGATTATTTAATGGCGGTATATGGACACTTTATAACTTACTTTATTTATATTCATGTTTAAGGCATAAAGTTGAACCAGTTATAGATGTAAAGTTACTCTATAATAATGCTAGTTTTATGTGGTTAGATCATAAGCTAAAGGGTTATAATGATAATTATCTTCCATCAATAGCTGTTGCATTATATATCTATGAACTTTTTGGTGAAAAATTAAGATAACTCCCTCCTCATCATATCACGTAGGTATATTTCCTTCAACTCATTAATAGTAGTTACATCTTTGGGATCTTTATCCAGCCTAAACCTAGTTACTCTTGCAAATCTAAGGGCATAGCCACTTTTATACTTTGGGCTTTTTTGAACTTCATTAAAGGCTACTTCAACTACAATTTCTGGTTTGACCCATATTCTATATCCTTCATCGGCAATTTTTAGTTCTAGTAGTTTTCTAGTCATCCACTCAAATTCCTCGTCAGTTAAACCTTTGAATGTTTTTCCTACAATCAAAAATTCACTATTTTCTGGATCATAAACTGCTAGGTAGTAATCGCTCAGCCAATTCCTTCTTCTCCCATGTCCCCACTCAGCACCAACAACGACGACATCGATAGTCTCTACTTCTTTAACTTTAATCCAATTTGCGCCTCTTACACCCATAACATATGGTGCATCAAGCTTTTTCACCATCACACCTTCATGTCCAGCCCTGATAGCTCTCTCATAGAAATCTTTAGCAACACTTATATCGTCTGTAACTATTCTCTCAGCTAATAAACTGCTAGGAACTATAGATGTTAGGTATTCATAACGCTTATAATATGGTTCATTTACCAGCAACTTACCATTTAAATATAAGATGTCAAATAAGTAAAGCTTAATAGGGATTTTTTTAACTATAATTTCGAAGTCCTTAATTCTTTTAAATCTTTTCATAAGCTCTTGGAAAGGCCGTGGATTTCCTTTTTCATCAATAGCGATAACCTCGCCTTCTAAGATTACATCACGTACCTTAAGAGTTTTCTTTATGACATCAGTAACCTCAGGCAAGTTTTCGGTTACATCTGTAAGCCTCCTTGAAAACACCTTAACTTCTCCACTCGCATAATGTATCTGTACCCTAACTCCATCATATTTAACTTCTACCGCAGCTCTACCTCCAGCTAACTGCATAGCTTCTTCTATCGTATCTGCTGAAGTTGCAAGCATAGGTCTAATCGGATTAAAAAGCTTAGGTTTTACATTATCCAGATTAAGCTCTTTTTTACTTAACTTTTCAGCTAACTCACCTATATCACCTATTAGCAAATACGCTTTCCTCAATTTTTCAATATCTACCTTAGCTACGTCGGCTAACGCCTGTAGAACCAAGCCGACTTCCGCTCCTATCCTCATCTCTCCTGATAGTGATCTAATTAAAAATTCCCTCTCTATGTCGCTCATTCTACTTAAGAGTGAGGACAGTATATCGACTCTTTTCCTTTGAACATCAGCGCCACTAATTGACGCTACTCTATTAAGTTCTCTGTAAACTTCTTTTATGGTTGGAGGACCAAGTGGAATTAATGTTTGTATTTTACTTGATATAGCCTTTTTAATTGTAGAGTATCCTATATATAGTGCTTTATTTTCTGATTCTGGCAGTACTTTACCTGTTAGTAGAAGAACGAATGGCTTCCACTCATCTGGATTAATCTTTCTAAGAAAATTTGATATTATTCTTCTTTTTTCAAGTGTAGATGACGTTTCTTCTAGAGACCTACATAACTTAGCAAACTCTAGAAAACTAGTCTCCAAGTTGATACACCTCAGATGCTAACTCATTAAACATTTTTATAAAACTGTCTTCTGAGCTTGATGGTATCGTTGCAGCACCTAAAGTTTGATATCCGTATCCTAAGCCTCCAACTTGATATGCTACCGCCTCAGCTAAAGCTACGACTGACTGGGCATTATTGGAAAGGATGAGAGTTTCTAGGTATCTAGGTACACGAATTGCAACATTTGTCCATGTTTCACGTAAATTGCCTAAACCAGGTATTTTTTTCTGTCGCCTCATTAGCCCAAGAATGTACTTATTTTTAAATACTAACCTACCTTGAAATCTCACATAACTTGTAAAGCTATCAAAAACCCTGGTTCCCATAGAATTAAATATACCTGTATCCATAAACCATTGAACTCTTTTTAATTGGAATAATCCCTCTTTTTCTAGGGCCTCAATCCCTCTCTTATATGCATCTTGTCTTACTATCTTATACCTACTTGCGTCCTCTTTAATCATTCTAAAATCTTTAAATATTAAGGCTTCAACAACTCTTAAAGGACCATCTGCGTAATAGCCTACTGAGGATGCGAGAGTTATATCCTTATATAGACTTGTAATTTCCCTACTATACCCTTTAACATGTATATGAAATGACATCTTATCCCCTCGAATTGCTCTTCTCGCTACACCAAGCAACTCTGCCTCAGCAAAGGCACGCCAGTTAAGACCTTTAAATTCCCCCTTGACCTCTCCAATACCAATTAGTGATATCCAAGCTACATCTTTATCTTTGCCGAATCGATGCTTATAAATAAAATAAAGAATTGTTGATGTTGTTGCGTAATCTCCACTTAGCTTAAACTTTGTCGGATTTATATAAGGGATATTATGTGGGACTTCAATTACCTCCTCATGATGATCAATTATATATACACGTCTTCTCATTTTCTCCGGAATCATCACATGTATGGGGCCGCCAAGATCCAGAAACATGTACTGATTGTAGTCCTCTCTAAATATCATCTCTAAGGCTTCAGGAAAAACTTTATCAAGACAAACGAGAGTATATTCATTATTTAATTTCTCAGCTAGATATGAAGCTATAGCTGCTGCGGCTACTCCATCAGCATCATCACTAAAAATTATCATTAGTGATGAATCTTTTTCGAGCTTTTCAGATACTGTATTAATTGCTGTAGTGAGTGATGATTCAGACACAACTATCCCCTGAAATCTTTAGCTTAAAAGAGAAATCTATCCATGCTGAAGTGAAGACCAGAGGCGATTGACTCTAAGTCACTTTTTGATATCCCCATCGGTTCTAATACCCTAGCAGATACTGGAATTACCTGCCTATATATGTAGTAATCCCAGTCTATATCCTCTTTCTTCGCCATTGTATAATGTATTGCTCTCTTGTATAGTGGTCCAGAACCCTTTAAGATTACATATCCTATGAACATTCCCTTCTTGATCTTCCAGCCTTTTAATGCCAACTCTTCAGCTACCGCTAGGTGAGGAGACATAGCTTTATACTCATCTAGACGCTTAGTTATCTGCTCCCATATTACAAGCTCATCAATAGGAACTTCACCACGATCTAGCTTCCTAACTCTTTCCCTAAAGTAATCTAAAATCTTATCCTTAGATGCTCCTGTTAAAACCAGTTTAATCAGATTATACTGAGTTTCCTTAGCATAATTACACCAATCTCTTCTAACATACTCTAAACCAACTACATCTATCTTATCGTCTATAGTTAAGCCTGCATATCTTTTTTTGGCCTCTGTAAACAATAGAACTTTATATATTTTGTCGATTTTAGCTTCTAAACCTAATTCTTTACTTATCCATGTAAGTAAGGCTTCAACCTTCTCCTTATCATAGTTTACAAATAGGCTATCGGTATCACCGTAAAGAATATGAAGACCTAATTCCTCAGCTTTTCTCTTACTACTACTTATTGTTTCTCTCCCTAGGTATGTAACTAACTGAGCTCCCTCCCAGCTGTAGTATCGTGCATTAATCCACCCCATATAACCATACATTGCATTAGCAAGAATCTTTAACACTCTTTGATGAGCATCTAAAATTCTATATGGAGCAGAGCCCTCTGGAAACTCCTTCATTTTACTTCTGACTTTGTTCCTCTCATCGACTAATCTCTTTATAATTTCCGGAAATAATCCTTTAATGCTCTGCTTTACTCCGACACCAATTTCCTCAAAGTATTTTACATCATCTTTTTTCTCATATACTATAGTATCTGGTGAGATGTTATACTTCATTATTAGTGTTGGATACATTGACTTGAAGTCTATAACACATACATTTCTATGAATACCGACTTTAGGCGGTAGTACAAGGCCTCCTAAGTATGTTCCCTTACCTTTACCCTTAACCTTAATTATAAGCTCTCCCCTCTTAACAGCATTTTTCATAATATAGTTTTCTACTTGAAAACCTGCAGATGATGATAGTACATAGTCAGCAGGCATTCCAGTAATTGCGGATAAACTAAATATTTCTTCCTTTAATAGCATAAATGCGTCATATATGGTTTTAGCTCTCCATAGACTATACTTTAGTAGCTCATCCCTGTTATTTTTCCACGCATCATAATATAGTAGTCTATCAAATACTCTACCTGGTTGTGATATACCAAGGAAATATGCTAGTTCTTCTAGCGTCTTTCTCTGCAGAGAGGGGTTGTTATTGACATAATCCTTTAGGTCAATATTTAATCTTCCAGGGATCGAGAAGTGTCCATAAAGACTTTGATGTGGTTCGTCACCTCTATATCCGATTTTGAGCGGAATATTCAACACTTTTGACCTCTCAAGTAGGTATGGCCACACAATACTATTGCCTTCAAATGAAACAATTACATGAGGTGAGTAACTTTGGACATCATTAACTAAAGATTTTAAAATCTCTTTATCATCATTCCTCAGAACATATTGCTTATAACCATTAGCAGTATATAAAGTTACTGCTAAAATCGGATCACTCTCTGGATCTGCTTCTCCAATTGGAGAAGCAGTAACTAGGTCGATTGATAAAATTTTTAATGGTGGATACTCTACTTCTTCAGATAATAATTGAATATCCCGCAGAATATTTATATTACTCTCCACATCATACGTAACTTTGTACCAGCTTGAGGGAGAAACATCTCTTATTAATAAATACTTATTTGAAAATCTTATATCATCTTCATAAAAAGTTACATCTCGGTAATTAGCTTCAATTATGCGAACAACGTTTTCTAAATCCTTTGGGGGACCACGAATTAGTAATACTTCTTTATCTCTGCCAACAAGTTTTCTCTTAACTATATCCGCGGTTAAACCTGCAGATTCCCTAAGTTTAACAAGATCATAGATTTTTCTAAGTGTATTTATATCTGCATCTACATATACCCAATCTCTATGGCCAGGATCATATATATTAATGACAATGCCATTCTCATCTACCATCCATAAGCAAATTACATCCTTACCGCCTAATTCCTCCGTAGTTAAGTCTAAAAACCATAACTTTTTAGACAACATAATTCTCCAATAAATATATTTTATTTATTGCTTTTTTGGTAATTAGGTATTTGTATCTTAGCTTAAATTCATATTGAGACATTATGATTTTCAAAATCATGGATCACTACAACTATTCTTCCCTATATCCTAAGATTCTTAATTAGGATTATTTTTCACTCCTATATTCTACTCAAAACTATACACAGGAAATATCTATGGATTAAGATTGTAGACTTCTATGTTTTCACTATATACAGTCTATTATAGCACTACAATATTCATTACTAATTATCAGCTAATAAGTTCTATTTCCTAGGATTACCCTCATAATTGATATCCTATATTGTAGTTACCTTTCTGTTTTTATCTATTCACTTAAACACTATATTTAAGAGAATGAGAAATCAAGTCTGAATATAATTGTTATTCTAAAATTATTGACTATATTCCTGAGATCTCGTACTTCAATATGAACTATATCAAGCTTTTATAAGTATTCTAGATTTAAAGTTGAACGCTACACAAAACCTCGAAAAATATATTTATATCGTTTTATTATTCACTAATCGCTATATAGAATATTTTGACTGTATAATGACGCAGCTTATACCAGAGAAAGATAAAGAGATTATTAAAAGTGAGTATTGGAGTAAGTTAACGAATAGAGTTAGGTTAATATACTTTGATACTAGACGCGAAGACTGCCAGTATTGCAGTACCATTAGGAATTTATATAGAGAGCTTACAGACATGAGTGACTTACTAGACTTAGATATTGTTTACTTCGAGGATAATCCTGAGCTTGCTAAGAAGTATGAAGTATCTGCAGCGCCTACTGTCGTATTAAAAGGTGCTAATAAAGGACTACTAAAATTTTACGGTTTACCAGCAGGTTCTGAATTCCCTAATTTTATAGATATTATTGTTAAGGTATCGAATGGGGCTACAGATCTGAATAGGGAAATCATCAATAAAATTCATAAGATTATTCGAGATAAAGTTAAAATTAAAGTTTTTATTACACCAACTTGTCCATATTGCCCAAGAATGGTTAGTTTAGTATTTCAGTTTGCTATAGTAAGTGAATATGTTGATGCCGAAGCGTGGGAAGCTGTAGAATTTCCTGAGGAATCTAGACGGTATGATGTTAAAGCAGTTCCTAAAACAATTATTAATGAAGACTTATCATTTGAGGGTCTAGTATCTCCTGAATACCTACTACACTATATTTATCATGCATTATATGGTGCGGAAAGTAAATAATCATGTCCAGAGGGAGTTTAATTAGAAAAGCTGCTGAGGAGATTTATGGACCTGATAAAGCAAAACTAGCTATTCGAAGTTATGATATTATTGGAGATATAGCCGTTATTAAGGTTCCTGACGAATTGATGGATAAGAGATTTGAATTTGGAGAAAAAATTATTGAGTATATTAAGGGCATTAATACTGTATTTAGACAAAAAAGCCCAGTTAAAGGCAGTTATAGGCTAAGAGATTTAGAGTTTTTAGCTGGACAATATAAAACTTTAACATTACATAAGGAATATGGATGTAAATTTTACGTTGATGTTTTGAGAACCTATTACACACCTAGACTCTCGACTGAAAGATGGAGAATAACTAATCTTGTAGGTAGCGATGAAGTTATTGTTAACATGTTTGCTGGTGTTGGTCCATACTCGATACTTATAGCTAGGTATAAGCCAGTTAAGGAGATTTATAGTATCGATATAAATTATGAAGCATATAAATTGCATGGAATTAACGTTAGAATAAATAAGGTTAGTGATAAGGTTATGGTTATGCTTGGAGACGCAGGTGAAGTGATTAAAACTAATTTAGTCGGAGTTGCAGATAGAGTTTTAATGCCTCTACCAGAATTAGCTTTGGAGTATCTTAGTTATGCAATATTATCTTTAAAACATGTTGGATGGATCCATATTTATCTACATATTTCATATCAGAAGAGAGAAGAGGATGCCTTAAAAAGAGCTGCTGAAATCGTAAGAAATGCACTTAAAGGATATGAGTTACTTGATCTATACGTGCATAGAGTTAGGGAGGTTGGAACTAGACTACTTCAAGTTTGTGTTGATGCTAAAATCCAAAAATAAGAAATAGTTTTAATTTTTTAAGGAGGAAATAATTTCTACTCAGCAGAGTATCGTAAATATATAAATATATTTTGATACCTAAAGTATATTTGAATAATCGTGAATACGAGGTGGTGGTTTAATATAAGTTCGGATATATGCCCAATATGTGGGCTACCTAAGGACCTTTGTATCTGCGGTACTTTGAAGTTGGAGGAAACAAGAATAAAGGTGAGGAAGGAGATTCGAAGGTTTAACAAGCCAGTTACAATTATAGAGGGAATAAACGAGAAAGATCATGATCTAGAAAAAATTGCTAAGAAATTAAAATCTTGGTTAGCATGTGGTGGTACAGTTAAAGATGGAAAAATTATCTTAATGGGTGATCATAAGGATAGAATTGTTGAATACTTAGAGAAACTTGGTTTTAGTAGAGAAAGAATTGAGGTTATATAGTTGAAAAAACGTAAGCGGCGAATTAAAGTTTGTCCAGTATGTCATAGCCCAGAGATAAAGTTATCTAGTGCTTTCAACGGATGGCTCACACCAGAGATATACGTATGTATGAAATGTGGTTACAGAGGGCCAATAGTCTTAGAGCTAGAGGTTTTAGGCGATGTGGAAAACGCTGATTCAAGCAGTTAGAAAAATCATAGCAGTATTATCACTGATTCTACTACCAATATATTTTCTAAGTATTTTCTTGACTGTAGATGGTTATGTTCTTGCATTTAAAAGCAGTCCTCCTGAAAGTATCTTTTATAGGGTATTTTATTTCCCCATGTATATCGGCCCTATACCATTTTATATTCCAATTTATATGGTATACACACCAAGACTATCAGAGCTCATGTTACTCCTGCTAACTATATATACTATATGTTTGACATCAACTATATTTAAGGAGTGCAATATTCTTAGAGCATTAAAGTGGGGTGTCAATCCTTTTAAGAATGCGTTTATATCAACTACAGCATTAACTAACGCAAGCATACTTCTCATCCTGTTAATTCAATTTATACAGGAAAAAGCAGGTATAGAAACTGGTGAAATAAAAGCTGAAAATGAACTATTAAAATACATCTCTATTGCTCTTGCACCACTAATAGAAGAAATCGGCTTTAGGATATTTCTTATCGGAATTATTTCTCTTATAATTACCATTGTGATACTTGGTATTCATAACCTTAGGATAAAGGAAATTATAGAATTCTTATTGTTCCCTAGATCAGCACGAAAAAGGGTTTATATGGAAACCGGTAAGGATTCATTAAGGATACCGCTAATTTTACTGGTAATTATTACCTCTATAATATTTGGTGTTATACACTACCTATATGGAGGCGGATGGGAAATCGGTAAAATATCTACAGCTACAATAGCCGGTTTACTACTTGGATATCTTTACGTAGTATTTGGGATAGATGCATCAATATTATCTCATTATACATTTAATCACTTCCTTATGACATACTACTATATTAGTAGAGTGAATAAACTTGTTGGCCTTATAGATTTCATAATCTTAGTTCAAGGATTCATAGCTATTATATACGGCATAATAATTATTATTGTAAGAGGATGGGAAAATGAAGTATCGATTAATGGACCTTCTAGCGTGTCCGAAGTGTAAAAACTTTCCATTAAAGTTGACTATATATGAAATTAAGGAATATCCAGATAGGAAATTTAAAATTTCAAAGTGTGAATTGTATTGTAGCTATTTAGATAAGTGGATTAATAAAGAGAAGATAGATACACCCTGTGATGAATGCATAAAAAAAGAGATTGTTGGCGGATTACTACAGTGTGAAAAATGTGGTGAGTGGTATCCAATTTATGATGAAATCCCTATGATGCTATTTGGAGAGTTGAGGGATAAGAAGCTAGAAGCTATGTTTATATCAAAGTATAAGGATAAGCTTCCAAAGGAAATTTTAGAACAGCTAAAGCAATGACCTAAGCTTATCTACAGATGACAATAACATGTGGGTTCTTTCTATAGATATAGGTTTACTGATGTTTCCATCTTCATGTAGGTATGTACCTACAATACCACCATCAGCAATTAGTAAGTAAGTATATATATTGATAGGATTTAGACCGCTACCGATGAATACTGGTACATTAACGGCACACTTAACTTTAAATACATCAGTTATTTCGGGTGGTACTCCAGTTTTAATGCCAGTTATTATTAAAGCATCAGCGCCTCCTCTATTAACTGTCTCATCTGCACATAATATTATATCATTTGGATATATTTGTATTCCATGCTTCGTATTTATATCAGCCATAATGTAAATATACTTTACGTCACGATAAACCTCTCTAATTCTAAAAAGCTCGTGTGCAACCGCTTCAATAAAACCTTCAGCAGTTGCTGCTACGCCAATTAAGTAATTAACTCTTATAAAATCAGCATCGGTAGCTATAGCAATATCCATCGCAGAAAGAGCATCATTTCTCAAAATATTGATACCTAGCGGCTTAGTAAATATGGAACGAACCTCGCTAATTACTTCAATTAACAGTTCCTTTTTCCACGACTCAATATTCCCTTTTGAGAAGGGTTTGTCTCCAAAATTCTCAATTATAATACCATCTATTTCAGTATCCATAAGTTTATCAATAGCATCAACTGCATAACTAACTATATTTTTACTAGCACTTGCTTTTAACCTAGGTAGATGTATAACACCAATAATGGGCTTCTTCTTTTCAAAAAGCTTCAGAAAACTTTCACTCATGACTCATATAAAATATCGTTTTATGATTAATTAATTTAGATTACTCATTTTTAGTCTTAAGATTAAGTCTAAAATTTTGATGCTACTTTATTATTGTAGGTGGTTACTTGAGAGTTATAGTAGATATTCATGAACCTAAAGAGATTATAGAGAAATTAGAGAGACTCCTAGTGCCAACTATGGTTAAAAGTATCACACCAGGCGACTATATCATTGGAGACGTCGGAATTGAAAGGAAAAGCATATATGATTTCCATCAGTCAATTATTAAACGTAGAATTTTTGAACAGATCGCGAGACTTAATGAGGCGTATGGTAGAAGCATACTCATTATCGAGGGAGACTTAAATCAACTCTACAAGGAGAGAGATTATAGACCGTATATTGGAGCTATCGTAGCAATTACTGTCGATTTAAAAACACCAATTATATTCACTAGAAATAAAGATGAGACAGCTTATGCATTGAGAAGTATATGGAGTAGAATGGTAAAGAAAGGGGAAATTACAACCATTAGGTATAAACCTAAAATTCTTGATGAGAATGAGAGAAAGCTATTTATTTTGCAGGGTTTTCCTGATGTAGGGCCGAAATTAGCTGAGAGAATATTACTAAGATTTAGAACACTTAAAAACTTTTTCAACGCCTCAATTGATCAGTTAATGAATGTAGAAGGAATTGGAGAGAAGAAAGCAGAGGAAATCTACAAATTAATTAACTCACCTTATAAGCCTAAAGGAATAAAATTACTTTAATCAAAAATTAGAAGCTACCTAAGCTTAAAGTAACTATTATATAAAGTATTAAAATATCTTGAGGGAAATTTATGGTTTCTCTTTAATTAAAAGATATAAGAAATGATTGAGATAATCAAGGTTAAGTTATTAGTGGCAAGATTTCCTTGTATATAAATTGAATAAACTGCTCTTCATCGATATTTGAGAACATGGCTAATACACAATTTCTAGTTATACCAACAATATATCCATATTTTGTAAATTCGAATACTACGTACCAGATTTTTCCGTGCTCAAGGTACATTGTATAGAGACTAGTATTTGTTAATGCATCACCATATAAGCTTAACTTCTTGATATTAGGGATATCTACGTTATCAAAGAATATTACTTTGGAAGCCTCAGGATTAGTTTCATGCAATGCCTTTAAAACTTCATGTGTAATTTGCGCTTCTACAACCTCTCCAATTTTAATGAATAACGCTTCGCTAACTTTATTGGCAATGTAATTTGCTAATAACTTCTTCTCCAAGATAATTAAGTAAATAATATCCTTGTATCTTTTGAAAAATAATTTTGACTCCCTAGTAACTGGTACTTTCTTTTCTTCGCCCCTATAATTAACTACAATAACTTTGTCCATATAGAATTTACATCTTAATTCATCACCCATAAACTTGAAGTCTCCAAAATTTGACTTTAACGTTAAATCATCAGCTTCTTCTTCCTCTTCAAAATTTTTTAATTTCTCAGCTATCAGATCAAAATCCATGTCTTGTTTAAGTTTAAAAATCTTTGCTGCTAGTACCAAATTTAATTCACCATAAAATATTTTTGAAAAACTCTATATTTTGCATTATATCTCCTCGGCACTTAGCCATAGAGACTCGAAATAGTGTCTAGCTAAATATATTAATTCCATGTGATTTGACCATATCGCAATTATATCCTTTCCGGCTCCAAGGATTATCACGGCCTCCCTCGTATCTGAAATAGCACCTCCACCAAACATGCTATCTCTAACACGTACACATTCCTTAATAAGCTTAAATGAGTGAACAAGAGATTTAACAGTCAATACCCTAACTTTTATCCCTCTTTTCTTAAGAGCCTCAATTATTGGAATTATACCCTCCAACCTTATGTGAAGTGCTAGTAAAAGTTCTTCATTAGTATATCTGATCATATCAATCAATTTTTCACGGACATTATTTTCCCCATAGATTAACCATATATCTGGCTTTTCCGCGCTTAATCGACTTTCAAAAATAGGTTGTAAATTGGTAATAATTGTATCTGCATTACTATCTAGTTCTAAGATAATTTTATGTTTAGCTTCCATAATAGCCTCCCTAGGAGGCTTAGGCTTGAATACTATGGTGCTACCCTCCTGCAGTTTGTACACCCAGCCTTTCTGAACTAAGCCATTTAAGATAGAATATACCTTGGAGAAGGGGATGTTTGCTAGTAATGAAACCTTTTTAGCACTTAGAGAACCATGCATAACTAACGTTAAGTAAGCCTTAGCTTCATTTGGTGATAAACCAAATTTACATAGAGATTTTAGAAGATCACTCATTACTTAATCATAATAATGAATGCTTTTCTAGCTACTTTAGTATTTTAGAGAATAAAACTAAAAATTATTAACATTTCAGTATATTGATATCAATATTTGGCGTTGCTAATTTTACTACTTACCTTAAATAAGAAGTAATACAATTATTGATAGAGAATGGATATTGGAACTATAGCTCTAAGAAGATTAGAAATAATATCAAAAGAGTTACGTAGTAAATTTCCATTTGTTATTGGTCTAAAACTCTCTGGATCATTAGCAGAAGGCCATTATTTTTATCTGCAATTTGGAGACGAGTATATATCATCAGATTATGATGTTGTTGTACTAGTGAATAAATATCCAAGCGAAAGGGAAATTGAAGAAATTCATCATATAATTTCTAAGCCTATACTTGGCGTTCCAGAGGAAAAACTGATACTACGAGATTTAGATATAAAGATATTAACAACTGAATATCCATATAAGGGTGTTGGGGTTAAGGTAGCTTCTATATATGATTCAGATATTAATGTACAGAGACATTTAGTGAGTGGAAAAATAGTTTTTGGTAAAGAAGTATTTGAGGAAGTGAAACCTAAATCTGATTGGATACTTAGACAATTAGCTCATAGAATTACTAAGAGGAAACGTATAATAGACTCTTTTATTGAACTAGGATATTTGGATAGGGTAGCTACAATATATGGTATAAAAGAAGTTTCTGAAAAAATAAAGAAAACTATAAGAAAATTTAAGAATTATCATATAATGTCAGATAGTGATATTGAAAAATTAGTTTTAGAAGTTGATAATATTAAAAAAAGTTTATGTGAGAGGATAGATTATACAATCATGTAATATTTTAGTTAACTACTTTTTAACCCAGCCTCTGTCTAACATCGCTCTATATACTCTTTGTACCGCAACTACGTATGCAGCATCCCTCATATGAATCTTCTTTTCCTTACTTACTTCATACACATCGTAGAATGCTTTAGTCATTTTCTGATCTAATTTTCTATGTACTTCCTCAAGAGACCAGTAATCTCCAGTAATATTCTGTACCCACTCAAAATATGATACTGTTACACCACCAGCATTACAGAGAAAGTCTGGTATTTGTAGAACACCCTTCTCATATAGTATTTCATCTGCTTCAGGCGTTACTGGACCATTAGCAACCTCTGCTACAATCTTAGCCTTAACATTATCAGCATTATCCTTAGTGATTACATTTTCAATAGCTGCTGGGGCTAGTACATCCACCTCAAGCTCTAATAATTCTTTATTTGTTATATTTGTAGCACCTGGGAAGTCTACTACACTACCATGTTCTCTCTTCCATTTTAAAACCTCATCGGCATTAAGGCCGTCAGCATTATATATTCCACCCTTTGAGTCGCTGACAGCGACAACTTTCATACCGAATTCCTCACTCATAATCTTAGCCATATAGTAACCAGCATTTCCATATCCTTGCACAGCGATTGTTGATCCTTTCAATTCTAAGCCAGAAATTTTTGCTGCTTCCCTAGTTGTATATGCAGCACCCCTAGCTGTAGCATCTATTCTACCTAGGCTACCTCCTACACTTAGTGGTTTACCAGTGATTATTCCGAAAGCAGGATCTCTTCTTCGTGCAATCGTCTCATATTCATCCATCATCCAAGCCATAATTTGAGGATCTGTATATACGTCTGGAGCAGGAATATCTGAATATGGACTTATAATATCATAAATTGCTCTAATATAGCCTCTAGATAGTAATTCTTTTTCACGATCGCTCATTTCTTTAGGATTACAAATTACTCCTCCCTTACCACCACCATATGGCAGATTTACAACAGCAGTTTTCCAAGTCATCCATGCTGCCAGAGCTTTAACTGTGCTTAATGTTTCTTCGGGATGATACCTAATACCACCTTTAGTTGGTCCTCTAGCCCAGTTATATTGAACTCTAAATCCTGTAAATACTTTAACTGAACCATCATCCATTAATACCGGAATAGTAACGATTAAAACTCTTTGAGGCTGCTTTAAAAACGCCAGTGCTTCATCACTAATCTCCATATACTGTGCTGCTCTCTCAAGCTGCTTAACAGCAATCTCAAAAGGATCCAGACTCAAAAAGCAACACACCTCCTCAAAAAGAATAATCGCTAGGGGGCATATATCCTTACGTATGAAAAGTCTATACAGTTTTATTTAGTAAAATAAATTTACCTTTAATAACTATGTTACTGCAAGAAAAAAGTTACATTTATATAAAAATATTTCTAAAATGCTTATGCTATTTAAAAATAAAGTTAACATTTATATGCATGGATATTTGTTTAAAATTTTTCATAAATTTTTTAAATATACTAATTATTAAATAAGTTACGAGGTTTTTAACGCTTCCTAATATATAGCTTTCTTAATGTGATTATCTTGGTAACAATATTTTTATTAGATTGTGTTAATATGGATTTGAAGAAGTGTTGATAGACTGGATAAGGAAATTGCGGGAATACTTACGCATAACTGGTGGAGATAGAATTTCAAGACGATACTTTGTTATGAATTCCTTTGATGGTGTAGTCACTATTTTAGGCGTGTTAGTGGGGGCATTAACTACAGGAGTCACTAAACCAGAGATTATAATTGGTATTAGTGTTGGTACTACGATAGGAATGATGATATCAGGATTCTCTGGAACGTTTATTGCTGAAAAGGCAGAAAGAGAAATAGATTTGGCAAATTTGAAACATGCTTTATTAGTTAAGGATTTAAAGGGTACTATATATGAAAGAGCTATTAAAGCAACTGTCTGGTGGGTATCATTTGTCGACGCAATTTCACCACTTATTTCTGGGATAATAGCATTGATACCTGAAATTCTGGCTTTATATAGCTTTTTAGACGAATATACCGCAATCTTTGCCTCAATATCAGTAATTCTTATATTCCTCTTTGTATTAGGTGTATATCTATCAAAAATTACAAATAAAAACTTACTTAAGGGAGGGCTTACATTATTACTAGTTGGTATAGGAACAACGTTAGTAATAATCTTTTTATTAGGAGGTATTAAATTATAGATTTTATTGGAGCTAAATGGTGATTGGTAGGGTGGGATTTAGAGAGGGAGATAATGTAAGGATAAGACATTTAATCCTTGACGTGTTAAAACCACATTATCCGGGTATTGTTGAGTTGAGCAAAGCGTTAGCAGGCGTAGATGGTGTAGATAGAGTAACCATAGATATTGTTGAGATGGATCAAGATACTGAGAGCGTTAAAATCGAAATTGAGGGTAATAATATTAATGTTGAGAAACTCATAAAAAGAATTAAGGAAATGGGAGCTTCTGTCCATAGTATTGACTCAGTTACAACCGAAATATCAAAGGTTTAATGATGACAACAAGTGCCGGGGGTACTCTACATCCCTATATTAAGAAACTTATAGATGAAATTGGATTTAAAACCCTTACTGAGCCTCAAAAACGTGCAATTCCTTTGATACTCTCTGGAAAAAATGTACTAATAATTGCGCCTACTGGTAGCGGAAAGACCGAGGCAGCTTTAATACCTATTTTTAGTCAGTTGATAAGTGGTAATTATAAACCGATTGCTGTGGTCTACATTACACCTCTAAGAGCATTGAATCGAGATTTAATTGACCGTATAAATTGGTGGGCTTCTAGACTAGATATTGAAGTAGCAGTAAGACATGGAGATACAGTTAAAAAGGAAAGAAGAAGACATGCACTTAAACCGCCCGAAATTATGATCACTACCCCAGAGACATTCGCCATGCTACTTAATACGAAAATTATGAGTAAGCATCTATCTAATGTAAAGTGGGTTATAGTTGATGAGGTACATGAGTTAGTGGATAGTAAGAGAGGAGCTCAGTTATCGATTGCTTTAGAAAAGCTTAGGGAGATGACTAATGATTTTCAGATAATTGGCCTGTCAGCAACTGTAGGTTCTCCGGAAATTGTAGGCAAGTTTCTAGTTGGTGCTAATAGAGAAATGGAAATTATAAATATTGATGTTACAAAGAGAATGAGATTTCAAATATTGTACCCTACTCCAACTGATGAGGATTATAGGTTAGCTGATGAACTATATACATATCCAGCTGTCGCTGCTAGAATACGAGCAATTATAAATCTAGTTAATAAACATAGAGCAACATTGATATTTACAAATACTAGACCCATGGCTGAGATACTATCAAGTAGAATTTTACTGTTAGATGAGAATTTTCCTGTAAGTATTCATCATGGTAGCTTATCAGCAAATGTTCGAATGAGAATAGAGCGTATGCTTAAGGATAGTAGAATTAAGGGGGTTGTATGTACATCATCACTAGAATTAGGGATCGACATTGGAAATATAGATCTAGTTATTCAATACAACTCCCCTAGACAAGTAACTAGACTCATTCAGAGAGCTGGTAGAAGTGGCCACTGGATAGAAAGAGAGTCTAAGGGCGTAATTATCGTTCAAGATTCAGATGATGCTCTTGAGTCAATTGCTATAGTTGAGTATGCTAAAAGAAATATTCTGGAAAAACCGATAGTTCCGAGTAAACCTTTAGATGTACTGTCGCATGAAATTGCTGGATATCTTATAGCTAACAGAGTAGTAAGTGCCAAGAAAATTTATGATGTAATACAGAGGAGCTATGTTTATAGAGACCTCACTTATGATGAGTATAAGAGACTACTCGATTTTCTAAGTAATTTGGTCGACCGATATATAATTTATGATGAGTCTTCTGATCTGATATATCGTGGGAGAATAAGGAGATTATTTGAGTATTATTTTGAAAACTTGTCGATGATTCCTGAGATTAAGCAATATTTAGTAGTTAATGAAGAGGATGGATCACCTATAGGGATACTTGATGGAGAGTTTGTAGCGGAGTACGGTGAACCAGGATTTAAATTTATTATGACTGGTAGACCATGGCGTATTGTACATGTTTATCGTGATAGAGTTTATGTAAAGCCAGATGATGATCCGATAGGGGCGATTCCTTACTGGGTCGGGGAAGAAATTCCGGTGCCTTATCACATTGCACAAAGAGTTGGTGAGATAAAGCGTAAACTAGAAGAGTTAGTAAGGAATAGCGTGGATAATCCTGTCCGGGTACTTTCTAGCGAGTTAAATGTTACTCAAGATCTACTGCGTAAAGCGTTAGAACCTTACGTAGAGCAGCTAAATGCTTCTCTACCGATTCCAACAGATCGCCGGATAGTTATGGAGAAGTTTCAGGATAAGCTGATTATTCATGTTCATGGTGGTACATTAATAAATAGAGCACTGGCCATCCTTATATCACAGTTAATTTTTGAGGAGTTTGGTGAATCAGTGTATTCTTCAAGCGATCCTTATAAGATTATAATATCTACTCAGACTGTTCAGCCTAATGACGTTGAAAGAATGCTTCTAGAGGTTACTTTGGATAATGCTGAGAAGCTCATAAGAGCTGGGATTGAAAATACGCCCTACTTTAGATGGAGATTAATACATGTTGCTCGTAAAATGGGGCTAATATCTAAGGACGTGACTTTAGATCCCACAAAAACTGAGCAACTAGTATTATCATTAAGGGGTACCCCAGCATATGATGAAGCATATAAGGAGAGTATAGAGAGAGATAGGGATATTAGGGGAGCATTAAATATTCTAAGGAGAATAATTAACGGTGAGCTTACTATCGAGGTTATACCGAATAAACTTAGCCCAACACCTCTTATGGAGCACTTCCTAAAGTATTCTAGTATAAAGTTAGAGCCAACTAGAGTTGATAAGTTAAAGATGCTAAAGATACTGAGTATACGAGTAAGGCTCTTAAATGAAGTTGTTACCCTAGCATGTTTATCATGCCTGAATTATATTGATGAAATGAGAGTTAGGGATCTTCCTGATGATATATTATGTCCTAATTGTGGATCGAGAAAAATTGGCGTCTCAAAGGAGCTTTTGGATGATGTAATGAGAGTTATATCAATAGCTAAAGTAGGTGGAAGGAATGTAGAGGGAGATAGTATATGGAAGGAGCTCAATCAAACTTCAAAATTAATTGAAAAGTATGGTAAAGCGGCTGCTATAGTTA
Source organism: uncultured Nitrososphaeria archaeon (assembly GCA_964437705.1). Classification (GTDB taxonomy): domain Archaea; phylum Thermoproteota; class Nitrososphaeria; order Geothermarchaeales; family JDFR-13; genus CAYTHX01. The sequence continues at coordinate 71,843 of CAYTHX010000002.1, forward strand.
TTTCTTCGGGATTACCAATAAATAAGGCTAAGGATATACTATCTAGGGAGGGCAGAGTTTCTGGTAGATTATTTAGGCTTATTCTTGAGGCCGAGAAGAAAAGTCTTCTCGAGAAGTACCAATAACTCTCTCTGCTCCAATAAATAGCCTAACAAGCCTCTCTAAATTAAATTCAATCTTACTTCTTAAGCCGATTTTTAGTGAATCATCTTCCCTCTCAAGATAACCTAGTCTAATAAATTTCTCTATAGCTCTCTCAACTCTCCATCTAGCAATTTTATTAGAAATTATATCAATAAGATCTTTCTCTGCAGCTTTCCCACCTCTTGAGAGAATATAGCTTAGTGATACAGCTAAAACCGCCATCTCATCTATACGCCATCCATAAGTTTTAATTTCACGTGTTAACTTTTCATCCTTAACTACAACAGCGTAATGCTTTGTATCACCTTCCTCAATACATTTAATTTGTAAACCTAGTGGCTCAAGATCCTCCTCTAAAACCTTAAGTATCTCCTCATAATGCTCACCCAAATATTTTCTCAGCTCCCACTCCTTAGCCCCAGGATATTTATGTCTCTTAAAGAGAAGTAATGCTGCAGCCTTCTTTAGCTTATCCTTCAACTTTACTCCTCCTCACCCAAGTAGCTACTGATTGTAAGTTCTCGACCACAATATTTTCAACAGGCTTTACATAAATTTTATCCTCAAAACGCCTATACATCATTACAACCCTTCCCTCAGTTATTAAAAAACTAAGCAGATACGCTCTTTCAACTGGGTTACCCTTACTATTAATAAAGTTGTAGTAATCAACCCACTTACCCTTAGAGGTAAAAATCAATTCCTGATATAACTCATCGAGTTTCTCATGAATATTTAATGGAATAATGAAATCTCTTGTTAACTCAGCCTTAGGTAGTTCATAAACTATATGTTTAATTTTTCTTTCATCAATTGGTTTAAGCTTGTTAAAATAATCTAGAGCATACTCTATCAAAATATTATCAGATACCTCTATCTCGACGACTGGAGTCCAAACTGACCTCAGAATTTCGGCGATTGCTTCGATCGATAACTGTTGAGTTCTTAGCTCAACTAATATTGGCTCTATATACAACCCTAGGCCTCTTGATTTTAATAACTCATATTGGCAAGATAAGATTATCGTTAAGCCGTATAAAGCTCTTATATCTTTAATTATGTCGTCTAAACTCTTTAGCTTCTTAAATAAGCTACTTATCGAATCTAAATACTTACTTATATCCACATCTAAAGGGTCAACTTTACCTTCCAATACCTTAATAGATAAATCGATTAACCTCTCATAAAGCTGATTATTCTTCAACATCCACAGCCTCCTCTAGTCTATAAGCCGTTGAGTACTCCCCAGTTTTTTGAACGACTATAATATTAACATCCTCGACATTTCCAGATATGTATCCAGGCGTTATTACTATATATTGTTCATCTCTATCCTTCATTATGTTAATTAGGTAATTCATAATTACTTCTCTATTTCTTGGGTCCATATGGACATCGAATTCATCGACGGCTCTTAATGGTGATTTTATGAAACTTTGTAGGGCTATTAGAAAGAGCATTATCGCTGTTGTTCTTTCTCCACCACTTTGAGTGTATGCATCCAAGACTTTTTCTTCGCCGCCTCTGAAACCAACCACTAACTCTAAGCCAGCATTATCTATGTCGTCTATGTTTATTATCCGGGCATATCCCCTAGCTCCAATTCCAGTTAGCAATTTTGAGTATTCTTCTGAAACCTTTGATATAATGGATATTATGTTTTTACGCCATATTTCTATTCTTTTCTCTAGTTCCCTCTCAGCCTTAATTCTATTTGCTTTAGCTTCTTCAACCTTTCTTTTTAGGTCTGTATATAAGCCACGGTAGTACTTATACGTCTCCTCAATGCTATCATCAACATCCTTATAAACCTTAAGTAAAGCATCTACTTCCCTAATTTCAGATATAATTTCAGTAGGCTTCCTCTTAGTTTGTATTTCCGCCCCAGATGCCTTCGCGTCTGCCAAAGATTTCGTAAGCTCTCTATCTAATCGTTTTAGCTCAATCTCTAATCTCCTAATTTCAGCTTCTAACTGTGTAGATTTATAGTTTAAGACACCTTCACTAATCTTACACTGAACATACTCCTTATATTTACCCTTAAGGACATCAATTGTTTTTTCAAGAGACCTTCTAGTTCTTACCAGGTGAGACTCATCTAGAACCTCCCTACCCAATTCATATGCTAAATGCGTAGCCTCCTCCAATAAGCTGCGCATTCTGATATATAAGTTATTTATTTCCTCCTCAATATTCCTAGCTTTAACTTTATAACTATCACGCTCTCTAATAACATCCTCAAGCTCCTCTTTTAATGAATATAGTTGACTATTTAATTTATCATACTCATCCTTTAACCTAAAATATTTACTCCAATATAGTTCCCTTACTAAGTACTCCCTTCTAGCAATTAATTCTCTTTTTCTCAATAATCTCTCATACTCTCTCTTATATTTAGATAACATGCCCTCAGTTTCATCAAGTAACTTGCTAATCTCCTCTTCGTCCTTTAGCGCTTTCTTCAACTGTTCCCTAGACTTAATAATTTTCTCTCTATACTCTTTTAATCCTACAGCCTCCTCAAACATTTCCAGTTTTAACTTAGGGTCAACTAAACCAAATGCTTCAACCATATTTTGATGCATTATAATTAGTGGATTATCAGGATTAAGCCCAACATTTCGGAGCATAACTTGAACTTCAGCTTTTGTTATACTTTTATGATTAATTTGGAAAATATACTGACCGTCCCTACGCAAAATTCTAGTTAAAACTATTTCATCTTTATTTATATATGGAATAGGCCTTTTCCCATCCCTAATCGAATTATCAATTCTAATTGTAACCCTACCGTACTCTTCACCCCATCTTATTAATTCACCTAACTTTCTAGATCTCTCAGTATATGTTTGGCCAAGAGCCACTGATAATGCAAGTAATATACTCGATTTTCCAGCGCCATTAGGTCCAATTATTAAGTTTAGACCTGGCGAAAATGGTATCCTAGCATATTTATACGACATAAAATTTTCGATTATTAACTCCTTTATGAAACACTTCTTAGTCATTTTACTACCAAGTTCTCTAGATACTATAATTATTATTTAAGTTATTTGTATTCGGTTCATAATCTAGTAGTCTACAACTCAGTTAATTATTATCAGTTACGTAGTTAGTTCAGGCAAATTGCTCGCTTCACTTTCATATAACTCTTTTCTATGTGCTTCCAATAGAAGAGGGCTTAATCCCATAAATTCTGCTGCAGTACCAACCCAAATCCTCCTTACCTTAGCAGCTTCATACACATCGATAACCCAACTTAACCAATTTGCATCGCGAAGTAAATGATGGTCAATTATAAAAACCCTTAGGTTTGTTAAATCATTTAATGATGTCAAGTGTGCAAGAGATTTATTTAACTCTTCCTCGGGATACCTGCTTCCCAGTAGATAGGTCATAGGTCCATCTATATATATTACATTAGGATTCATCTCATACATAAACTCGACTTGTTCTTTTAAAGGTGGACCTTCAACATCACTTGTAAACAAGAAAGAATGTTTACCATCGTAAACATATACTTCTAAAACATATCCTAATTTTGTATTAATCCCGTGTGGGACAGGCTTAGAGAACTTTATAACAGTATCTTCAAATTTAAACTCTTTACTATCTGCGATCTCAATTCTATCTGCATAATTCTCTATTTGTTTGATAAAGTATAATCCCCTTCTACTCTGATTATAATTTATATTTTCCATTGGATCTTTCAATAACACAACTTTGTCTTTATATATAACGTCGGTATACCGCTTAGGATTATGATGATCATAATGATAATGAGTAACAATAATAACATCACTTCTCTCCGCGTAGTATACAATACGTTTCCAGTCCTCCTCCAACTTCTCTAGCTCTACTGGGTGGGGAGGTAAACCAAATCTTCTAGGTGCTAATGCCACACCTGGATCAATAAGGATATTAACATCTTTAGTTTCTACGTAGGTAGCCATACTACGCGTTCCAAATGATTCTCCAGTAATAAAGGTTAGCCTCAATACTAATAATACAAATTACTAACTGAAGAAATATTTATTTGTTCCTGCCAATTCACACCCACTGATCATGGGATCTCATACTTCCTTAAGCTATTTTTATCTATTGTAATAAAATGACCCTCCGAGATATAGAGAATAGGCCTATAGTTTTCAACTTCCCAATGTGTAGTATACAGATTATCATCTTTAACATAAGCATCTACGACATCACCTATAAATAAGTCATGATCACCAGTTTTAACCACATTTATAACTTTACACTCAACTACACCCAGCGCTTCCTTAACAACTACTATATTTAATTTTCTAGCCCTAGTTGGAGTTAACTTAACAACTTTAAATTTATCATCATAATCCTTTCCAGATAAAGTACCAGCTAAATATACATTTTCAACGTACTTAAAGTCCATTATATTTATAGCAAACTCTCTACTAGACTTTACAATACTATACGTAAACCTCTCTGGAGAAATAGCTACAGCGACCCTTGAAGGTACATACGATACAGGCATCACCCAAGCAGCAGTCATAACAGCATTCTTACCATTAAAACTAGATGTTACTAAAACAGTTAATCCTGGCTGTATAAGTCTAATCTGATCAATCGTTATTGACTTCATAGCTTACTCAAAACCAAATAAATACTGATGACAAAAAAAATAAAGATTACTTAATGGAAATTCGGATAATTCAAAGCAACATATCAATCCACCCCAATAAACTTGCTATACTATAACAACCTCTCTTTATGTAACTTTTCCCTCTTTATCACTACTTTTACTTAATAATTCCTTTTTGTGGGTTTTTATAAAGGATTTAGGGACGCAAAGTTTATGTCTGAGGGACGCTGTCCAGAGGGTTTATAAAGCTAATATTTTATGGATGAGTCTGCCTAACCTCTGCTGGGCGTGGCGAGGAAATCGCGTAGTCACGCTCAGTATGTTAGGTAGATGATTTTGCCCCTCATGTTGATCAGGTGGTCACGTGAGGGGAACTCACCCAGCCCCTCATAATCAGGTGGTTATGAGAGGTTTGGGTGGGGGGTTGGTTGGGGGATATAGCCCTTTGGGATGAAGCCTACATCAATCAGGCGGTTGATGTAGGTAGACTCACCCTACGCCCCTACAATCAGGTGGTTGCAGAGGCGTAGGGCGGGAGTCAACATACAGAGTACAAGGAGCAGAGTGTTAAAGTACAGAGTGTAGGAGTATGTGTCCCCCTCTCCAGACTAGATTTTGGGGGTAAAACCCCACCCTCCCAAAACTACGAGGGAGTGGGAGGGTAATTTCGGTCTGAGGGGAGAGGTATGAGAAAAGCTCGAACAATTGAGGAATATCAGAAAGCACTAGAACTCCTCTATAAGTATAAATATAGTATACGGAAAGTGGCAAGAGAATTAAATATCCCGAGAACAACAATTCAACGTTGGCTCAAAGGTTCCAAACCAATACTATCATGGACACCAAAGCCAACACCAGAATTAGCATATGTAATTGGTGTATTGATGGGAGATGGACATTTACATCTACGTAAGAAAAACCACTATAGTATTGAACTAGAAGTTAAAGATTTAGCGTTTGCCTGTGAATTTAGTAGAACATTAGCAAAAGTACTCAATAAGCCATTTAGAAAACCATATTGGAGAAAAGATAGACATAGATGGACAGTATACTACTACTCGAAAGCATTCTACATATGGTTTAAGGAGCAAACCCTGAAAACATTAAAGAAGTATATAGAGCACGATAAAGAAACTGTTGGAGCATTCCTAAGAGGAATCTATGACTCAGAAGGAAGTAACTGGAGATGCAAAAGGATATCGGTATACAATACTAGTTTAATGCTTCTAAGGTATATCCAGTACCTATTAAATAAGGTATTTTAATATTATTGCAAGAGGCCCATATGTGACAACTAGAGCAGGACAAAAACGTATATGGAAAAACACGGTGTTTACAACGAGAAAAAACTGCTATACAATAGTAATCCGCAGAGGATTCTTCGTATACAAATTCCTAAAGGAAATAGGATTCAGTATACCAAGAAAACAGCTAGGACTAAAGAAAATTAGAGACCTCTTGGGATAACCCCCCACCAACCCCCTTTTTCTCACACAGAAACAAAAAAATTTTTAACCCCCCCATATATAAGTAATATATACGGGTAGAGCCGGGTCGTCTAGCGGCCAAGGATCCCAGGCTCTGGATCGCCCCGTAAGGGGCTAGGGGAGCCCTGGGGACCCAGGTTCGAATCCTGGCCCGGCTACCAATCACTTCTCTTTATTTGAATGGAAGGATATAATACCTATTTGCTCAGGTAAGCTATTTTTAAAATAATTCCTTAAGGTAAATGATAGCTTATTATTTGGTTATACTATATTTCTCTACTTTTTAGGGATATAAGTAGGTATTTTAATATATTCTTTGCTTCGTTATTGAGTGGTAATTGCTCTAGAATCTTTATTGCATTATCTATTTTCTGGGAAATCATTTGATTAGCGATTTTTAATGCTTCATCTATATTGATGTTGTTTTCTTTACATAAGATTCTAACTAGATTTGGTTTGTTTACATCATGGTTAACTGGTTTTCCTAGTATAGACTTATCACCAATTATATCTAATACATCATCTCTAAATTGGAAGGCATAGCCGAGTTCTTTACCGAACTCTCCAAAGATTTGTAGGGATTTTCTGTCTATACCTGCTAGCATTGCACTAACTCTGGCGATATGTTCAAAGTATGATGCTGTTTTAAAATAGACGATATCTAGGTAATCATCAATATTTATCGACTGATTTTCCAGTTCTAGTGATTCCCCCATACACATCTTTATCCCTGCATGTAAAATCTCTCTTATAATTTCACCACTTAATTCGCTAGCTATATAATTCGACATTAATATTAGTGCGTCTCCAGCTAAAATAGCCAACTCCTCACCATATTGCTTATGTACAGACACGGTACCTCTGCGAAAATCTGACCTATCAATAATGTCATCATGAATTAGAGAAGCTGTATGTCCAAATTCTATCGCTACAGCAAGTCTTAATGACCTTTCATTTTCGACACCTAATCCCCTACTTATTAATAAGCTTAGTAACGGTCTAATAAGTTTCCCTTTACCAATTAAGTGAGATACAGCTGATTTTAGGATACCATCTAACGGAAATTTATTTAAATGGAAGTTTAGTGCTGATAATATCTCGAGAATATAATTGATGATCGTATTTCTATATTTATCGCTAATATTTTCAAGGTTAAGTAAACGTCTAAATGGCTCTGGTATTTGCATAACCGATTATCACCATAAATACCTTAGCTTATAATATATTTGCATTTCTCATTAATATTTAAGGTGCATTATTTTTTCTAACTGTAACTTTATAAAGTATTAAAACTTTTTGATTATCTTCTTTTCTTTATTTTTATTGTTATTGAAGATGTCTAGGGAGAGATAAGAACGTAATATGGCAGATTAGGGATAACTATTACACAGATGAAAGATAATATATCCATAGTATGGCTGTATGTTAGATTTTTATTGTCTAAAATCCTTCTGTTTTTTGATGTTAGAAATAACTGCCTTACATTTAATTACTCCGCTTTTCAGAGCTACGTTTATGGCGATTCTAATCATAATTCTATTTTATATTGTTAAGTTCTTTATTGATGGCTATAGGTATGTACACTCAAAGTCCTTGCTAATCCTGATACTATCGTTTTTAATGTTTATTTTGGGTGCATTATCCAACTTAGTAATGAGTAGCTATGGATATGTATTAATACACTTTTATAACTTGAAATATGAGGGTTTTTTATATCATCATGTAGGTAATATTATATATACGATATTTGAGATAGCAGGTTTCTTTATACTTATATTATTTAATTTTCTTGCTAAGAAAACTGGTAGCGAAGCGGTATTAATGATATTGCCAGCATTTTTTGCAGATATACTTTATAATATTGAAGTAGCAATTAATGTAATTGTACTAGCGGAGCTAATTATATTCTTAGTGAATGTTGTTGTGTCGCTTCCTACAAAGGTATATGTGGGTAAATTTATGGTTATTACTGGTTTATCATTATTAATACTAAGTAGACTTTTAATGCTGTTTCCATTCTTCCCAACTACTGATATGTTTTCAAGTATGATAGAGGTAGCGGGATTCTCCGGATTAGTAATACTAAGACAAGACGTAAGTCTATTCGTTAAAACGACTACAATTAAAGGGGAGGAGGTTTGAAATATAGGCCGGACATACTTATCATCAGAGATATATTAAATGCTATAGATGAAGATGGAACTACGATTTCGACAATTGTTTATAGAGCAAATATTCCGCATGATAGATTAAAGAACCGATTAAAACAAATGATAGATTCAGGTTTAGTTTATGAAGTTGATGAAGGAGATAGGAAGAAATATTATTTAACTAAGAAGGGATGGGAAGCTAGGATAAAGATTAATGAGATGGTCATTTTTTTACAGGAGCTTGGGTTAATAGATTATAGAGGCTCCCGATAATTTCGGCATACTTCTTATCGTTTATAGTTATAATAAAGGCATTAATTTCATCGAGGTTATCGCTAATTTCTATATGATTAGAAATAAGTTTTGCTGGATAAATACCTTCTTGCAGATTTATATTGATAGGTAAGATTGGATAAGTTTTTACTAAAAAGTTAAATAATGATAAGTATAGTGGTCTAGCTGCATATAATGCCGCGATTAATCCCCTTACATAGTTAAGATCGCAGGTAATATACAAGTAGTTTTTCTTAATCCTGATATGTATATTTTCTAAGCCATTATTTACAGCATTTAACTCTTCTTCAAAAATGAAATTTGTTTTTTCAAGTAACTCGTTATATCCTAGTACAAGAAGAAAATCACATAATTTTTCTACTTCATTTATATCCTTAATATTTAAGTATCCTAGATTTATTGAAGATACCCCTAAATCATTTAAGATAACACTAAGTGCATGTGAAAACTCTGGATCAGAAGATATGATTCCTAGATAGGGTTTTCTATGTACCTCAAGTGATTTTATACTTTTTAACTTAAGAGCTATGTATTTTCCGGGTCCTATTATATAATGATAATGTCTATGGCAATAGACATCGTCGATGTGTAAATGTTTTCTCTCTAAATCGCTTTTTATAGATAATTCACGATCACGAAGGAAATTGTAAAATCTTCTTGATAATTCAATTATCATGCCATAATCAAGATAGAATAGTTTAAAAATAAGTTGTATATTTGTTGAAGGTTTTAGTGGGTATATTTAAGGGAAATCTAGGAATAGCTCTCCAAAAATAGGTTAGGGACAAAGATTATGTAAAACCTTTCTAAGTAGTTATACTAGTTTTGCTGCTAATTTTGTTAAATGATAAGAATATCCAGCTTCATTATCATACCATGCTAGTACTTTTACGAGATTTCCATCTACTACTTGCGTTAATAATCCATCTACTACTGATAAGTATCGGCAGCCAATATAATCTGAGGAGACCAATGGCTCTTCAACGTATAATAGTGTTTCACTTAAGTTTGTTTCTGCTGCTTCTTTAAATGCATTATTAACTTCGTCTTTATCAGTTGTTTTTTCGACGATTGATGATAGATCTACTATAGAGACATCTGGAACAGGAGCTCTTATAGCTAATGCTGTTAGCTTACCCTCGAGCTCTGGATATATCTGGAAGATTGCTTTAGCAGCTCCTGTAGATGTTGGAATTAAATTTATAGCGGCTGCCCTTGCTCGCCTAATATCCCTATGTATAGCGTCCAGTAATCTTTGATCATTTGTATAGGCATGAATAGTGGTCATTTCACCCTTAACTATACCAAAATTTTCCTTCAAAACCTTTATTAATGGTGCAAGCGCATTTGTCGTGCACGAAGCCATTGAAATTACATGATGTTTTTCAGGATCATACTTATCTGAATTTATCTTTGGTAATATTGTTATATCAGCATCAGGCATTGGTGCTGAAACTAAAACTTTCTTTACACTTCCATGTAAGTGTCTTGACGCTAACTCTTTAGTTCTAAATACTCCAGACGACTCAATAACAACTTCAACATCTAACTTATCCCACGGTATCTGGCCAGGATCTCTCTCATTGAAAATCACAATTTCATCATCGCCTACAACTATTTTTCCATCTACTGCCTTAACATCTAAGTCTAGCTTTCCATGAATGGTATCATACTTTAAGAGAAAGGCAAGAGTTTCCGCAGGCATCAAATCGTTAACAGCTACTACTTCAACTTCTGGAATTTCTAATGACGCTCTATAAACTAATCGACCAATTCTACCAAATCCATTAATACCTACGCGTACCATTGTTTTCACCAACCATTAATTTTTTATAAACCATATAATTTAGTCTTAGTCATTATCATATTTTTCTATTAAAAAGTAACCAGTTATTACTAACTATTACTTGTTTTTTACTTACTTTGTAATGGATAATGGAGGTAAAGACACTTATCCTCAGCTTCCTAACACTTCAGTAAATATTTTTAATTAAAGAATAAAGACATACTGTATATTTTGGTTGTTAAGTTATGGATGTTGAAAAATTACTTGTTAAGATATTTGCTCGTGGATACACTTTATCGTTTGGAGATTATGTTTTAGCAAGTGGAGTTAAAAGTTCTTATTATATAAATTTTTCATATCTAGCAAATCGTCCTGATTACCTGTCTGCAATTTCTGAAAGCTTAGCTAATTTAATACGAAAAAAGATAGGATTAAATAATTTTGACAAGATAGTTGGTGTTTCAAATAAGGGTGCACTATTCTTACCATTGCTGTCAATAAGTCTTGATAAACCTTTTTCTTATTTTGATAAATATGATATGAAGATTGTATTGGGACATATCAATACTGACGATGTTATCGTATTTGTAGATGATATACTCAATACGGGATTCACTGCTGAGAGACTCTATATGCATATTAAGAATCGATATGGTGCAAATATGAGATATATGGTGGTAATTTTAGATAGGGAGGAGGGTGGAGTAACGAGAATGAAGAAGTATAATGTTAAGGTCTATTCATTAATTAAAATGAGTAAATTGTCGAAAATCCTATTTGAGTATGGAGCACTTTCTGAGGAGGAGTATAATATTATTATAGAGAGTATAAAAAAGAGGGGAATAAAGTAGAGGTTATGCTACGCTAAAACAGTAGAAATTATATGTTTCAAGCCTTAATGCTATATATGCATAGAAGTTATTGTAGTACTTAATTACTAGAGGCTGTTCTCTATATCCCATGTAAACTATCTGTGCAATTACTGGAGTTTCCGTAGAATTTCTAATTACAGATATTGTTACATGCAATGGTGAGTATACGTAAATGGGAGATACACTAGGAACTACATAAATGGACGCCTCTCCAGACGCCACGGTTGCAAGGTAGTTAGGGATACCATATATTGCATATACAGAGTAAAACGGATTCTCCTCAGACGCGTTTATAGTAAATGTATGGTACGCAACTAGCGATGAAATTAGGAATGTTTCGGCCGGTAAAATCGATACTTTAAGTTTAAATGTTTCTGCAGGAAATAGCCCTCCATAAAGGTATTGTCTAATTGCGAATGTGTAGATACCATAATCGTATAGGAAGACGTCTAGAGATGGGTAAGCCCATCCTATAAGTGCAGTTTCATTTAGTGTTGTATGCCAGATATGCCTTCCATAGCCGATATAGAAGCCCCAGTCGCTATACCCGATTAAATATGGTGTATGCACGAAGAAGTCATATCCAGAAAGCGGGTGTTGCCACTCTAATGTAATTGATAGTATTGATATTCCATAGTATGTGGGTGGAATATATACATGGAAGAATCTCCAATCTCCTGATTCATATCTCCATCCCCACTGTTGTCTTCCCAGTGTGGAATATGAGTCGTATGGTCTCGTATCATCAGGCTCTAGGCCACCTATGGTAAACTCTAAGGAGTTTACTACATATAGAATACTCCAGCTTACTGGTATTGTTATTGTATTATTTTCATATGACACCTCTATAAATGCACTGTAAATTCCAGGTTCTGCTGACGCGTTAACTAAGTAGTTAATATTTATAGCACTATTTGCTTCCACAATGGAAGAATTAACTACACTGACAGATGGTGAATCAAGCTTGGCGTATTTTACAACTCTAACTATTACTGGGACATCATACGGGGATTCACTCCATCTATATACATAAAGTACCAACTTGTTATTGTCAGGATCAGCCATCATATTGTAAGGATTATTTAATGTTAACTCTTGAACATTTGCTCGTGCATATGCATAATTCATTCTAGCGAATTCTCCATCATCAATTTCTCCATCTTGGTCTAAATCAGACCATTCTCCAAAGACTAAAGCATGGTATGTAGAGTACCAATACATGTTATATGGATCAAAGTATGGATATTCTGTATATAGATCTATTACAACAAAATCCGCATCAGCAAATTCCTCCGGATCAAATACCTTAATGAAGGGGACTGTATAGTTCTCGAAGCCCGTTGATGTAAAGTTATAAACCTCCTCTCCAACTTTTATTAGCTCATAATCATGGATGTGAACAGCTACATCTTTCTCTGTATATGTACTGGTAAGCGTTAATGTGCCATTATACACTTCACCAGGCATTAAATAACCTGCAAATATACTTGGCATTGCAATATCATTACTTACTGGCGGTAACGTGCCATATATTAAGAACCAGGGTGCATATACCTGTGAGTAGATGTTTGTCCACGTATCTGGGCTTAATGCATAAATACCTCCATCTACCACTAACTTGATAGCATTATATGCGTCAACACGTCCTGCACCTTGGATAAATGCTGGATAATTCAAGTCTACAGTTGTACTCATAATTATGCTTTTCAACACAAATGGATCGTAATTTATTCCCTTATCTTTTAATGCTTGAACTAATAATGCAGCTACTCCAGCTGTTAAAGGTGTTGCCATACTCGTACCGCCGAAGAATGTAAATGACTGTTTACCGTCACCATATATTAACCCTGGTACCCATCCAAATGCTCCTATGTTGACAACGTCTGGCTTTGTATCACCCAATGGAGTAGGCCCTCTCAAAGACCAGAATATAATATTATCATAGAAGCCCTGATAATCATAGAATATAGGGAGATCTGTTTGAAGCTTTACCCAGTGGAATGATGTTGATGCACCAACTGTTAGTACTAGACTAGCAGCTCCTGGTGAGGTTATAGTGCCGTATCCTGGTCCGCCATTTCCACCTGCTTGGACCATTAGTATTCCTGGGAAGTCTGGGTCTAAGAATCCTGGGATCATGAAAGCCATTTCTAGTGTAGACTCAAAGTCTACTCCGAATAGGAAATAGTCATAGTAGTAATATGATATTCCCCAGCTATTACTTGCTATGTCAGCTCTTGGCTGGCCACTATATACAAGATATGGAACGCCATCTACCACTACGGTGTCAAAACCGGCAGCGAAGAACCAAGCAGCCTCGACAAATCCATTAAACAGTCCTGTCATGCCAAGGATTTTAGCATCTTTGGCTATACCTACTAGGGATATACTTTCATTTTCACTATAGACATCATATGCTAGTGTACCTGAAGATGCAATTGCACCAGCACATGCTGTTCCGTGTCCATAAAAGTCATAGAATAATAGAAGATACTCTCCCTTATCTGAAAAACCTTCCTTAAATCCTCCTCCAAAGAAATACATAGCATCTAAGAAGTATCCTCCAACTACACCTAATGATATATCTGGTATATCATCTCCATTAAAGTCTTCCGCTATAACGTCTCCCTTATGATATGGATTTTCATCTGCAAAACTGTAGTCTGGAGCTTTATCTTGAAATACCATTTTATAAATGCTTGATACATCTACATAAACGGTATCATACAACCCCGGCGTTTCTGAGTCAACCAATAAAACTGGTATTATTACTCCATAGAGATAGTTTACTTGAAAACCTAACTTATAGTTACCACTAGCTGAGGTTATATTTCCGACATAAAAGTTTGCTGGTATTGTATAGTTCATCCAAGCGTATGAAGTGTCTGCTTCAAATATGTCTAACCACCAGAGCCAACCAGTGAATATTGTGACGTTAACACCAGCAGTTTGTAAGTAGCCATCTACAGCTTTGAAATCATAGAAAGGGAATATTAGTCCCATTGCATCTGGATCAAATACTAGTGGATTATCATTATCATCAATTATTAATTTATCTCTAATGTTTGGTTGACCATAATCTACTCCTGTATCAATTACAGCAACAACCACATCTTCACCAGTATATCCATACAAAGATTCAACATCATTTACCCTAAGGATTTCTCTCATTGTATATAGGTTTAGGCCAATTTCCCCTGAGGATAGAAATTCATTAGGTTCTGGAATACCGTAGTATGGCTGAGGATCTGGCATTATATATACAACATTTGCTAATGTTGATAATGTTTCCACGTCTGATAGACGATAAAAGCCAAAGATTATTGTATTTCCATTCGGAATTTTTAGAACCATATATGGCTTTACATACTTTAGTACACTATCTATGTTATTTCCACTAACAATTACCTTGCCCTTTACAACATCACCAATTAAAGATACCCCCTCAAAGTTTCCATTCTCATATAGAATTTTTCTTAAGATTGGAGAGATCTTGCTAGGTTGTGGGGTATTAGTCACATAATTATCAGCATGTACTAATGGTACTGATGTAAATATTGCCAGCAATAATAGGCTAATTACTAGTATAGATATATAACATTGTTTCATAATTGACACACCTCTAAAATATTAACATTAACCTTCAATATATAGTATTATTGTAATATTCTTAAAAATTGTAATTTATGGAGTATAGTATTTATATGAGTTATAACGCTGGAAAAATTTTTTATAAATAGAGGTATTCTTGTAGACTACATAATATATATACTTTCTTCCTTTACCTTTTATAACTCTAGGAATTTCTGAAAATTTTTTGACATCTTTTTTATATTTTCTAGCAGAGATTTAACATTTGGTTTACGAGATAAAGCGAGTATTAACTTCTCCTTCATTGCAATTTTTATACCTAGGGTATCTACCTTAGATGGGCCGTGAAGAATAACTAGTCTGGGTTTTAATGGATATACCCTAATTGCTACTAGTGGTGATCTACCAAGGGATACATTTGTAAATATTAATGCCCGTTCAGTAGTACGCCCATATATTCTATAAAAACTTTCTCCGCTAAGTGATAGTATTGCAGTAACACCATCTATAACTGTATGTCCATAAATATATGACTTACCTAGATACTCTTCTCCTACAA
Source organism: uncultured Nitrososphaeria archaeon (assembly GCA_964437705.1). Lineage (GTDB taxonomy): Archaea > Thermoproteota > Nitrososphaeria > Geothermarchaeales > JDFR-13 > CAYTHX01. The sequence continues at coordinate 87,344 of CAYTHX010000002.1, forward strand.
GAACTTCACTATTAGTTGCAAATATATATTCATTTGCCGGAATTGGCTCATGAAAATCCTCTATTAGTAGTATTCCGTCCTCTGGAGAGAAATTCTCACTCTTACTAATTAGCCTTATGATTTTCCCGCCTCTCAGGACGTCAATTTCTATGAGAGCATTAACAAATCTCTTTATAAAGTTTGTCCCAGGGGTTCTCCTTGGATTGTTTTCATATTCTGAGATTACCGACGAGGAAATACCCATTTTTTCAGCTAATTCACTCTGTGTGACATTAAATATTTTTCGCCATTTTCTTAATGCTTCGTTAATATTCTCGGCAACAAGAATATCCCCAAATATATTCTTTTTCAATTCACGATATTCGATCATTTCCTAAATTATAAATAGATATGGCCTGGTATTTTTTGTTAAGAGATTAAAATGGCTGGAGAATATATTGGGTATGCAAAAAAATACTTTGATTATGCGAAAAAAGGTCCGCTTCATCCAAAGGCTAAGGAAGCCATGGAGAATTATATCAGATTTGATATTGGTATAGATGAGGAGGAAGAGATCAAAATCCTATCTGAAGTTAGAGACTTATCTGCTAAATTACTGGGATGTAGATCTGATGAAATCGCTTTAGTACCTAGCGTATCGTTAGCAGCTGCTTCAGTAGCATATAGTTTACCATATAGGGGAAAGAAGAGAGTAATTACAAACAATCTAGAGTTTGGATCAAATAGATTTCCCTGGTATATTATGAGCAGATTTGGTTATCGAGTGGACGTAATTAAATTCGATAAAGTAGTTGATGAGCAGAAAATTATTCAATCACTGTCAGTAGATGCGGAACTCTTGGCAATTAGTCACATATTTTATTCCTCGGGCTATAGAGCAAACATTACGGAAATATACGATGCAGTAAAAGCATATGATACTTATTTGTTTTTAGATGCGTACCAGTCAGTTGGTGTAGTTAAAGTAGATGCAAAGCATTCGGACTTTATCGCTACTGGATCTGGTAAATGGTTATTATCTACACCTGGCGCTGGATTCCTATACGTAAAAAAGAAGATCTTAGAGAAATTAATTCCCCCCTTTCAAGGATGGTTTTCTCATAAGGATATATGGTCTTTTAGTGATATTGAATACAGGAGAGCAAGTAGTGGTAGAATGTTAGAAGCTGGATATCCTCCCATATTAGACTATATATCACTTCACGCTACTTTAAGGGAATTGCTTAAAATAGGGATTGATAATATCGAGAGAAGAGTACGTTCATTAACTACATGGATAATTGATGAGCTCGCTCTTATTAAAGGCGTTAATTTAGTGACTCCTAGAAATCCGAAGAAAAGAGGTGGAATCATATCATTTAATATCGGAAAAAATACAGAGAAACTCTATATGTATCTGTTATCACGAGGTTATAAACTATCATTAAGATTAAGTAATATTAGGATATCAGTACATTATTTTACAGCTGAAGAAGATATATCGAGTTTAATTACTGATATAAAGACATTTATTAGCAAATATTAAAAAACTAGTATCTTCTACTTTTACTCCTCTCTCGCTGCTCTTTCAGCAGCCATTCCAATACGGACTATTCCATAGTGTACAGCACATGAAACACAGTAATATTTAATTATTGGCTGCTTAAGTATAATAGCACCTTGTTTTTTCAATTCCTCTGATAACTGTGGATCCACTAGCGACCTCCATACAACTCTCCTTATTGCTTTATCTCTAGGAATCCTAGCGCCGCAATTACTGCAGTAAACGTAGCCTTCTCTTCCCTTTTTTCCTTTCCCTTTATGCCTACCACGGTCTTTTCTTTTTCTTACCATAATATAACACCTTCCTATTTAAAAATAGACATTTAACTTAATAAGTTAATTGTGAGTAAGAGATTGATTTAGATTTAAGGCCTATCAATTCAATCTATTAATATACTCTAATTAATGTGGATATCTACTTAATAACTGAAACTTAAAATTTTGACGTCTCCTATACTCGATATTTGAATATCTTGAATATACTGAGTATTATTAAATATTGCGATATATTTAATCATAATTACCAACCTCTAGAAATATTAGACGAAAACAATATTGTCAGCATATTATTTTTAGGTGGTAACATTGGCTGATGTTGAAAAATTTGATGTTATAGTTGTTGGAGGAGGACCTGCAGGTTTATCTGCAGCATACCATCTTGCTAAAAAGGGGTTTAATGTACTTGTTTTAGAGAGAGGTAATGAAATCGGCTGTAAAAACGTGTTTGGTGGAAGAATTTATGCAAAACCATTTGATAAGTACTTTGAGGGATTTCGAACAGAAGCTCCTATAGAGAGATGGGTTTATGAAGAGAGATTAAGCTTTACCTGGAAAGACCTCAGTGCAGACTTATCTTTTTTTCATGATAAAGAGAGACGTAAAGAGAGTTTTACAACATTTCTATCAAAATTCATGAAGTGGATGGCAGGACTTGTTGAAAGTAATGGTGGGATTGTGGCTCCCGGAATGCTTGTTGAGTCATTAGTAGTTAATGACAACTGTGTATCTGGGGTATTTGTAGATAACGAGAAGATCGAGGCGGATTATGTCATTATTGCTGAAGGATCAAATGGAAATCTTTTAGAGAAGCATGGTTTATGGAGTAGACCTAAACCTAAGCATATGGCTGTTGGAGCTAAGGAAGTTATAAAATTGAATGAAAAAGTGATAAGTGAAAGATTGGGCGGAGATTGGGGGTTAGCATGGTTATTTGTGGGTGAAGTGACTCAAGGAGTACCTGGTGGGGCATTTCTTTATACAATGAAGGACTATGTTACTATTGGTGTTGTAGTTAGACTTAGTAATGTGTTGAACCTAAGTATAGACGTTAAGGATATAGTTGAATACTTCAGATTACGTGAACGGGTGAAATCATTTTTAGAGGGGGGGACATTAATTGAGTATCAAGCTAAAACTGTACGTGAGACCGGATATTATGATTATTTAGAGAAACCTTATGGCAATGGTTATCTAGTTATTGGTGAAGCTGCAGGTTTAATATTAAACACCGGCTTTACGATTCATGGTGTTGATTTTGCGGTAGAGAGTGGTAGACTAGCTGCAGAAACTATAGAAGAGGCACATAAAATTGGTAAAAATGATGAATCAACATTATCGCTTTATAAAAAGAAACTTTTTGAAAGCGAGATATTCGATGCTATGAAGAAATATAGAAAAGTTGAGAGATTATTAGGTAACGAAGACGTATATTCCATATATCCCATGTTAGTGTGTAAATTTATGCGGGGATTATTTGATACGAAAGAGATAAAGGATCCTAAGGCTGTATTTCGAGAATCTCTTAAAGGCTACTCTCTTATTAAGCTAATTATGACTATGATGAAGGTGATGTTATAATGGAGAAGAAAATTTGGTCCGTAGAAAAGAGGTTAACTCTAACAAAATTTATAATTGATAAGAAGCCACATATTGAGGTAAACTACGAAATATGTAGGAAATGTGAAAGTAGGATTTGTGTAAAAGCATGTCCAGCGGGACTATATACAATTGATGAAAATGGAGAGTTAAGATTCAATTATGAAGGCTGTCTCGAATGCGGTACTTGTAAAATGGTATGTCCTTTAAACGCTATTAAGTGGAATTTCCCTAGAGGCGGCTTTGGAGTTTATTATCAGTTTGGTTAATTTCTTATTACCATGATATCTTAGTGTAATTCCATACTATTCTATCTCCCCCATAAATATAGGTATTCATAGCTCCAGTAGGTGATAACACTCCATTTACGTAGAACAACCAATATGTACATTCTTTATCATTATTATATACACCATTAATCCCCCAGATTAAGACGTCATTATAGGCTTCATAGTATGTATAATTGATTACGGCAACTGCTTTAAGGACATCAAATACTGTATTATTTTTCCCTTCTATAATATAAACTAAATACTTGTCTATGCTTCCGTTACTGTAATCAATAATTAGTGTTACATAACTAACCATTCGTATTCTATTTTGTAGTGTGAATAGCTCATTACTTAGGTTAGTATTTTGAGATTCTAAGTTTGACATCTGGTTATTTAAGCTTGAAATTTGATCATATAACATAGCATTTTCTTTAGTTAAACTTTCTACTTGGTTTTTTAGACTCTGTACTTGCCTATTTAACTTGTTATTTTCCATATATAAGTATACAGAGAAAGAGGAAACGGCAAGAGCCCAGATTAGGAAGATAACCATTAAATATTTGTATATTCTACTCGTCTCCATAACATGACACCCCCAGATATCTTAAAATTAAATGATTTTTCTGGAGATTATGCGTTAATAGAATGGTTAAAATTCCATTCGTAATTTCATGTACAGGGCCCATTGGGTATGGAATAAAACCAATAAATATTGGCATAAATAACCCAATAATCGCTATAATAGGACTTACACCAAAAAGAGACATAGATAATACCGAAGAAGAGATGTCGAAGAAGAGAGTTAACAATACTACTGATGTAAATAAGATAAATTTATCACTAACTATTTTAAATCTCAGTAAACCTGTTAGCATACCAACTAGCGCGGCCAATGATGCATTAATTATAGTCCATGGACCTGGCCCAAGGTATAAGTCGCTAATTATATACGTGAGAAAACCTACCACTCCACCGATTTTATAGCCGAAGAGAATAGCAGAAAGGAAAATTACAGGAAATGCTAGGGAAACATTAGGTATAAATGCTAAGGCAATTCTTCCAGCAACAGCAGTTGCGACAAAAATAGCCGTTACTGCTACCTCTCTTGTATTCATTACTCAATAGGATAGGGCATCCCATCCTATTTAAATTTTTGTGATGTATAATTTAAGTACTACAGTATATTAGTTGACGTAAAAAAGTATCAAAAATCTTCTCAAGAAACTCTTTAATCTCACTTCAATTAGCCTCACCAAAATCACAAATAAACTTTTAAACTTTACAATCGCCAACCCAACCTCATGCGAACAAACACGAAAAACATACACAACCTTTTCAAAAGCATCAGCATTACACACAGCACATCACTAATAAACTCCAACCTTTAAAAGCATCCCCTGAGATGTATTATTTCAAGCGACAATCACTACAGAAGTATGAATATCAAACTTTAAATGAAACAGTATACACCTTTATGCTTCCATCATCAAAGAATACTTTAAGGGTTAGGCTGTGGCTCTGATAAATATTCACGCTCTTTGGTAGAGGAACAGTAATTGAAACAGAGGTTCCAGGAGGAATAATCTGTAGCGGAGGTATGCATGTTATTCCCTCCTAGTAACCGCCTGATAAAGTGTATATAGCAAGGTACCCAGTTAACTCTATATGTATATCCTGCCACGCATCTACATCCACATATGCAGTTTCATATTTTTCATGTGTGCGCTCCAGCTAACAGCTCCAGATAACTCTACGTTAGCTGGTGTAATTGCCGTTATATAGAGCCTATAATCTCCCAACCCCGTATTTATACAATCTAGAGAAGATAGTAAGCGAGGATATACTAAAGAAAAAACCAGTAAATATGAATAATAGGAATAAGCCAAGTTCATAAATTCTCCTTAAATTTCACGTTTGGGTTAATCATTTTAAGCCTCCAGCTAAGAAGGAGACAATATCAGCAGATATAATAATCCTAACTGTTGGACGTGAGCCAGTCTTAGATAGCAAAATCGTTGAAGCAGCAAGGAAGATAGCAAGAAGAGTATATGTGATAGGTGATACAAAAAACCAAGAAAGATTATTGATGCAATACATAAAAGATTTTTTACAGCTTTATACATTTAAAATAAGGGTAATCCTATGCGAAATATACCCTTACCCTTGTTTCTCATTTTAAAACTGATTAAGTAAGGAGTTTATGATGTCGCTTCTTCAAGTAGTCCTTCAATTTCCAAGTATTTTTCCTTCAGCTTTTCTATTATATCTCTTGATGTATGCCAGTATCCTCTCACGTTTGCCTCTAATAGTCTTTTAATTATCTTTTGTAGAGCCCATGGATTCTCCTTTCGCATTACATTATATACCTCCTTTTTAAATACTATTTTCTCTACAATACCATTCCACATCCAGTTCTCCACATATCCTACGGTTGCGGCTAGTCCTAGTAGGTATTCTACTCTATCAGCTATTTTTGTTACACCATTATATCCATGCTTTAACATTTCACCTATCCATTTGGGGTTAAGTAGACGTGTAACTACACCTCTCCTTATAGCCTCACTAACATGTTCTACCTTTACCCTCTCTCTAGTAGTATCTGCTACTAACACTAATGGTTTCACACCTCTAACCTCCTCTACACTCTTTGTTAACCCTCCTAAGAATTCATAGTAGTGATCTAAATCCGTGATCTCATAGTCTATGGAGTCTCTAATTTGAGTGACAATATCAACTCTTGATAAGAGTGTTTTCAAAACACTCTCTGCCTTATAACCTCTAACATTTACACCATAAGCATACCTCATACTATTCAGATATGCTTGTACTAGCTCTACTTCACTTCTCCAAATACTACTCTCAATCACATTTGTAAGCGGAGTTGCATATTCACCCTCTGGAGGCCCAAATATTCTAAGTATAGAGTCTTCCCCAAGCTTACTCCTATCACTTAGGATATTTGCTTTAACATAATTCCATTCAAGAGGTTCATCAAGATTAGCAATAAGTTTGAATGCTCTATCAAGTAACTCAACTATGTTGTAGAAGGTATCCCTAAATATACCACATATTGTTACAAGTACATCTATCCTTGGCCTCCTCAACTCCTCTAATGGAATGACTTCTAAATCACGAATATAGATAGACTTCCAGATAGGCTTAACCCCTAATAATCTCAATATTGCAGCTATTGTTTCACCACCCGTTTTCATTGTTTCAAAACCCCAAAGTACTACACTAACAACTCTAGGGTAACGTCCATGCTGTTGATAGTATCTCCTAATATACTCTTCAGCAATTCTACTACCTCTCTCCATAGCTATTTCGGTTGGTATATTGGTTGGATCGAGCTGGTATATGTTACGTCCTGTAGGGAAGACTTCAGGCGTTCTTATAGGGTCTCCTCCTGGACCAGGCATTATGTATTCTCCATTGAGGGCATGTAGTATATTCTCTAACTCATTTGATGCTAGTATATTCTCCTTAACTTGTTTAAGATAATTAAGTGTGGTAGTTAAGTCTTCTAAATTAGCACCTTCAATAGGGACACTTTTTATAGTATCCATTACACTCATACCTCTTACTATATGTAACTCTATTATCTTCTTTACCATGCACTCTATATTCTCTAAAACCCTAGAGAACATCTTCCCATTACGTGTAGTTTTCGATGGATGTTCAAGTAGTTCATCATAGTTTAGATTGAGAGATTCAGCAATAATGCGATGTAAACTCTTAATGTAACCTCTATCATATCTTGTAATGAAGGTTAAATAGTCTACTAATTCCTCATCAGATGGTTCTACGCCAAGAATGTGTAGTCCTTTTGGTATAAGTGATCGCTTATATTCATATATCCTATCATGAATTTCATCAATATTTTCACCTAATCCGTACTCTCTTGCCATAGATGTTATCTTCTTAAGTAATTCTAATGCTCTATCCTTACTATACTGCAATGTATCATAATATTGATTTATTAAACGCTCCAATTCCAATATGAAATCGTGTGATCCACTAACTGTTAATGGAGGGCTACTATGACCTATCATTACTGCATAACTTCTATGCTTTGCAATAGCAGCTTCGGATGAGTTAACAATATGATATATGTAGATATTTGGTATATCACCTATTAGTATATCGGGAAAACATCTATTAGAGAGTCCTGTATCCTTACCTGGTAGGAATTCTAGAGTTCCATGAGTACCAAAATGTATTATTGCGTCTGCTTCAAACTTCCTCTCAATCCATTTATAGAATGCGATATACTGGTGATGTGGAGGTAAGTCACGTTTATGATATATTTTAGATGGATCCTCATGAACTCCTCTTGATGATTGAACACCAATAAATACATTATTTATAGTTATTCCCGGAATTAGTATGAAGCCATCATAGGTCATTATGTTTCCGGGAGGGTCACCCCACTCTTCAATAACTCTCTTTTGTACGTCTTTAGGGAGCGCCTTAAACCACTCTAGATACTCACGTATATCCACTCTATACATTTTCTTTACTACCTTGGGTGTATGGATCCATTCTCCAGAGTTTACAGCTCCACTTCTTAAAAGTAGTTCTTTCAATTCTTGTTTATCAGGTACTCTATCTATAAGATACCCTTCCTCTTTCATTCTATTGAGAAGTTTTGATATACTGGCAAAGACATCTAAGTATGCTACTTTACCTAAATTCTCTTCTCCTGGAGGATAATTGTATATTATTATGGCGACTTTCTTCTCCCTATTTGGTTTCCTTCTTAAGTTAACCCATTTTGCTGTTCTTCTAGCAAGCTTACTTATCCTATCATCAATTGCTACATAGTCTTCTAATTGTATATTCTTACTTCTATAGCGTTTTAGACCGTGAGTAACGTGAGGTTCTATTCTACCATCTAATTCAGGTAGAATAACTGTTGTTACCATTTCAATTGGTGGTACACCCATTCTTGATTTATCCCATTCCTCTATAGTTATTGATGATAATTGTACTCCATGAAGAACTGGTACATTTAGTTTAGTTAGAGTTTCGAGGGTTATCCTATGATCTCCTCCAAGAGGGCCACCTGCAAATCTAAACCATAGGAGGTCTATCGCAGTCTCAATTATTGGCTTATTCCTTTTTATAAAGAATTTTTCTATAGCGAGATAGTATCTGAGATCTGAGCAGAAAACGGGAATAACGCCTAAACCTGCTTCTTCAAGTTTGTAGGTGAGAAGTTTTGCTGCAGGAAGAGACTGATCATAGTGGTGACCACCATAAAATAGTATTCCAATAAGTGGTCTATCACTATACTTGTACGCTGCTAGATAGTCATCTACTGAATTGAAAATTCTATTTGTATGGAAATCTAGTACCCCCATAGTGGGCATTATCTTCGGCTCTGGTATCTTTACATTCAATTTCACCTTTCCATACTCCCTTAGTAATAGTAGCAACATAGCGGTATAGTTTTCTTCTGATGGGTTTTCATAACACTTAAGTATAAATGCATAATTTTTAGCATGTTTGAATACGCTAAATGGGAGTATGGAGCCTAGTTTCTCAAATTTTTCCCTCATTTTAACTATTTTACCATAGTCTATAGTTTTCCTCTTGAAAATATGTTTGATTACGGGTTTCTTTGATAGAGTTGTAAACTTACTAAGTGAGAAACACCCCATTCTAGTTAAGTTTATGAGCTCAGGTGACCCACCTACAAGAGTTATTATAGTTTTATCTTTAACCCCCCTTAGTGTATTAACTATCAACCTGCTTACGTTATCACCTCCCCTTACATCTATTAGTATCATGTCAGCTTCATTCAATGTTTTAACGAATTCTTCTGGAGATACTTTACCATTATCTACATCGTATGTATTAAAGAATGCAAATTTAAGGACATTATTTGTAATCTGGTTAACTCTCTTAACCGCTCTTAGTAGGGTAGGTCGATACTGATAGCCTACCATTACTATTCTTACCATAGAATTACATCTCCTTCAGTGTATCCTACATTTAATATTAGGTACACTACTTGAAAAATACCGTCACACCATGGTAATGTAATTAGGGAGTTTAGGTGAAGGTTAAGGTGATTAGCCCTCATGTTCTTAGTGAGTCGGTGGGTATTAGACTTTTCACAATGCTTTTTAGTGAGTGAGCTTATTTACTTGTAAGTGACTCTTTGTGTTGATGTATCTTGAATTGAGTTTAATGTTTAGTAGAGAATTTATGTTTGGTTTTTCTATATCTGGTTTTCAGTTTGAGATGGAACTTCTAGGATCTGAGGATCCTTATAGTGATTGATGGTTTTGGTGTAAGGGATATAGAGAATATTATTGCTAGTCTTGTGAATGGTGATCTTCCGGGATTTGGCCTTGGTTATTGTATTTTCCGTCCTTATTTCTTAAGTCTAAAATTATTTACCATATATTACAATTATATAATATTGTATTGATTCTTGATATTTAAATAATATTGCTAGCATAAATTCCTTATCTTAATCTTAACTAAGTCATACTTCTCTATTAACTATTTTTGTTGTTTTGTGGGTGTATGGTGGTCGACAGTGACATAAATAGGATAATCTCGCTTTACCTACCCCCGCCCTTAACCCCCAACTAACCTATTTCTCTTTTACCAAATCACTTGATTATCCTAATAGATCCTTAAAATATTATGTCTTAGCAAAAAGTTTTGAACAGCTTTTAATTTTTTAGTTAAAATAATGATATACTAAATTTATAATTGGTATGCAGCTACAGGTTAAGGTTGGATGCTGTGGATATCCCGTCAGTAAAGTAAAGTACTATGAAAATTTTGATGTAGTGGAAATTCAGTCTACATTTTATAAGTTACCTAAGATAGAGACTGCTATTAAGTGGAGGGAAGAAGTGCCTGCGAACTTTGAATTCATAGTTAAAGCATGGCAAGCTATTACTCATCCATGGGGTACTCCAACGTGGAGAAGATATGGGAAAACACCACCTGGAAAATTGGAGAACTATGGTTTTTTAAGGTATACTGAAGAAAATATAAAGGCTTGGAATATGACAGTTGAAATTTGCAAGGCATTAAAGTGTAGTAAGGTTGTGATACAGCTGCCTCCTAAATTGATTTTATCAGAAGACAATATTGATGAAATTAAACAATTTTTAGGATATACTTTGAAGAGCGGTTTAAGGATTATTGTTGAACCTAGGCATCAATCTTGGAATAATGAAGAGATTAAGAGATTTTTTAAGGAAAAAGGCATTGTTCACTGTGTTGACCCATTTAAGGATAAGGACTGGGGAACAGGAGACTTTCACTATTATAGACTTCATGGGATTAATGGTTATAATTATAGTTATAAGTATACTGACGATGATTTAAGGTATCTTGTTAGGATAATATCTAGCTGTGAAAAGGATGTCTATGTAATGTTTAATAATAAGTTTATGTTTGTAGACGCGATAAGGTTCAAGGAGATTATTAAGTGACTCTATCGTATTCCTTCATCACTATTGGTATCTCATTAATCAAGTCACTAGCTGTAAAGTGTAAACCATATTTTACAAATGTATTTTCACTACATTTACTACTTATATATGCAGCTGCTACTGCGGCTTGAGATGCACCGATACCCCTTGATAATATACCAACAGTTAACCCTCCGAGGATATCGTCTATTCCATTAATAGAAAACTTTGCACTTCCTGTATAGTTTACATATGTTGAAGTACCATCCGATACGATATCCGCTGCTTCATCTCTTTGTAATATGGTCAACCCATATTCATCAGCATTCTGAGATACAACTTTAATTTTATCTCTTAGTTCACCAGATAATTTATCCTTAAATATTCTGAAGAATGATCCTCCATTAGTAATTATTACGCTTCCACTACCTTTTAGATATTTAATAACTTCTGGGTATAGAGCTCCGGAATATAACACTACGTTTATATTCATATTCACCAGCTTGTATGCTAATATCCCTATTTCTTTTTTTATACCAGTTAGCCCTGGACCTATTAATGCAGCATTAACTGATATTTTCCTTCTCTCAATTAATTTCAGTATTTTATTTACAACACCTTTTGTAATTTTTAGGTCTGGTAATGGAATAATTACTGCATCTAGGAGTACAGACCTTGCTGGAATTACTAGAGGTTTCGGAATAGCGAGATATAAAGCTCTTAATCCTGTTCTTAAAGCTGCAAGTGAAGAAAGAAGTGGTGGAGCATGATAAAGAAAACTTCCACCAACTATAATTACTTTTCTAACCATATTATGCTGAAAACTCTTACGTGACATAATGTATTTAATATCATTCTCTGTTACTATTTTATACCTCACCTTCTAACACCAATACCTCATATATGTGTTATACTTAGAATAATTAATTTCATGGGTATGCTAAAAATTCTCGGAAATTTAGTTTTAGTTAAAGGTGATGTTAAGGTTGTAATGATATAAAAGAATATAGAGAGATATTAAACGATTGAGAAATTACATGCGTTCATATGTCATAACTTTACATATATATTTACTTATCTAAATCACTTTTATTATGGCAGTATAGCTGTCATAATATTTTATAGTGGTGACCTAGATAATAATAAGGATGAGGAAGTTGAAAGGAGGAAGAAGTTATGACGATAGTAGAGCCAAGCTTACCTAATAAAGAGAAAGATATGAGTAAATGGTATGATGAAGTTCTTTCCAGAGCAGAGTTGATAGACATTAGGTACGGAGTTAAAGGGTTTATAGTCTATAGACCATACGCTATGGAGATAATTAAAAGAATTTATGATGCATTTGAAAAGGAGTTAGAGAAGTATAATCATAGGCCAGCGCTATTTCCTGTAGTTATACCTGAAAAAATGTTAAGGAAAGAGTCAGAACACATTAAGGGATTTGAGGGTCAAGTTTTTTGGATTACACATGCAGGGTATAGTCCGCTAGAAGAGAAACTAGCTTTAAGACCTACAAGTGAAACCGCAATATATCCAATGTATAGCTTATGGATTAAGAGCTATAAAGATTTACCGGTTAAAATTTACCAGTCTGTTGCTGTGTATAGATATGAAACTAAAGCAACAAGACCATTATTACGTGGTAGAGAATTTCTCTGGATCGAAACACATGATGTATTTCGAAATAAGGAGGAAGCGATAAGGCAGATTGAAGAGGACTCTGAGATTTTTAGGAGGATAACCTATGAAGAGCTTTGTATACCATTTTTACATTTAAGGAGAGAAGAATATGATAAATTTGCGGGAGCAGTTGCTTCATATGCCTTTGACTGTTTACTACCAGATGGTAGGGTATTACAAATAGGTACTACACACTATCTTGGAACAAACTTCGCTAAGGCATTTGAGATAATATACCAAGATGCTGATGGGCAGCATAAGCATGCCCATCAGACATGCTTTGGTATAGGAATTTCCAGACTATTAGCTGCATTAATACTGATTCATGGCGATGAATTTGGATTAATACTGCCATTTTCATTTGCACCAATACAAATAGTGATTATCCCCATACCAAAGAAGGGGTATGATCACGAGAAGATACATAACTATTGTCTATCTATAGAAAAAATGTTGAGAGAAAAGGGGTATCGAGTTGTATATGACCAGAGTAAGAGAACACCCGGTGATAAATACTATTATTATGATATGAGGGGAGTTCCTATTAGAATTGAAGTTGGACCGAAGGAAGTTGATAACAATATGGTTACATTATTCAGAAGAGATAAGAGGGAGAGAATTACTATAGCTAAAGAAGAACTATGCACAAAAATTGAGGAAATCTCAGAGGAAATTAAAGAGATTTTAAGAAAAAGAGCGGAGAATAAATTGAAAAGTAACATTGTAGAAGCGAATAGCTTAGGTGAGTTACTAGAGTACGTTGATAAGAAGATACCGATAATAAAGGTACCTTTCTGCGGCCGTAGAGAATGTGCTGAAGAATTAGAGGGAGAAACGCTTGGATATGAAACAAGAGGGTATGTAGAGGGAGAGAAAGCTGAGGGTAAATACTGTATAATTTGTGGCAGGGAAGCACACCACATTGCATATTTAGCAAAAGCATATTAGCCCAGATTTCTAAGCTATTCTTTAACTAATTTAATCAATTTTGTAACTTTCTTAAGTGATTTTTAAAGTATCATAAGAGTTTATTCTTTCTGGCTATATGAAGAGAATTAAAAATGAGATATTGCGTAAATAAATAGAGGAGTATTGAGTTGAAGTAATTACCACGGAGTCTTTTAAAAACAGAAATAAAAATAAGTAATAATGCTAGTGATTATTTATGTGAGTAGAGAACTTAAGAGTATTATTGATAAAATTCATGAAATTTGTTGTAGAGTAAATGCTACAAAGGGAGATATACTTTTGCTGTTACGATTATTATACGATGAGCATATGGGTAGATATAAGCTTATAGAGAAAACTGGATTAAGTGAAGCTACTATTAGAAGTCTTCTTAGCCATCTAAGACGTTTAGGGTATATTGAAAAGGTGAATAGAGCTCATTCTCTAAGTAAAACTGGTAAGGCATTAATAGAGGAATACTTACGTCTAGTTAAGGATGAAGGATATATGAAAACTCCATTTAATATCGGTAGGTACACATATTTTATTCATGCTTCAGGATTATCGTCTAATGTTAGAACGGGTATTGAACAGCGTGATAAGGCAATTATAGTTGGTGGTAAGGGTGCGATAACTCTTATTTACAGAAATAAGCAGCTATTATTCCCAGATTCTAGAGAAAAAGTTTCAGAGTATTATCCAGAGTTCGTGAAATCAGTCTTATTGAGTTTTAATCTTAGCGATGGCGACGTATTATTGTTTGTTGGTGCTGATGATAAAGCTAGAGTTAGAAGCATCGCATATGATGTATTATTAACTATACTATAGAAGATCACTACTATAGATCACTGTTGGTAGTGAACAAACCATCAGAGTTAAATTTAAAAATATTTTTGTTTTAGGAGACTAGTTTAAAATTATGACTTATGTGTGAGTGAAAATGAGGAAGGTTATCGGTAGAGGTACCTGGATTGATAAAGTTGCACATAAGTTGATCGAAAGAGAAAAGAAGTTAGGCAGAGATTTATCTTTAATTAGGACTGAAAGTGGATTAGGCGCTTCTGGAATACCGCATGTTGGTAGTATGGCTGATGCCGTACGGTCTTACATGGTAACATTAGCGCTTAGAGATGTAGGATATAATTCAGAGACAATAGCGTTTTCAGACGATATGGATGGTTTAAGAAAAGTTCCTGAGGGGTTACCTAAGTGGCTGGAAGATTATCTTCTTCAACCGGTATCATTAATTCCTGATCCATTTGGATGCCACTCCTCATATGGAGAACATATGAGTTCATTGCTCAGGGAAGCTCTTGATAAGGCTGGTATAGATTACGTTCATATGTCTGGATATGAGATCTATAAGAAGGGATTGATGCGAGATATTATTAGGGAAATACTGCTAAGACACGTTGAAGTAGGCGAGATTATTTATGATGAGTTAGGGCAGGAAAAGTTTAGAAAGCAGCTACCATATTTTCCGATTTGTAAGAATTGTGGAAGGATATACACCACTGTTGCTTACGAGTTTGATGAAAAACGTAATCTAGTTAGGTATAAATGTGTAGGCACAGAAATTAAGGGTAAGTGGTATGATGGATGTGGATACGAGGGATTAGCTGATATCTCGAAGGCTGATGGGAAGTTAGCATGGAAAGTCGAGTTTGCAGCAAGGTGGAAATTTTTAGATATTAGGTTTGAAGCATATGGTAAGGATATAGCAGATTCTGTAAAGGTTAATGATAGAATATCGAGAGAAATATTATCATATGAACCTCCACTGCATGTTAGATATGAGATGTTTTTGGATGTTAGTGGAAGAAAAATTTCAAAGTCTACTGGAAGAATATTTACACCACAATTATGGTATAAGTATGGGACACCTGAAAGTCTACTACTCTATCTACTTAAAAGGTTTGTTGGTACAAGAAAAATTTCATTTGACACTGTTGTTCATATGATGAGGGAATTAGATATGTACAGAGATGTTTATTATGGAAAAATTAAAATTGAGAATCCACTTCAAGAGATAAAAATTAAGGGGTTACTTGAATATGCATATAAACTAGGGCCGATACCCCCTGTAAAAGTACCATATAATTTAGTGTTATCGTTGGCGATGGTTGCACCGAAAGATATTGAGAAAGAGTTCATATCTAAGCGATTAATCAAGTATGGATATAAAGTTGATGAGGAGGTAGAGGAGATAATCAACTATGCAGTTAATTGGGTAAGGGATCATGGTCCACCTCCAGAAGTCACAGCTGAGGTCCAGTTATCCAAAGTTGAGAAGGAGGCAGTAAAGGAGTTAATTAAGGAGATATCAACATTAGGTGAGGGTGAAGAGATACAAGGAAAAATTTTTGAAGTAGCCCGGAAGTTTAGCATTTCGCCTAGAAGATTCTTTAAGATACTCTATCTAATGATACTAGGCAAGGATAGTGGACCGAGATTAGGACCTTTAATTGCAGATCTAACCGTCAAGAGAACAGTCAAAATACTAGAGAAATATGTTAGCTAGCTTAATCTCCCTAAGTTATTAGCAACCTTTTTTAAAGTAGGAAGGAAGAATTCAGTCATATGGTTAGTGCCCCCGCCGGGATTTGAACCCGGGACCCCCGGCTATCTACATAGTACCGCAGGCCGGTGCCATAATCCGGGCTAGGCCACGGGGGCCTATATACCTCTACAATAAACTTAGGTATAGACTTAATTATTTGAATATTTAGCTTTACAGAAATAATAATAACTGTAAGGTATTATCATTACATCTTTTTTAACTTATCAAAACTTAAAACAGTTAATAGTAATTTCACTTAATATTTTAGCTACCGTCACTATCAGTGAAGATACCTTCATTATACCAGTAAATTCGTGTATACCCGATTTTGTTTTTATTTTGACTAAGAATCTCCATTAATTTCTTTATGCAGTCATTTGTCGCTCCAATATAAAATAGGTGACTTTTGTCTTTAGTGTCTGTAGCTCCAAACTTTGGGATATACTCAAATTTTTCTATTAAGATACGCGCAATTGCAGATTCGATCTTAAATGTACTCTCTAATATAATTGCATTGATCACTTTATATTTTATTGTTAAATAGTCAATATGCCACTTCACCTTCTTGGATTTTCTGAAATGCCTTTTTATTCTGTAAAGCATATTTCTCATAGCGGAACCTACATATACATAGTATCCAGGCTTAATCTTTACAGTCTTATTGGCGAATGTAATCTGGTTATCGCCTATATATAGTATTAGCACATATGCTCCTTTCATATTAAGCCCACGGTTGAACAATAATAAGTGAGACTAATAAAGATATCAGAGGAGGCAATATAAATTGAACATATTTCAAGCTTCCAGAAATTGTTTTTGCTAGAAGAGTAGAAGATACAAATACTCCGAGAATTAGTATGTTTATGCTAGTTGAAAGTGCAATTCTATATACATCTAGAGATAACCAAAGTATAGGGAAATTAGATGTAATTACCAACTTTAGTAGTTCATTTATAATCTTTATACTGTAAACTCCAATTGATGGTATTACAACAGCCATTATTATCGGCAATATCGAGGACTCCATTATTCTTCTCTTTACATATGTATAGCTATCAAAAACCCTTCTTAATCTAATTATTTCTCTTAAACCTCCACCTATAATTAGAATTTCATTTATGATTTTAAATATCAGATATACTAGTCTTGAATGAATATTTATTTTGTTAATTATTTCATCTGGATCTAAGCCCTCATACAATCCTCCTCGATATGACAATATTATTTTTTTAAAGCTATTTGGATATCCGTCAACGTTCAACTTATCTATGATATTCTCTAGAGAATATCCGTGTCGTAACCATTCCTCAGCTGATTCTAAAAAGAGTTGTGTACCGTACTCCTCTTCTCTAACTACCTTCCATAGCTTTAAACCGTAGATGGATATAGGTAATAGTGCAATAATAATTGCTATCATTATACTTAATGATAGATGAATAATTATTCCAGGGGATAGTATTAGGAAAAATAGATATATAATTATTGATACTATTGATATAACAATAATATATATTGGATATTTAGTGGCGAATCCTGTTTGATGAGGAAATTTACCATCGATAATTATATATACTAATAATCCAATCAGCGGGATTATAATATAGAGTATATATGAGAGTCTATGTAGTGTACTTACGTCCATGATAAAACCTGTTAGTGAGATAAGGATAGGGGATAATCCAAATATAATTAATATAATTTCTAGGTTTGAAGAAATATTTTTCCATGTTATGTCCCATTTATCTCGTAGTTCATTAATTTTCTTATCTAGCCTATCTATAAAAAATGTTGCTATATCCCCACCAGTATACTTAAAGTTAATAAATTGAACAATGAGGTTCTTAAACTCCTCTGATGGATGATAACTAGTTTCTTGAATAGCAATATCATCGATACTTTTCTCGCCAAGCTCTGTCTTAATAATCCATAACCTTAATTCAGAGACAATCACAGAAAGAATATCACGAAATCTTGTAACTAAAGCTCTAAATCCTGCTTCAATCTTATCCATCGATGCATATATCGACATAACTGTTAGGAAGGGTATGAGATCTCTATTAATTCTGTTTCTTCTATCGACTTTTAGTAAATTTAAGTAAACATTTACAATTACAGGAGGCAAGATAAAGGGAATTACTAGAAGTATAGTGGCAAGTAGTAAGTTAAGTTTATTTATAAAAAATAAATAGGATGTTGTAAGTAATGATAATACTATTGATATAGATAATATTTTTACTAGCTGAACTTTAAGTAGGTACTTATTAATTACTGGATAATATTTTGTAGGATTATTTATGTCGACTCCAAAAATTAATAGAACGTAATCTAATATGCTTGATTCTACAATACGTATCTTAACATACCACTTTATTTTATCGATAGCTGAGAATTTATTAGTATGCTTTAAGCTTCCAAATACCCTCGACATATTCATAACCTCCGGAGTAGAATAGTCTCAATCTTTCAACAAGCTCAATAGCCTTAAAGACCTTTAATTTAACTAGATATTCAATAAAACTTTTTCGTTTAACAAGCTCACTTTTAAAATTATCTACAGACCTACTCTCTGCCCTTAAGGTGCTAGTATTATTAATGGCATGTACCCATCTATCCCCTATAAACTTTACTATAGATTTCCACGAATTACCACTATTTTCATACACTGTTAGTACTTTACGTTGTAGAATATTTCCAGCGTTTACTTTACCCATAAGTACAACCGCGTCTATTAGATTAATCATATAATCATCAAGTGAGATTGGATGGCTTTTTAATCTAGCTATTAATGAGTTAATTCCGTCTGCGTGAAAAGTGGTTAAGCAGCCATGTCCTGTTGCAGCACCTTGAAATAATAGTTTAGCTTCTTCCCCTCTACTTTCTCCGAGAATTAAATAATCACCCCTCTCTCTCAAAGCTAACTTGACTAAATCAAAAATATCTATAGAATCTTCAGTGGTTCCTAGTGGTCTAGTGACAAGCGGTTTCCAGTTATCAATATAGTTTAAATTTAGCTCTTGGATATCCTCAATAGAAATTACCTTTGAATTTGGCGGTAACATGTATGCTAGTGCATTTATTAATGTAGTTTTTCCCGTACTTGAAGCACCTATTACGATTATAAAGCCTTTATTCTCAACTAGTAGCCATAAATATGCCGCAGTTAACGGATCAAGTGTGCCTAGTGCAATTAATTCCGTTAATGTATATGGATCACTACGGAATTTTCTAATTGTAAAGCTACTTCCCTTTGGTGTGACCTCTTTTTTCCACGTAGCTGTTAATCTATACCCCTCTGGTAGGATTGCTTCAACCATCGGTTTTAGTATACTGACTGTTTTACCAGCACGATAAACGAGCTTTCTTATTACGATATCTAATGCTCTTTCATCGTAAATGATATTAGTAATAGCCCAACCATTCTTGTTATACCTCTTGTGCCACACTCTAATTGGCATACTTGGAGATACACATGATATATCCTCTACATCAGGGTCTGATAATGGTGTTGATAGTTCTCCATAACCAGCATAGTATAGTATTACATAGTACTCAATAGCGTCTTCTAAGCCTTTAACCCTACTACTTACATTTAAGTATCTCTGGAAAGTTTGTAAGAAGCATTTAACAGGATCTCTAACATACTCATCAGTGTAATCAATATACTTCTTAAGTATATTGATTATCCTAAGTGCTTCATTTTTTATTTCTACTGAATATGGATCTCTTATGTAGTAATATGTAAAACCATCACCTTGATATATGTCTACATAGCTGATTACATTATACTTAGTCCCTGATCTAGTTACCCATGTTTGTTTTACTTCATATGAATCTATTAGATCAAATTTTAAATCTTGATTATTGAAGAAGTTTAGTTTTTTATTAATCATTCCAATCATTGCTGATCAACTTTTGAAAAGCGTATTCCTTGCGGAGAATTAATAAGAGCCCACACCACTAAATTATCCGATAACCAGAGCATCTCAGTATTATAAACTATGTTATTTATTGTTCCACTTAATCGTTTAAGTAACTTTACAGAATTTTCACATAAACTGTATACTCCAATATAGTCGAGCCTTACGATAACATGTGAAGAGTCGTAAATCCCGTTTTGGATCCAGTTCTTAATATTTAAGTAATCATATGATATACTGTATGTTGTAATTTTTTTAGGGATAAAGTATAGTACACTATCTATTGATAAAGAGAATTCTTGATTAGACGCTATTGAATAAATAGTGCTATTAATAATATAATCGACCGCTAAGCAACTATCCCTATATCCCGGCCCATAATGTACAGCAAAAGTCGATACTGAATATATAATACCGATTCTACGCACACTTACTGATATTGTGTAGGTATCAGTACGGTATCCTAATAAATTACCTGCTATGATATTGTCCGTATCTTCACCATGTAAACTTGCTAATGGGTAAGAAATATAATCCTCACTCGCGATTGTTACTCTAAATATCACCTTTGTATTGGTATAATCGACTAGTGCTACTACGTCAAGGTTCGGCTTCTCATAATAATCTGCTACTATTTCTGTTGATGAGAGATGAGTTATAGCTCCATTTTTATTTTTGATAATTGTAGCTTTGAGATAAGAGGGGGACTCGTGCTTAATCCTAACAGCATAATACTCAGTAGGAGAGACAGCGGCAAAAATCACGTCAACATAATGTGTATCTACTGATGGTTCAGAACTGTAATCATAACTAATCGAAATACGAGTATGAAGAAGTACATGCTTAATGGTTTGAAGTTCTGTTATATTATAAATAGCATAGCCGTCTGAAGAAATCGTGAGAGGATTATTTTCATCCCCAAAATATGCATTATATAACTGCCAGTTCTGCCGCTCCTCAGGCTGAACTTCCCCCCATAGTTTATCAGGTGTTATAGACGGATAACCTGATATTTCACAGTTATATTTTTCATCATCATTTATCTTATAAATAACGTTACATGATAAATACTGAGTAGTGACAGATGATGGAATAATTATCTTTGATACTACATATACAGCATTATTTGGATCTAGCAACACCTTTGTTATTATGCCCTCTGGAATTACAATAATTTTATTCCACTTAAGCTGTCCATCAGAGAATCTAAATACATGTGTAGCTTGTACACTAATTCCAGACTCAGTAGTAATATTTCCAATATTATAGATTATTAGTTCATCTTTTACCCAAAAAGCTTTAAGTGGCTCATCAAATATAGACTCAAATTTTATAATGTTTCCGTCACTTCTTAGAAGTAACCCCTTATTGATGTAAGAGATAATAATATAGTTATATCCAATATAAAGAACATTACTAAAAGTACTATTTAACGGAATAATTTTACCAGAGATTATGGCTACTCTGATTCTTCCATAATTATCTGGCGTTATAATAACATTATGGTCACCAGATGAGTATGTATTAATTGATATTATTTCCCCGCAAGTCGAGTTAAATACAATATATTGATCAATATCGGTAAGTTCAATTATAGCTATATTATTACCTATTTTATATACGTCTGGATCTGCTTCACTGTTGAAGTTAAGATTATTTATGTTTGTTGATTCCGTGGATAATGTAGACCCATAATTTTTTATCCATGAATTTACTTTAAAGATATTTCCAAGTGATGTATACACTATAATTTCATCATTGTCTTTAATATTAGCTAGTTTGATATTAAGAAGGTCCCCTGGCTTTAATGTCAGGTTTAAAGGTATACGTTCCTTTAGCCCTTCATTATTTAAAATTAGTATACCATTTATCTTAGATGCTTCACCCCATATATTTTTGACTATTAAAGTAGCATTTTCGGGGTTATATGATACGAGAAGATTTTCCCTGTTTTTTTCCACTTGCTTTTTAATGGCATTTTCAACTGACATATTATAGACATCTCTCTTGATCTCGAGATACCAATATGCTCCCATAATTGATAGAAATAGTGTGAGTATTAGAATGAAGCTAAATATGTTTGATAGCCCTCTTTTCATTATATGCTCACCTCCAATGGAATTTTTAAACCAGAACTTGATAAAATATATATATCATGTATTTCAGATGAATACGTTATATTAAGTAAATATAATTTTTGAGGGAAGATGATGTTAGTATAAGATCCGGTTTCTAGGTCTATTATCTTATATGACTCAATTAAGTCATGATTTACAATAATGCCTGTTACAGTTAGTGGCTGAGAACCATAATTTAAGAAGTATAGGTAGTGACCATCACCATTATTTAGGTGATAAATTATTGATAAATCGACATTATTTGCATATGCTAAATTATCATATATATTTGCCAAACCTCTCAGTTGATAGTGAATACTTGGTGAGGCATATAGTGTAATTAATGCATAGATTGATAAGGTTATAGTGATAAGGAGAATTGTTGATAAAAAAGGACTGTATCCTCTCAAGTTTATTTTCCCTCCCCCTATTCACTGTAGCACTAATCTTACCTTGGTTACTTCTCCATCAGACAATTTTATGTAAACATCAATAGTGTCTCCTACGGTAACTGCTCCTTTAACGTCAATTACAAACGTGTACGCTTTTCCAGGCTCTAGTTTTTGATCTGAATCACTCGAACCTAAGCTAGTACCATTTGTAGCGTAGATTGTTACGGTATCTATTACTATCGGAACATTACCAGAATTCCTTACAGATACATATACGTTATTTCCTATTGAATATGCGCCACTTACCATTACTTGTTTATTAACGAACCAATTACTCATTAACCCGGTTGCTCCAGTGTAAACTAAGACGCCAAGAGCCATTGTTATAAGAACCAGTATTATTATCTGTAGGAATACGGAGATAGCTAGCCGTCTTTTTACACTGATTAATCTATTTAGACAGCTATTAACATCCATTTATATTTCACCTCCATTCGATTAACTCTTCCGTAACGCCTTATAAAGATAGAGAACTTTAACTTCGAATGATATACCCCCTATTAGTAGTAATATAGGGTATATCATCTCTCAAGATAGGTAGGCTACTCAAATATACATTGAAGAAAAACAATTGCTATTAGACGGTAAATGCTAAGAATTTTTTGGTAAACTCATTAGGTTGATTATTTAAAAGATTAAAAAATGAGGTAAAAAGTAATTTATCTTTTAACCATATCAATCTATTCTTCCTCCTTTAAGTTCTTGATGAAGACTATATGAAAACGAGTGATAATCAGATATTGAAATACTGGAAAAGGGAAAAATATTCTTCTTTGCTTAAAATATTTGGAATGAAAAAGTATGGAATTGCGTATTTACCATTACACGATGGATATGTACCACGCTGGTTATTCGATAGAATGGTTAAATTAGGTGGTATCATTTTAAAGCATATTGTAGATGATTTTGGTAGTGATGAACTTCTCATTAGGTTAGCTGATCCCGTCTGGTTTCAAGCATTAGGTTGTGTATTAGGGTTTGACTGGCACTCCTCCGGTTTAACTACAGTGGTTACCGCTGCGTTGAAAGAGGCGATCAAGAAAGAGGAGATTGGTATTTATATTGCAGGTGGAAAAGGTAGAATTTCTAGAAAAGCTCCACAGGAAATTATTGATATTTGTAGAAAACTAGATCTAGATTATAGGTCATTAATAGAAGCTAGCAGATTAACGGCGAAAGTTGATAACAGCTTACTTTTAGATGGATATAGTCTATATCATCATGTAATTGTTTTTGATGAGTATGGGAAATGGACAGTTATACAGCAGGGAATGAATATTAGCTCAAAATATGCACGAAGATATCATTGGACATCACTGAATTTACGAAATTTCATTGTCGAACCTCATTCCGGCTTAATAGGAGATAAAGCACATAACATAGTTATCGATATGACGTCAAGGAGAAGTGAAGAGGCGCGAAGTATGTCCCTAGATATAATTAGAGAAAATAGGCTAAAGAGAGATTTACATAAAGCACGTGAAAAAATTGGTGGAGAATTGGATAGATGGCTTGGAAGACACTTAGATGAGAATTATAAACTACTCATACTACCAGAGAGATTAAATTGGAAGGCTATTCGAGAAGCATACGAATTACAACCACGTAACTTTAAAGAATTGTTGTTAATTGAGGGCATAGGACCAGAAACAATAAGAGCACTCGCATTAGTATCTGAGATTATTTATGGAGCACCTCCTTCAAAGGTGGACCCGGTAAGATATACATTTGCCGTTGGTGGTAAAGATGGAGTACCGTTCCCGGTAAATAGAGGGACATACGATTATGTGATTAGATTTTTTGAGGAACTATTGTCTAAAGTAGATGATTATAGATACAGAAAAGAGAGATTATACAAATTATCGAGACTTTTACCTTATATAACCATAAGGGAAATAAAGAAATGACCAAATTTTATAGGAGATATGGGTGTAGTCCGCTACCCCAGTTCTTTAATCATCTGGCGGATCATCCTGGGACGACCTCGTCATCCTACCAAGAATATTCTACCTTGGTTGTCAAATTTATCTTTTATTCTTCAGCTTAAGAGCTTGCGAGAATGTCCTTCCAAAATTGTCTATATGCAGCTACAATACATATCCTGCTAAGGTAAGAATTAAATGTATAAGGATACTTATGAAAAGGAACGTTATAACTGGAACGCCCATCGATGCCCATACTAACTGTTCATGTTCATCGCTCAATGGTATTAAGTTCTTATCCTCTTTGCCTTCCTGATGATTACATACTATCTTTAGTCCTGGAAGATATTTTAGATTATCAATTGACTCTTTAGGTACTAAAACCATGAAAAGAAAACGTATTTTCTCCAGCATAGAAAATTCTTGTTTAATCCCGTATTTTTTCAGCATTCCCATATTATGTAAATAGTTAATTGGAATGTATACTATAATACCTAAAATTAACCCTAATACGATTATTGATAGGACAAAAAGACCAGGAACGGCATATATGCTGAAAAATTTTGTGAGTGGACCTTCAGGGATAATTGGGATAAATATAGTTAAAACTATAAATGCTATTAAATCTGCTTCTGCAAAGAGCTTAATATAGTACATTGCTAGGAAGAATAGGATGAATAGTAACTCCTCAATTAGGTATATTTGCAGAGGAGGAGTATTTAGCACAAATAATTCATAAAGTTGTATCGGTAAGCATAGTATGGCTGTGGCAATCCATATATAGTCACTTACTAGACGGTCTTTATAATCTTGATAAGCAGCTATCCCAAATAATGTACAAATAATCACCAGTTTGATTATGAATAGATTCATCAAAAATTATTTGGAGAGTTTTAAGTTATAAAGAATGATACCTATAGTAGCTGCAGGAGGTAAGACATCATTAATATCAGGTAGGAAGTGTGGCTCTCCATATTCTAATTCTTTTAATGAAAATGATGTGGCACCACCTGACACGGAAATTAAAACTTTCTTATTATCATTTAATGCTTGTTTAATTAACTCAAAATCCACCGGTTTATCTGACAACTTTTTAGGAACAATCATGATATGAATATCAGGTTCAATTAGTTCAATAACGTCCGGGATATCTGGTACATAAAGAACACGCCTTCCCTCTTTGTAAGCTATTTTTTCAATTTCAGGAACACCAGATTGCGCAGCAGAACTTGTTGCCTTAGAAATTATTAGTAAGTCTACATCAAGACTAAATGCTACTCTAGCTGCATCAACAAGTTTAACAGCACTATAAACATCATGAACCATTACCGCTAACATTATCGTCACCGACAATTAATAATCAGCTTAGAATGATTATCTAAAAATAATTTGATAATTATACTTAAATATTTGAGAAATAGCCATGAAGATCGGGTTTATAGATTTATTTTGTGGAGCTGGAGGATTTTCGAGGGGATTTTTTGAGGCTGGATTAGAGCCTCTTCTAGGAATTGATATTGACGAAGCATGCACATATAGCTATAAGGAAAATTTTAAAGGAGCTATAGTGCTTAATGAGGATATCCGCAATATCCACGCTATGGACATTATATATTTAGCTGGAAGACCACGTATTGTTATTGCCTCGCCACCATGTGAAGCATATACTGGTATAAGTCAACGATTGATGGAGGATCCGATAGATAGATTATATACTGATCCGATAGGTAGATTAACACTAGAAGCGATAAGACTAATAGGTGATCTACATCCGGAGATATTTATTATCGAAAATGTTCCTGGAATAAAAAATCCAGTAATAGTTGATAATATAAGAAGAGAATTTAAGAGATATGGATATGAAAAAGTATACTTTAATATATTAGATGCTGAGAAATTTGGTGTACCAAGTATTAGAAGAAGAATTTTTATTTCAAATGTACCGATAGCACCAAAAAAAGTAAAAGGCCGCATGAGTGTATGGGAGGCAATTAAAGATCTACCTGACCCACGATATCCATCTAAAATCCCGAATCATGATTATGTTCCTATACCTCCACGGTTTGAACGTCGTGCTCCTAGAATTAAGTGGGATGAGGGATTAGAGTTTTTTATGGGTGGCGACAGGAAGATATATAAACAATATGTTCGTTTAAATCCAAATAAGCCTGCTCCAACAATAATGGGTAGATCAAGATTTCTACACCCATTTGAAAATAGGCTCATATCAGTTAGAGAACAAGCTAGACTGATGAGCTATCCAGATAATCATCTTTTCCATGGAGGAAGAGAGCAGCAGTATAATCAAGTCGGCGAATCAGTTCCACCAAAATTAGCATATGCAATTGCTAAATATATCATTGAGAATTTCTTACTCTGATTCCTTTACATCCTCTCAACCAGCTTTAGACCTAATAATTCTGCTCCATATTTCATAACATCAATAAACGCTTGAACAAGTAATAGGCGGTTATTTCTTACAGGTTCTTCTGCTTTTATTACTGGATTCTTTTCATAGAAATCATTAAATATCTTTGCCAAGTCATATAGGTACTTACACAATATCTTAGGCTCAAGATTTTTTGCAGATAAATAAAGTGTATATCTAAATTTTAAAAGTTGATCTATGAGATTAATATCATGTTCATTCATTAAGTTAACATTCAAGGGAGGGTTCCCCGAAGAACTGGCTTTACGTAGTATACTCATCGCTCTAGCATAGGAATATAGGATGTATGCACCAGATTCCCCTCTAATATCTAGCATCTTGTTAATATCAAAAACTACAATTTTGTCTCTATCAACTGACAATAAACTATACCTAAGTGCTGATATCGCTATTTTTTCAGCAATATCCATAGCGACCTCATCATCTATATCTGGATTACTACTTTTTACTAACTTGTAAGTTTCGTTTTTGAGCATATCAAGGAAGGGATCTACATTTATAAATATACCCTTACGCCCAGACATCCTCTGTATACGTTTTGTAGCCTCTAGCCCCAAATACTTCTCTACAGTCTCTTTGCTTAGTACCACTGCTTCATAAGCATAATGGATATATCTATCATATACAGACCTACCGAAAATGCTTGACAAAACATATTTTAGTATTGACTGAGGTCTTCTCTGCTCACTACCTATGACATTAATAGAGTAATCGCATCCACCTATATCCATTTCAACACCATTCTTCATATCTGTTGAGTATAGAGTTTTTCCAGAGAGTTGATTGATATACTTGATGAATTTCAGTTTTACATTTAATAATCCCAGTTTCCACATTGCAAAAAAGATATCCTTACAAAGATATGTTAAAGTACCGTCACTTCTCACTAAAACCTCGTCTGACTCTCCTTTAAATTCATCTATCTTGGATACCTCAACGACAACACAGCCACGATACTTTCCCTCCTCCGGAATCTTGACGTATTCACTCTTTGATAAGTACTTCATACCCATATCCTTCAACTTGCTTCTTATAATATCGGATTCCCAGACTAAATAATCGTACTCTACACCTAACCTCCATGCTGTTAATAATTGTCTCCTTAAAACTTTATCTGAGATCTCTCGAGCAAACCTTGAAATTTCAGGATCGCATTCCTCAATTTTTCTTAAGATATCTTTTCTTTTTTCCTGTAATTCTGGATTGTTTTCAATAGCTTCATTAGCCTTCACGTAGACTACATCTCCACAATATTGGTCAAATGGCAATTGGTCATTTTCAACTACATATCCTAAATACTTGAATCCTAGTATAACATCGGCAACTTGAACCCCAGTATCATCAATATAGTTAAGTATGTCTACTTTGTATCCAGTTGCTTTTAAAATCCTAGCTAGAGCATCACCTAGAATCATATTTCTAGCATGGCCAACGTGTATAGCTTTATTTGGATTTACACTAGTATGTTCAATTCTCACTTTTAAACCATTTCCTAGATTAACCTTAAGTGCACTGACACCACTACTATATAGAGAATCTATAAACTGAGTGTACATTAAAGTACGATTTCCATAGAAATTTATATATCCAGCACCAGCAATCTCCATCTTATTAAGGATATCACCAATATCGATTTTTTTAATAAAATCTTCAGCAATCTCCCACGGATTTCTCTTGAGAACTTTTGCTAATCTAAGGGGTAATGGTGTAGAAAAATCTCCAAACCTTTTATCAGGAGGTATCTCTATTATCGGCTCTACATCTTTAAGCCCTAAGCTAGATAAAACACTGCTTAATTCCCTATTAATTTCCAAATATAGATCTAAGAAGTCCATCGAATGAGAAAATTTCCTAACTTTATATAAAAATTTTTAATAATGGTAGAGACTACTAAATATCCAGTTCACTTATTTACTTTCCTTACAAATTTCCTTGCTTCATATGGTACTGACTAGTTACGTAAATCTATTATGAGTGTATTGATAAATTTATGGTGACATATAAAGTAGATGGATTTTTAGTTATTTTTGGGGCCTGTAGCTCAGCCAAGATAGAGAGATTATAGTACAACCCATATTTTATTATTTTAGTTGTTTTTGCTTTTGTGGAGCGAGTCTACCCTAACCTCTGCTAGGAGTGGCTTAGCCAACCTAGCATGTTAGGTAGACGACCTTCCCCCATGCTTTACCCGTTTGAGAGTTAGCATACATAATTGGAAGTATAATTGGAGATGGCACTATTGTATCAAAGCCACGACACTACATTATTCAGTTAATGGTTAGGGACTCAGAATTCTCAGAAGAATTTGCTAAAAGTTAAGTATCTTATTAGGGAGGCCTGCCCGGGTATATCCTCATACTAACTCTAATATGAGATACCAATGTAAAATAAAGTGCATGGCATTAGCGGTATTTCTCAAAATGCTTAAAAATGAAGTGAATAGAGGAAACACATCTATATTGTCAAAGTATGTTAATAGTGAAGATACGATAATTGCTTTTCTCCGAGGGCTTCTTGATGCAGATGGATGCTACAGCCACCATACCGTAAGTCTATCGAATAGTAACCTTAGTACTTCTCATTTACGTATAAAAATTATTGAAGAGACTCAACATAGCAAGCGAGATACGTAGAAATAGCAGAGCAGGAGAAGAATTTATAATTGATAAGAGAAGAGTAAAGAGAAAAAAGGATGTATATGAGCTTAGAGTGTATAGTGCTAAAAAGTTTTGCATAAAGTGGGATTCAGTGTTGGAAGGAAAATGAAAAAACAGAGATAACATCCCCTCAACCTTCCTTCTTCTCCTTTACACCTTCTTAGGTAGAATTGTTAATAAGGAAAAATGATTGGTAGCCCCGCCGGGATTCGAACCCGGGTCTCCGGCTCCGGAGGCCGGCTTTAGGCCCTACTATCGGGTGTCCTATCCTGGCTAGACTACGGGGCCGATTTTTTACAACAGTATATTATCTTTCTATCATAGATGATATAGATAATTTTGTTTAAAAAGGTAACCTAAGAAATTAGAGATAAGTACTTTAGACCTCCTTTTTCTCTGGAAACTGAGGTCCCGGTTCGAATCCCGGCGGGCCCGCCACTATTTAAAGCATTGCTTTAATCATACTCTCCATAACATTATATGGGTCACTAGACTTCACAATTCCGCTAGCTACTAAGACCCCAGCAACACCTAAGTTTATAGCTGCTTTTACATCATCTGCATTTGAGACCCCGGCTCCACAGAGTACGTTAATACCATTGTTGTTGCATAATTTCACAGCATTAATTACAGTTTCCGGCTTATACTTTGAAACAGACCTCCCCGTTCCTATAAGTTCTGGAGGCTCTATAGCAAACATCGTAGGTTTTATACCTAAGTTAATCATTTTTTCCAGTTCTGTAACGCTATCTGCACATACTACAGTGTAGATACCTCTTTTGTTAGCTGTATCAACTACCTCTCTAATAATTGAGTGATTAATTTTAAACTCGGAGTGATTTATCAATGTACCCTTGACGCCTAAGTTATAGAGTACATCAATGGATATATGGCCAGTTTTTGCACCATAGCCTACAGTATCCGCATTTTGAGAAAATACAACCTCTCTAAACTTTTTGACACATAATCTTATGTCAATTGGGTTTACTGCTACATATACCCCTACGTCATATTCATGCATCAACTTTGATGCATATTCGCAGAATCGTAAGGCATTTAATCCTAAAGCATTTTCATATATTTTTAGATTTACAATAAGCGTTGGCGTCTTCATTTTAGATCAATAAAGGTGATATATATGCTTATAATTAAAAAATTAGAGGATCCCGATGAGATCAAGAAGCTTAGTATTGTTGAGTCTAAGACTTGGGGAACTAATGATATAGTGCCTCATCATATCTACATTGCTGGAAAGTTTATTGGCGGTGTATTGTTAGGTGCATATGTAGATGAGGAACTTGTAGGATATGTGTTTGGGTTACCCGCGATTTATGAAGGTAAGGTATGCCACTACTCTCATCAATTAGCAGTAATCCCGAAGTATAGGAATATGGGTATTGGCGCTAAATTAAAATTGAAGCAACGGGAGGAGTGTATTGCAAAAGGGCTAGACTTGATAATATGGACGTTTGATCCACTACAAGGATTAAATGCGTACTTCAACATACGTAAGCTTTCGGTTATCGCGAGAACATACTTAGTTAACCATTATGGTTACTTAGATGATGAAATAAATAAAAATTTACCAACTGATAGATTGTTAGCTGAGTGGTGGATTAAAAGTAACTGGGTTAAAAATAGGCTAGACGGAAAAGGACCATATTATAGTGAAGTAAAAAATCTAGTGATTCATGTTAATAACTATACACCTACAAGAGTGATATACGATATTGATGAAGATTGTATCTCAATTCCAATACCACTAAGGATAGGGGAAATTAGGAATCAGGATCCCCAGTTAGCTATAAAGTGGAGATTAATTCTTAGGGAAGCGATGCTACATTATATTAAGGGGAAAGGATATACGGTTGTTGACTTTGTAAAAAGTGAAAAATTGGGCTATTATATTCTATTAAGAAATTTTGAAATTAGGTAATTACTTAAACCTATCCTTTAACTTTTCTAGTACATTTGGTAGCGTTGTATACTCCATTTCATCTGGCCCAAGACGATGCGGCATGAAAGGTCCATGTCTACGCATGTAGTCAGCAATTGTACAGCCCCATTCTCTTACAACTTCAAATACAGGATCATCGAATAAATCTACAGGTCCTATTAATTTACCGTTAGTTATTTGGAAACCTAAACCTATGACCCGTGGTGGGCCATCGAAACGGCTGACTTTAGAGTATTTTAATGGTACTGGAATCATCGGTCCTGCGTGACTTCCCCTCATCCAACCAGCAACTAGATGTGGGAAGCTAAAAGCCTCTAATATTTCTCCCATCGCAGGAAATCCGGACTGAGCTCGTACAATTAAGACAGGGTCATCTTTACCTACATATTTTCCTGCAATTAATGATAATCTCGTAATTGACGCTACAGCTGCGATTTCATCATCACTTTTTCTTCTTACTTCCTTAATTACATACCTGCTGGTTGTACCTATTAGTGCTAGTAAATCATATGATTCTTCTGGCGTATTTAGCGTGACTTCCTTACCCTCAAGTACGTCAAAAACTGTAAACTTAAAACCATCATGCATTTTTGGATCTATAACTAATCCGGCAGTATTAAATGGATCAGCGAATATTCTATATAATGGTAGGTTCCAGGCTCCAGGCTCAGTTTTGTCTGCCATGAAGATGGCGACAGGATCACTTTTTCTTTCAGTAAACTCCATTTCTGCAACTCCTGGGCCCATTCCCCTAACATTACCTGAAAATGCGTCTTTCAATAGGTCTTGTCCTGCGGCGTATAGCTTTAGTGGTTTGGAGACCTTTTCTGTTGCTTCTTTAAATACATCCCATGCCATCTTATGTATTTCCTCGTTATCGACACCTTTATTATGCGTAAAGATCAGTTGGAGATCATCGCCTGCGTTTGTTATATAGAAGCTATTAATTAATCCACTTTTAACATGCTCCTCAAGTTTTTTGCTTGCAAATTCTATTAATTCTTTTGGGACAATAACGTGTCCAGCTAAACTACCTATATCAGCTTTGATTACAGAAACAGTCGTCTTCACGATTTCACCTCATAAATTAACAAGGATAAATAAAGATAATTAAATATTTTTTAGAAAGTGCTATTTCTCCTCATTTCCAAGCAAAAAGTTTGAAGAAGAAAAATCACTGTTATTGGAGAAAGCTGCAAAAAAGAATGGGATAGGGAAAGTGGTGCTCCGGCCGGGATTTGAACCCGGGACCACCGGCTCGAGAGGCATCTACACGGACACACAAGCTTGTGTGTCCGTTCGGTATCCCAAGCCCACCTTTAAAGAGGGCTTGG
This sequence comes from uncultured Nitrososphaeria archaeon, assembly GCA_964437705.1. GTDB lineage: Archaea > Thermoproteota > Nitrososphaeria > Geothermarchaeales > JDFR-13 > CAYTHX01. The sequence goes on from CAYTHX010000002.1 coordinate 120,468, forward strand.
CCGGGCTAGACCACCGGAGCTTCTCCAAACTTTATTGTAATAAAGAAACTGTATTTAAGTTTTAGTTGAGGGACATAAAGATGAGAGAATATACTTGAATTAAGTATGTATACACTTCATTAATTAAGTCATATAAAAATACATGGGAAAAAATTTCTAAGTTCTACTCTATTTTATGGATAAGCGACCAATATTCTGATTCTCTGGGAATTTTTTAGTATTTTCCTCTACTTCTAAACTAATATCTAACCTTTTAGTATCTCAATAACAAACTCTATATCCTCCGCAGTTATTGTTTTTCTACCTGCTTTTTCAGCTGCTTTCTTAGCCTTTAGAGTTATATCCTTTATTACTTCTTCAATATACTCAATCATCTTATCGACAGCTTTATCACTCACTCTTTCCACTCCAGTGCTTTTCATTACCCTATGAACAGGTGCTCTTGGCAACTCCACCATATCTGAACCCTCCAATAATTAATTATAGAACTCTTTAGCTAAAAATTATCTTTGGAGACTTTAGAATAATGAGGTGTTTATATAATGAAGCTTGTGGATACGCATATTCATCTTTACGAATATGATGACATAGATTCCTTGATTCATGAGGCTATCAAGAATAACGTTGTTGCGATATTTTGTGTCTCTGAGGACTTACTAACTGCTCAGAAATGTTTAGAAATCTCTAAGAAGTATTATGATCTAGTATATCCACTAATAGGAATTCATCCGTGGACAGCCACTTATTCGAGATGTGATATAAATGAATTCTTGGAATTTTTTGATAAAAATGCTGACAGGATAATTGGTATTGGCGAGGTTGGACTTGACAGGAAGTATATTGAGGAAACTTCAGAGGAAAAATGGTCTGCTCAGAAGAAAGTTTTTGTATATATGATTAAACTTGCTGAAAAGTATAAATTACCTATGCAAGTTCATTCTAGAAGAGCGGCTGATAAAGTATTGGAGATGCTATCAACATTTAACGTTAAGGATGTACAGTTCCATTGGTTCAGCGATAACGAAAAAATTCTAAATAGAGTTGTTGAGAGAGGATATTATGTATCATTTACACCGTCAGTAACATATTCGAAGAGAATCATGAAATTAGCTTCATTAGTACCTAAGGATTTGATTTTAACAGAAACAGATGGTCCTGTGAGATTTTTTGGAAAATTTACTGGATTAGAAACAAAACCTCAATTTGTGCGTGAAGTAATTATTAAGCTATCAGAGATACTGAAAGTCGATCCTTTAGAATTATCTGGGCAAGTATTAGAAAATGTTAGAAGGTTATATAAAGTTAATATTCCCTTGTAAAATTATTTTGTTATGGCGGATGATTAAACTGACCTACGCTGATTTTAATGACGAACATGCACCAAGATGACGCCAATATATGATGAATAATGCATATATAATTAATAATTATACTTTATTTTTAACGAGATTGATATATAAACCTAGTGTTGAAGGTTGTTTTTGGACGAGAATCTTAGTGTTCTTAATTATGTTGCTAAGCTTTGGTTGAGGAGTGAGAGTTATAAGAGTTTGAAGAATAACTCGTATTTTCTTATGGATTTTAGGTCTTTTGGTAGACCACTTGATCTTTTTAAGTGAGATTAGGGATGGTAGGGTTAACATTATAGATGTTCTTAATGAGTATATTGAGTATCCCTACTATAAGAAAAAGATAACTTCCAACACAATGAGAAACTATATTGGCGTCGTTGAAACGTGGTTGCGTAGGAATAAAATTAATGTGAATGTTTCTAGAGATCTTCTCGACTGGTCTGCTGACCGTGTTGAGAAAGGTGAGAGGACTGCATTCCATCTAAAGAGGAGCTTAGGGAGCTGGTTGTCTAAAGGTTAATATAAAACGTATGCTTTATCAACCACTTAATTAATTTATATCACAAATGGATTATACATTGAAAAAGGAAATCTATTGATAATATTGTTAGTAAATTTTTCGAAAATGACATGAAGTACGATGAATATTTATGATTTTTTAATTTGTGTTTTTTGTATAACTTCGAATTCACAGTATGGATCTCCTTTAGCTATACATTTAATTTCTTCGGCATGCATTTCTTTACCTAAAAGTTCGGTTATTACGCCTGCAATCATCCCTCGAACTAAATGACTATAGGGTTTATTTACGCCTCGTTCTAATTCGCATTCAAAGCTATGATGCACCCTTATTAATGCATAGGGTTTTTTACTATCAAATTTTATTGTTTCCATACGACCATACCCCACGGAGTTAAACATTGTAGCGCTAATAATATCGTAAATTTTGGCGGGATCCTCTATACCAAGTTCCTTAGCCATTTTCTTATGATCTTTACCATATTCTCTTCCAGCTTCAAAACCTAAGTAGTATAGAAAAGCTTCAGCCGCTGATCCAAATCGTTTTCTAATACCTACAAGTAATCCTTTATATCCTATATCTCGAATAATAACAGCCCTGTTTTCCCTAATTTTTAGAGGGAAAGACTTATAGTCTGACATAAAACCATCAATTCTTGGCTTAATAATCTCTATTTTTTCTATAAATTCTAATTTCTCTACCTCCTTTACCAAATTCTCAGGAGAGACCGTTGATTCAGTAAAGTCGCAAAATGCTATTGCAGTAACTTTTCTTGTGGGTGTAGTGATAAATCTGGAAAACGATAGGTATAAAATTGTAACATTATATTTAGAAAGTATAGAAGATATTGTAGCTAAAACACCAGGCTTAACTTTGGACGTAACTAAAAAACCATAAATTTTCCTACCTGGATAAATTATAAATCGCCCAATATCAAACGGAACAGACATAATTGTAGTACACAAAATATAATTACGGAACTTAATAAATATGCATATATTCATTATTTATGCGAGGTATGCATCAAGATAACGCCAATAATTAATCATAAAAAACCAGGGATAACTCCTTACCCTTTAGGGAGTCTATACAATCTGAAAAACATGTATTTTGCTAACCTTACATACTTTGATACAATATAATATTCATTCCTTTTTTCCGTATACATTCATAGTGGTTGCCCGTGCTTTATCTTTTGGTAACTACGAGTATTTTAGTAACCTGCACGGGCTTCCCCCTCAACCACTTCATCTCCTTTGGTGGTTCATTAGGGGCTACATTGACAGCCACCACTTGGGCGATCTTACGGGATATGATGATTAGCCCCCGCTCCTGTTGGCTACTTCGCCGTCATTGGAGCGGGAGAAGAGGTTTAGACAAGCAACGTACTGAGCATTAAAAGTGAAGCCACATCTCTTACATTTGAATATTGACTTTATACCGACTAACCGTGGGAATTTTTAGTGATAAAATTTTAAGGTATCTATAGTATTACCCATTTTTAATAGATAACCTTATACACATAATTATATATTGGGTTTATGTCGAATGTAGACTCATCGCGTGTCGGATATATTAATTTAAAGCTAGATGATGTTAACATTAAATTATCTCTGTTAAAGGTAGATTCTCTTCGTATACATGAGAAGGTAATCCCTCAAATGCTTAATACATTAA
>CAYTHX010000002.1:124116-150746 GCA_964437705.1 uncultured Nitrososphaeria archaeon
GTAGATTCTCTTCGTATACATGAGAAGGTAATCCCTCAAATGCTTAATACATTAATCAAGAAAATAAAAAGAGATAACGTAATATTTGATCCTATAGTTGCAGATGGAAAACTAAATTTTGTAATTGATGGTGCCCATAGGGTACTTGCGTTAAAGGAACTGGGTATCGAGCTAATACCAGCCATCGATGTAGATTACTTTGATGATTCGATAATTGTTAAGAGATGGTTTCGCGTAGTTAAAAATGTATCTCTTAGTTATATATCTAGAAGAATTAAACAGAAAGCACGGCCAATGAGTTATGAGGATTTTTTAGATGCATTAGATAGTGGGTATGTAGGGGTAGGTTTCTATTATCACGATAGTGCTATATTATATGAAGATGATTTGGATCTAGCTACTATCTCAAATATCTTAGAGAGATTTTCAGCTAATGCTCAATTTATTACCGAGGAGAAGGGGAGAAACGCTCAAGGAATAGTTATAGGATATAGAAAACTTGAGAAAAAGGAGATTATAGACTATATTCATAGTGGACAGAAATTTACATATAAATTCACTCGTCATGTTATTCCGGTAAGAATATTAAGCGTAAATATACCTATTAGTTTACTGCGAATTAATAAAGTAGAGAAAGCATTAAGATACTTAAATCGCTTGACCTTCAAGAAACTTGGTAAGGGCATTACTATAGATGATAGAATATATGAAGAAGAAGTATTTATTGGAACTATTAGTTGATTACCATGAGAATTAGGGTTAAAGGTCCATTAAGAATAGTTACAGGAAATGAATTAACTATTAGTCTTAAGGAAATTAAGGGAAACAAGGTAAGAGATTTAGCAGAGTTCTTTAAGAGAAAATTTTCTTTTAAAGCGAGAAAGGAAGACATGGAAGAGGTACTTAATGACTTTTTTAGCCATAACGTAGTGGTGGTTAATGGACTTGATATAAGTGTATTGAATGATGAGGATACTGAGTTAAATGAAAATGACGAGATATTAATCATAAATATTACGCATGGAGGGTAATAATTACTATTTCTTAATTACTAGTATATAATCCTTAATATGTGAGGAAAATTGGGAGAGGAAATAACTTTTGAAGCCCCAACCATCGAGGAAATATATAACGATTTAGCGGAGATTGCAAAGAGGATAAAAGAAAGTAATATTAAAATCGATGTAATAGTCGGAATTTCACGGGGAGGGCTAATTCCAGCAAGATTTCTCTCAGATTTTCTTTTAATTCCAGATATTAAGATAGTAGCTGCCGGTTTTTATCTTGGACCAAAGCAGAGGATGGATAAACCTGTAATAGTAAGCCCGATTTCAGAAGACTTAACTGGAAAAACAGTTTTGTTAGTAGATGATGTAGCTGATACTGGTGAAACAATAATTGAAGTTGAGAAGCACGTTAGAGAGAAAGGAGCAAAGGACGTTTATGTAGCTGTGATATATGTAAAACCCTGGAATAAAGCACGTGTAGACTTTTACGTTAAAAAGACTTCAGCATGGATAATATTTCCATGGGAACGAGTAGAAACAGCATATCAAGTATATAAAATGAAGAAATGGGATAAATTCAAGCCAGTTTTAGCAAAGGATGAAAAATATAACCAGGTAATTTCTAGTTTTCTAAAGGTTGAATCTGATGAAGGTACTTAAGCCAGAATACATCGATAAGACTGTTATTATTATGCAGATTTCACGTGGTAAAGTAGATCCAGATAGGATTTTAAAAGAACTGCGTAGTACATGTATAATTACATTAGTAGATAGCAGAGCCATATTTTGTGATGATCAAATTATTAATGCTGTATATTATTTATTAGAGTTAGAAGAACATCAAAAATGGATAAAAAATGTAGGATTAAGACTTTTAGCTCTACTAGTTTGTGAGAGGCAAATAAAGGATGCATTAGTTAGAGGTAATCCTGAAGCTGAAAAATTACTTTTGATAGGGATATGTAATAAAGATGTAAGTCAAGAAATAGCTAGAAAGCTCAGAAAAATGGGAGTTACAATATTACCAACAGTAACTTATGGTTCTGAGGAGGAAGTAGCTGACAAACTTGGTCTCAAAGTTTATGACAATTTATGTAGTGTAATTTTAGAAAAACAAGCGGAGTTAAGAATTGAAATAGAAAAGGAGACATAGAAGATTTATTTAGTTAGTTCTTTTTGGACATTCAATATTTCTTCTTTACTCTTTAGTAGGGAAATACCAGTTTGATTACCAACAATTTCGATGAGTAATATATATTGTGGGTTTTCCAAGTCAACTTTTACATTGATATGTGGTGCTATATAATTAATTATTTCCCTCCTATGTAGTTGTGTGTATCTTTTTTCGACGGTAATTCTATATGTAGAGTTACTTGGTATATTCTTTGCAAGCTGAAGAGAAACTTCTTTAATAGCTTCTAAGTCAGTTTTTACTACACGGTCAATGGGAATTATACGCTTAAGATAATGAAACTCCCAAGGCTTTTCACGCAATAATTGCCTCATTTTATTTATAGCCTTATGAGGATTGAAACTAGTTTTTGCTAAAATAAGGCCAGAGACTTTAGATTCCCATGCAGACGCCTCTTCGTCACCTATCATATATAAGATATTTTCCAGCTCCCTAGCTGCATTAAACTCCATAAATCTATTACAAGTTGCAATTAAGTTAAACTTCATTCTTCAACACCTCAAGACCATGTTTATATAATAAAGCCTTTAGTTGATTGATAGGATACTCACCAATTCTTATGATCTTAACTGCTTTCATATCGATAAATTTAATTACTGTTGACGCCTTTTTATCTCTTACCCCACCATCATAATATATATCTACAAGGTTACCAAAGTATCTAATAGCTTCATTAATGTTTGTAGCAGGTTTTTTTCCAGTTGGATTTGCGGATGTACCTATAATATATCCGCCAATTTTACTCAAGAATTTTAGTAGTATTTCATCATTTGGAATTCTTAAGCCTACAGTATCACTATGAAGACAAGCAGGAATCTTAATGCTAGCATTTACTACTATAGTTAATGCTGATGGCCATACAGAAACCATGAAAGATAATACTTTTTTATCTACGAAAGCTATGTCTTGAACTCTCTTTACATCATCAATTAAGATTGGTAGTGGCTTTTGCGATCTACCCTTAAGGTTTAAAATTTTATTTACAACTTCCTCTCTAAATGGATCTCCACCTAATCCATAAACAGTGTCCGTAGGATATATGAGTACACCGCCATCTTTGAAGATACGCTTACCAACATTAAAATTTCCTTCTTCAAACTTTTCAATATACATATTCCATCAAGAATATACTATTACCCAGTAGTATTATTCTTAAAGCTACATACCTTAAAAATATTTAACATTCTCCAATTATTCTAACTAGCTCTTTTTATCCTTAATTAATTTGTCAAGTATTTTCATTAAAAGCCTTGTTTACTGGAATAATATAAAATTTTTAATCTCTGCACTGCTATATTTAGAAAAGAAAAGACTTTAGAGGTGAAGTTCAATATGCCTATGGAACTTAAAAGTAAGGAAGAGTTCTTAGAGAAACTTCCCTACGCCCAAAAGGTAATTGTAGTTAACCGAATGCCAAAATATATTAAAATTAAAATTAGAACTAAAAGAAGATTGTATACCTTAAAGCTAGATAACGAGAAGGATTTAGAGGAATTATTAAAACATGTTAAAGTTGAAGTAATCGAATACTAAATTAAGCTTAAGATGTATAGAGATGCTAAGGTTAAAATTACAGGGATAGGTAATGCAGGGATAATTTTGAAATTACGTAATAATGCTAGGTTAAGTGTATGGCCGATGAGCAGGCATACTAAGGTTGTTAAATATCCATATATGCTATATAGCGACATGCCGAGACATAATAACATGGAATAGAAAACTATATCCCCAGTTCCAATTCCAAATTTGCCAATCTTAACTACTAGCAGATTTATGGGATTTACTGAAGATCCTTTAGCTTCAAACATTCTTTTTAGAAAGCCCTTAGAGACTGATAAGTAATCAAATAGAGAGTATACTAGTAATATTCCGATTTCTGTGGGGATATCTATTAAGAAGTGAAATATGACACCTAGTCCTATCATGATAATTAGTAAACACATGGAATAAATAACATGAATATTTTTTATTAAAGAAATTAGTATGATTAGAGTTAGCATAAAACTAAGTAGCATCATAATGGAAAAACTTAAGTTAGTAATTATTGTGATTAGAGAGAGGTAATAAAAGCTAACACTAAAGGTTATATAGAGAATTAAAGAGATAAGAATATATCGTAGAAGAACTGGTTTTTTAAGAAGAAGAAGTAGGATGATGCCGAATAGAACTGTTAAAGAAAGAAATAATATCGAGTTAGTTACTGCGCTAAAAGCGCTACCCGCTGACTGTAATATTTTAGGTGGTAGATAATTTAATAAAACATGTGCATTGAAAAACAGTGGAGTAAATAGGAGAATAAATACGATTACTGTATATGAGATAAATAAAGGCGACATATGGGATTAAATAGGTAAATTGTAATTTAACACGTCCCTGAGTTTTAGTAGACATTCCTTACAGAACATAGGTAGCTTTTTATCTACATCTACCAGTGTATTTGAGAAGGACATTACACAATCAGGATTGTCGCAATGCTTTAACCCAAATATATGACCAAATTCATGTAGTACTTCTTTGAAAACCCTCTCTTTAAATTTATCAATACTAGCCATTTTCAATCCGTAGTAATCTCTCTTTAATCTATATAAGCTTAACACAACCCTTTTTTGACGTGGATGAGCAAGTGCAAATACAAAATTCATCCCTGGTATATAAATATCTACGTCTACAATGTATAAGACATAATCTCCACTTTTTTGTGTAACTTCCTTAACCTCGTCTACAATATTTATAATTTTCATGGCATTCACCTGACCTCTATCTTTATCGACCTGTAATACGTAGTTCTTTAGTTCAATAAACTCTAATGAATAGGTATTTGGATCGAAAAAGAACTTTAATGCACTTTCAATATCTTCCTTTACATCATTTATCGTGTATATTGCATTGTCAATTGCAATTATTTTAACTGAATTCAAATTCATCACCCAATTTAGGTAAATATGCTTCAATTGAATATTTACTCTCACATATAGCTTTTAAAGTTGCTCTACCTTCAGGTTCACCATGCACAATAATAACTTTAGTATCAGAATTAAATTTTGATATTATTTTCTCTAGTCCTCTTTGATCTGTATGGGATGAAAATCTAAAGTTATATACTTGTGATTTAACCTTTCTCGGTTTTGACCCCCGTAGTATTACTTTCTCCTCTAACAAAACTCTACCGGGAGTGCCTGGAGCTTGGTAACCTACAAGAAAAATGCCATTTCTCTCGTTTTCATAAACTCTATTCATGTAGAAAACGACTGCTCCACCGCCTAACATACCTGCAGGAGCGATTATGACACCTGGCTCCTTAACTATCCTTTTCCTCTCCTTCCACTTTTTAATTTTATTTGCTTTTCTAAAGGCTTTTTTTAGTGCAGTAGCGTCCTTAAGATAATCCTTATTCTCTCCTTCTAGTAGTATGTTTGTCGCTGTGATTGCCATGCCGTCAATTGAAATTAGCCCTTTAAAGCCCCTTTGATATAATATTAGAAGAACTTCTTGACTTCTTCCTAAAGCAAATGCTGGAATTAATGCAACCCCTCCATTATCAACTATCTCCTCTATTCTTTCGATAAATTTCTTTTCTAACTGCCTTCTATTTGGATGAAGCTCATCTGCATATGTACTTTCTATAATTGCGATATCAATATCCTTATAATGAAGATCAGCAGGGTTTTGTAGTCTTGTAGAATATGTATTTATATCTCCAGTGTATAAAATCCTATGTTTTCCAGCGTTAATCACTATTTGCGCGCTACCAGGTATATGTCCAGCATCTAAAAACTCGATTGTAAAATCTGTATTTGGTATTTCAATTTCTTCTCTATAAAATACTTGATTCCACGAATTTCTCATATATATAAAATCCAAATACTCATATGGTAGGTATTCACCTGATAACTTAAGAAAATCTCTAATAAGAAGATCTGAGAGGTCAATTGTAGGTTTTGTAGTGTAAAGAGGTACATTTATACTTGTATAGATATATGGTGCTGCACCCATATGATCCAAATGGGCATGTGTAATTAAAAGTCCACTTAATTCTCTAGGCTTAGTGTGGAGTGGGAATTTTGGAGGTCTTGTTAACTCAACACCGTAATCTAATAAAAGTTTCTTTCCTTTATATTCAATTAAGAAAGCTGCTCTTCCGATAATCTCAGCGGCACCTAATACTTTAATTTTTAACATTTAATCACCTAGAGTTATATAGCTATATAAACATTCTATTATCTACTGAAAATAATAATGAAATTTATGTAAAAATATAGTTATAGTAAGGATGTGTAGTAGAAATGAAGATTAAGTTATTTAAGGAGATAAGTGCTAAAAATGCTATAATGGGATTTAAAGGCTTCGGGTACGTAGGATATATAACTACTATGCATATAATAACAGAGTTGAATGCAGAGTTAATTGGAGTTATCGATACCATACATATTCCACCATACATATTAGTTAAAAGCGGGATCATACATCATCCATATGAGATTTATCAATATAGGGATATTCTTATTCCTGTTTTCGAGGATCTGTCAGTTAGTGAAGAAACAAATTTACTATTAAAGAAATTTATCGAATGGTGTATAAATAAAGGTGTAGAGAGATTTGTTTTGGTAGGTGGATTGGATAAATCTATAAGAACACCATCAGATCCCCCTGTAAAAATGATAGTCAATAATGCTTGGATAGCGAAATTTGGTATTCCTAAACATATCCTTAATGAAGAAATCAGATTATTAGGTCCGCTTGCAATCACATTTCATTATGCAACCTTATTAAAGGTACCATCTATTGGTGTTTTAGCATTCGCTGAAGCAGGTATCGAAGATTTAAAAGCTTCAGCGCATGCTGTTGAGGAAATATGTAAGCTACTTAATCTGAAAGTATCTACAAGAACTTTATTTGAAAAAGCAGTCTCTATTGAGAAAATAACTCGTGTTATTAATCAAAAAGATGATAGGGGCACCGGACTTTATGCTTAGATTTAACTACTTGCAATAAACTCTTCGTATATCTTTTTCACTCTATCATACGCAGGACCAGCTTCTCCTTCCACTCCTTTCTCAGTAACTCTAATCTTATTCATAACAACAATTACACCTAGGGGCCTTTTATACTCTACGAGATTTGGAAATACTTCCTCTAGTCTCTTAGCTAACTTTTCTAGATCAACTTTCTTTTCCTTTAGGTATATCAATGAAATTATTGATCCATTAATCATTATGAATTTGTAAACTTCATCCTTTATTACAGCATCTTCTAAAATTAGCGAGAAAGTATCTGGGTCATAGGCTTTAAGTACACCTTTAACAACTTGGCCGTTCGCTAGCTCCACTACAATCTCTTGATCTAAAAACATCCCAAATTCTCTTCTAAACTGTTGACTTGCCATCATACTCATTATCCCCACTTATATAATGAAATAAACGAATCTAAGATATAATCATTAAAATTAATATTACTACAAACAGTAGTTTATACTTTAAGATAACTCTCTTGGTATACAAAAAGGTACTTTAGAATGAAAATTCCTTAAAGTTGAATTTAGCTCTTAGTACTATAAATATATTAATAACATTATATGAGGTGAAGTAGGGTTAACTAGTGGATACCTATACTTTAAGATGTGACAACTGTGGTTCTGAGAGAGTCAGACTTATAGATGGAGAGTATATTTGTATTGATTGTGGGACAGTTCTAGGTATACAGTATATTCCAGTATTTCATGATGACAATAATATTGAGAGAAGCAGGTTTATTGTATACAGAATTTCTAGGAGTAAACATCGGAGAAGTAAGTCAACGATACTAACGTATCAGCATATGATAGACATGATATGCCAAGGATTAAACATTCCGGATAAGATAAGGATCGATGCTAGGAGAATTCTTGCTAGTATGTTGAAAAAGAGGAAGGGCAGAGTTAGAAGAACGTATATGACTTTTGCAGCAATATATCTAGCAATCCTTAAACATAGCTATCCATTAGATATTAAGGATATACTGAAAGTCCTAGGAAAGTTAGGTTATAATCTTGGTCGAAGAAAATTGATTTATATTCTTGAAGAAGCAAAAAATCTCGGACTTAGGTATAAGAAAGTTACTACCATAGAACAAGAGTTGATGACAATAATACATAGGCTAATAATTCATAAAGAGGTATTAGAAAAAATCAGAAAAATTTATAGTGATGTTTTTGTATACCAGACTAAATTGTTTAATCAAGCTCTAGATACATATAGGACTGCTGATAAACGCTGGATAGTTGGAAAAGGAAAAAGAACAATTGCTGCATGTCTCGTATATATTGCCGAACTAATATTGTCTTTAAATGAAAAAAGAAGAACATTCTTCTCACAAAGGATACTAAGTCAGATAACTAATCTTAGTGAATATACAATTAGAGAAAGAGTTATAGACTACTATAAAATACATGATGCAACAAATTTATCCATTAGAAAAAGAAAAAGGGAATGAAATCATTATACCCTTTTCTAGAGAATATAAATAAATTTTATAAGTATTATCACCCATTTTCTCCCACTTAATATGATATTCCCCCTGCATTTTCTCTGTAAACTTAGATAATATATTTAATAAGGTATCTTCTCTATATCCCTTGCTATTTAAATATCTTAGTTGATTATCAAGAATCTTTACAAGACACACAGTTTCCTCTAGGATCATTTTACATCTCTTTCTATTTACCTCATTAGCATAGATCTGGATTAAGAATATCGCGTACGACAATATTATAGCGATTACAATGAGAGATGATAACATAATTATATATCCGCTTCTATTTTGCATATTATTATACCCCATTTGTCATGCATATAGAAGGGTAATGATACAACCTCAGAGTAATTAAATTTTCCTCGAATAACAGAGTACTTGTAAATAGATGAATTATATATGACAGTAATATATACATTACATCTATTAAATTCGAGATTTGTTAATATATTCTTAAGTGATGTATTGTTAAACTCTCCATTAACTATTTTACTTAGGTACTCTAAATTGTCGTCATAGATTGGAAGTAGTACTTTGTACGCCATTAATCTAGTTTTTTGTTTATAAAACTCGTAATTCAATTTTACTTTGCTTTCATAGACAATAGCAGATGTTACAGTTAACCCTAAAATAAGCACAATTAATAGTAAGATAACTTCTATATAACGATCCATATTTAAGCACCTAAGATTAATGAGATAACTGCAATAGAAATTAAAACATAGATAATAAACGATGTAATTGCAACTACTAATGTAAAGATAGATTCAAGCACTCTATCCAAAACTACTCACCTTTATCCAAACATAACCGAATTTCTTCACAACTGAACCATTAATATAAGTAAAACCGTAGTGTGAAGAATTCGACGCTAGTATGTAAATAGTATAATTATTGGATGAAAATTTCGTCGCAATTTCGTGGAAATCATTAAGCGAAGCCTCCTCGTCTTTTAGAGCTAACTCTTGTCTTTTTTCAAAGATTTTTACCCCTATACCAATAATGACAATTATCAAAATTACAAATGTAAGAAAATCGGACAATATATACTCTAGTATTTTCATATTAAATCACCTAAACTAAATATCATACTAAACACCACAATAGCAACTACAAACGTTATTAGGGTATATATAGCAATTAATAATGTACTCTCGATTAATCTAGACATTCCATCAAAGTAGTTAGATTGTTAAGAATAAAATAACCCACAAAAAATGTTAACTTTAGATATTTTTCCCTTTAGGTAAGTATCTGCTATAACTTTAATTGATTTAAGTTAATTGTAAAGGAAAAGAGGTAGTTTGAGCAGGGGTATCAAGAAAATAACCTTAAAAATAAGTCTTTCTCGTTGTAGATATATTCTAAAGACTAGCGGTAACTTAGGATGAAGCTGAAGTAAAAATGTAATTAAAAGCCAGGATAAAAAATAAGCATATATGCTTATTTTTGTGGGTTATTTTATTCTTAACAATCTAACTACTTTGATGGAATGTTCTTGGAACTGATGATTGGAGAGATTGACAACGCTCAAAAATATGGCGTTGGACCGTTTGATATTTATATATTAAAGTATGAAAAGAGATATTTACCAAGAATTCCCTATAAGTATGTCTCCTATTTACCAGTTATACGTGATATAATAAAGAATACTAGAGTATCGGAGGGAGTGCTTGAAATTGAAAACTTTACTTTTGATGAAGTATTTTCAATAATAAAGGGTAGGGTATCTAAGAAGATATCTTCTACTGTTGATGAGGAGGAGAATGAGCAAATTAGTGAATTAATAACATGGGAATACATGAACTTAAGCAGAATAGCTCCGTTATTACTAGACAGTAATATAGATGAGTTTTTTATCGATGGACCATATAGCACAATATATTTGTTACATTCAAAGTTTGGACGATTGGATACTGATATTTCGATAACTCCTATAGAGATTAACGCGATAAAAACGTATCTTGAAGTATTTAAGGGAAGGGAGGCAATTAGGGTAAGAGGAACACTAAAATCAGAATTAATTAGTAAGAGGTTTCATTATAGGGTTAATTATGATATGGACCCTATATGTGTGGATGGACCATCAATTTCATTTAGGAATTTAAAGAGGGGTAGATTTACATTAGTGGAGCTTATAAAAAATAAGACGATTACTATAGATGCAGCTGCATTTCTTATTTTAACCTCATGGCTCAAGGGTAATATAACAATCATAGGTGAAGTTGGCTCAGGAAAGACAACATTGCTAAATTGTATTGATATTTTCTTGCCATCATCATGGAGAAAGATATATATCGAGGAGGCTATTGAGTCGGTGCCTCAACGTGATTTAGGAAAACACCAGGTAAGATATCGTTCAGAAATTTTTACTAATATCGCGCCACTCAGCAGGTTGTGGCAAGTAACGTTTACACTTCATAGGTCACCAGATTACCTAATTCTGGGAGAAATCTTAACTGATGATGATGTTAGAACTTGGCTTTACTCATTAACATGCGGATTATCTGGAATACAAACTATGCATAGCAACGATATCTACGATTTTATTCGAAGATTGATTTTATACCATAAAATACCCGTTACTGGCTTAGAAACTTTAGATTTTATAGTATTGATGAGGAAACTAGAGAGGAGAGAGTTGATACGGGTAGTATATGGAATATATGAATTAAGATTTAACGATGATAATAATATAGATGTAGTTCCAATATTTGAATATTCAAGGAATATAAAATCACTTCAAATAAAAACTCCATTTAATAAATCTCGTGTTATATCTAAATTATTAAGTAAAAACTTACTAGATGAAGACTGGTTTTACGTAGCTTACGACGCGATAAAACGCAAACTCACATTATTACTAGACAAAAGGAATAATCTCCCGTCGCTTGTTAATGTCATGAATACCTTGTACGAAGAATTATTTAGAGGAAAGTTGAGATGATTTATGTTAATGCACTAAAAAGACTAAACACTAGTATGCGGAAATTTACTGCTATATTATTAATAATTAATATCACTCTAGCAATGCTAGTCCTTTATTTAAACCTACAAAACATACATATAGATATCATATTTTATTTTGGGATTTTTATACTAATAAACTGGCACATATTTTCATATTATAATCTTAAATATCATACAATTAAGAAAATATTCGAGATGCACTCACTTCATGTAATCAGCGAATTAGTATCTACATACAAAGTTTTCGGTTCACTTATTCCAGGTATAGTATATCTATCGAGAAAGAAAATACCATTCATTTCTGAAGACTTTAAAAAGTTATTGGATAAGGTATTCATGGGAGAAGATCCGAGGATCGTCCTTAGTCATTATGCTGATGTTCAACCTTCAAGTACTCTTAGGAATGGACTTAAACTTATTGCTACACTACCACCGGAGAAAATTGATCTGAGCATAATTCAGGCATACTTGAGTAAACGACTAGCTTTAAAGGAAACATCAAGAAAGATAGAGGGGAAATTTGCGTTAATAATAGGGATACTTATATTCACTCCCATCATAACTATCCTAATTTTTATCTTTATTTTTGAGGGAGAAACTCATTCAATACCACTTTTAATCATAATGGAAGCAGTTATCTACGAAATTCTTGCTAGAGGGATGCTATGAATGAAGGATAAGGACATAGAGATTTTATCTAAGTTATTACAGTTACTATCAAGTGGATATAGTTTTGAAAGAAGTATTATAGAATTATTTAGAAATGGATATTATGAACTGAGAGAGGATGTAAATAAAGTTGTTAGAGGAATTGAGGTAAATAATGAAAAATTAAAAATTATTAGAGATTTTCTTGAAGCAGGAATTCCTATAGAAAAAATATATACATATTTTGAGGAGACAGTTAAGAATCTTGAAAGTATGAGAGAAGTGGAGTTGATAGTAGAAATTTACAAGTGGAGAGGCAAGATTTTAATTAGTATACTTTCGGGGGTAGTATCTATACTCTCATCCATTATACCATGTTTAATGACGATTATGCATAATATCTTTAATGTCATTAGGGTAAGTGGATTTTGGATATTTTTACTTGGTCTAATATCGGTAGTTATATGTAGCTACTATATGTCTATAGTTTTAACCTTAAATGTTGCTCGGTGGTTACCGTACTCAGCTATAGTCTTTTCACTCATATATATCCTATCAAAGCTTTTTGTCACAAAGACACTTGTGGGTTTATAAATACTTTTCCAGTTTACTATGTTTTGCTGGATGAAAAATGAAAAGAAGAGGTGTACAAATACTAGAAGAGGCTTTATTAATTATTATGGCATTTCTAGGATTAGCTATTGCTATAGGTGCTGTAAGCAAAGTATCAGGTCAATTAGAATCCATTTTTAATCAAATTTGGGATGGATTAGATTGGCTACTTAAAACTTTATTCTATTGGCTTCCTGAATGAGGTACCTTAAGAAATGACATGGTTATTTAGAAAAAAGAGATTAAATGGTTTAGTTCCCTACAAAGATTATGTTGAGATTAGTAGAAATGGTAAGCAAAAATATATTTCTGGTTTTCTCTTAATTACTAGGGAAATTCCAGATATCGACAATCGACTTAAGTATTACTATTTATTTAAGAGTTATCAAAATCTTCTAGAGGCTTTGCATAAATCAGGTGTGCCCGTGATATTTATATATTCTTCTAAAGCAATTAATGGAAAGGAAGAGAGTGGCAGTTATGTCTTGACATATGCAGAGAATGAAGAGGATCTTAGTAGAAAGAGAGATATTATCAAGAGTACATTTATGGCTGTTTTCCCGACATATAATTTAATCCCGTTAAAAGGTAAAGATATTATATCACTTTTATATATGAATAATTTAAAGACAAAAAGTGAAGTTTTAGAGCCTCCTCCAGTATTTATAAGCGAAACATTCCCAAAGCCGACAAAATCTACAAAACCCTATCAACCAGAGTTTTATGTACCAAATCCGAGTATACTATCTACACGTGAGATTAGATTAGGATATATCCGTAGTGGTGGTGTTCAATATGATATTGAGTATTCAATTGGAATAGATAATTTAAAAAATCATTTAGTATGCTTAGGTGCGACTGGAAGTGGTAAAACAACGACTATTATTACTATATTGAATCAGATAAGAGATATAAAGTTTTTAGTTCTAGATTTTCATAATGAGTACTCAAAAAGATTAGTTGGAGATATACTTGTAATAAAGCCGGGTACTAAAGATGGATACGCATTTAATCCCATACTTCCTCTTAATTTTGATAATAGGGATGAGCATATTGCACTTATAACAGACATATTTGCTGATACATATAATTTCACTCATCCACAATCTTATTTATTCAAGTTATGTTTGGAGACCACTTTAGATAATTATGAATTAGTTGGTGAGGAGGAACCAAATCTTATAGCATTAGTTAAAATGATTGAGAAACATCCGCTAAGATCATATTATGATATGGAGACAAAAATGGCGTTATTGCGAAGATTATCTCCATTAACGAGGGGACAAGCAGGACTAGCATTTCATAGTGGCAAGAAGATTAGTATTGATCAGCTACTCTCAAGAAATGTAGTAATAGAATTAGGACATTTTAGGGAGACAAAGACTAGAGAAATATACGCTCAACTACTATTAAAGCAGATATATGACTATAGAATTATGAAGGGTGAAACTAAATTAAATCATATTACAGTAATTGAGGAAGCTAGGAATTTGGTACCGAGACGTAGAGATATTGATCCACCAAATACGGCTGAAAGAATGATAAGTGAGCTTAGGAAGTTTGGGGAATCAATTTTTATAATTAGTCAATTTCCAAGTCAAATTTCAAGTGAGGTTATTAAGAACGCAGGAATACAGATTTATCATCGTATAATAGGTTCTGAAGACCTGAGGATAATATCGAATCTCTCATCAATTACAAGTGAGCAACTGGAGTATTTAAAGCGACTAGATATAGGTGAAGCTATAATAAAAGACCCTGTCTTTGAGGATTTAGTGCTTGTTAAGGTTAAATCCTTCATCGAAGAAAAAGCTGTATAATTGAAATAAAATTTATAAGTAAAATAGTATATTTAAGGCTCTCAAATTCACTTTTCACAACTGGTCAATTGTCTAAAAAATCTATTGAAATCTCCTCTCTTATAAATTAAAGTTAACCAATCAATAATCTCACTTTTTAACTCTCCACGTTTATATGCATTAATAAATGCTTCTGCCTTCTCCTTTACACCCCTAGTAGTATCTATTTGAATAACATTATCATCGCCATATCTTTCGATAGCTTCAAGGTATACTATATCTAAAATTTCAGCTTGTACATTCTCGATAATTTTTTCCTTCGAGAAGTTACGTTTCTCTAATCTCCTATATAACTCATATGGTGAACATCTAAGCACAATACATATCTCTAAGATTGATTTATCAACGACTAAATGAGAAATATGTCCCTCGACTACATACTTCTCATCACTATAGTGCTCTATGATATACCTACCTAACTTATCGATATCAACAACATAACTGTCTCTTTCAGAATCATATTCTAGAATAAAGCTTTTTGTAGTAAAAATTATATCATTAATTGATATAAGTTGAATTCCAAGTTTAGATGAAATGATCTGACTAAAAGTAGTTTTCCCCGTTCCCGGTGTACCAGTTACGACAATAATACTCATAAATAATACCTAGCAGATATCTTATATACACAATTATTAAAACTTTATGCAATAGTGGGCCCGCCCGGATTCGAACCGGGGACCTCCGCCGCTCTCACAATAGTAGAGTAGTATAGCAATATGTTGTGAGGGCGGCGTCATAGCCACTAGACCACGGGCCCAAAAAACAGAATAACCATTTTTGATATTAAAGATTAGTGTCAATCTTAAAGACTTAGGGTTGTACAATTAAATATTTAGTCTAAAAAGGTTAGGAATTACTTCTTGATACCTAATGTTCTCTTTTTCCACCTTAGATTTTTACTTTTGCATTTTCTACATTTTTCTGCAGATGGGGGATTGCGAGCTCCACACTCTCTACATATTTTGTAGTATAGCCTACGGTACTGAGCTAGTGTTCTCTTATCCATCACCAGCTCCATTATTGGTTCGCTCATTTTAAATTACCTCCTTCAATAGCGTCGGTACATCAGATGGTCTCTCAGCTATTTTAACATTAGCACTTGATAGTTTATTAACTTTACTAGCTACAGTCCCTGCACTACCAACTATAATCGCTCCCGCATGACCCATTCTCTTGCCTGGCTTTGCTGTTCTTCCAGCTACATATGCAATAACAGGTTTTGGATAATTTGTCTCTATGATATAATCTGCAAGTTTCTCTTCATCTTCTCCCCCAATTTCACCAATTACGACAATAGCTTTAGTTTCTTTATCATCTTTAAGAATCTCGAATAATTCGATGAAATTTGTGCCTATAATGTAGTCCCCACCACATCCAATAACTATTCTTTGACCATATCCCTTCTTTATCATTGCATATGATATCTCGTATGTTAGAGTACCGCTTCTTGATAAAATCGCTACATCTCCATACTTAAAGTATTTACCTGGCATTATACCTATTTTATAGTGTTCTGGAACGATTAATCCAGGAGTATTAGGACCAATTATTCTAACACCAAATAGTTTTGCAGCTTCAACTAGTCTTATAGTATCGTGGGTCGGTATGCCTTCGGTAATAACTACTATTGGATTAAGCCTAGCATATATAGATTCTAGTACAGCGTCATAAGCAAATTTAGCAGGCACAAAAATAATACTACAGTTCGCTCCCTGCTCCTCTACAGCTTCTCTAACTGTATTATAGACAGGGACCCCATGAACATATTGTCCTCCCTTACCAGGTGTAACACCAGCAACTATCTCCGTACCATATTCTAACATCCTTTGAGTATGAAATGACCCCTCACGACCCGTAATTCCTTGGACAAGAAGCTTAACCTTCTCAGGTAATAATTCATTAATTACTGTCATGCCTTAACCACCTCCTTTGCAGCATCATCCATATCCGTAAATACTCTATACCCAGCTTCTTCAAGCATTTTTCTACCAGCTTCTTCATTTGTACCTACCATTCTGATTACCACTTTAACACCTTTTTGCCTAATATTTTTAGTCTGCTCTAGTATACCCTTAGCTACTTCATCACACCTCGTTATACCAGCGAAGATATTAAGGAAAATAGCTTTAATATTTAACTCTTTAAGCACTAATTCTATAGCTTTACTTACTCTCTCTGGCCTGGCACCGCCACCAATATCTAGGAAACAACCTGCTTTACCTCCATAGTAATCGACTAGATCCATAGTAGCCATTACTAATCCAGCACCATTACCTATTATCGCTATATCTCCATCTAAAGGAACATATGAAAAACCATATTCTCTAGCTAATCTTTCTCCTTCACTTAACATTAATGTATAACTACTGTATCTAGTTAGATCTTTCCTTACAGAGGAGTTTTCATCGATAAGTACCTTAGAATCTAATGCTATTGGTCTATCTAAAAGTACTAGTGGATTGATCTCTGTCATTAGTAATTCTTCACTTACAAATAAATTATATAAGTTTGTAACTAACTCCATAAGATTCTTATCAACTGTACCAAGCATATATAATGATATATTTCTTAGCTGATGATGAGATAACCCTACGAGTGGATCAACTTCTATCTTCAGTAGCCCTCCAGGTTTCGTAGCTAGCTCTTCAACATCAACTCCACCAAATTGTGATGCCAATATAATAAATTTCCTATCAAATCTTGAAATGATCATCCCTAGATAGTACTCTTTGTCATGAGGGATAAACTCCTCTAGCAATAGGTAATCTGGATACCTTCCTCCAACCTTAGTATTAAGAACACCCTTTACAGCCTCTTCATACTCATTCTCACTCTTAACAACTCTTATAGCTCCGGCTTTACCTCTACCTCCTGAAGGATACTGACCCTTCACTACAAATGGATAATCTAGTTTGGGTTTATAGTCAAGAGCTTCGTCTCTTTTAATAACCTCTGATTTCGGTGTTGCTATACCATACTTTCGAAATAACTCTTTACCCTCAAATTCTAATAGGAACATCAAAGTTTATTACTCTCTTTAATGAATATATCCTTTAACCAATAGACAATTTATATTTGACTATATTTCACCTAAATTTCCTCTAGTGTAAAGTACGTCTTTGTACTTCTAACACCTTCTAATCTACTTAAGAACTCTAGTAACTCAGCAGCTTTTGTACCATCAACTTCGATGATCAAATCCATATCTCCAGCTATCCTTATAACCCTACCATAGCTTTTCTCTTTAACCTTTTTATAAACCTCAAACCTCTTTAGAGGTTCTATAGATACAAGTATATAAACTGGCTTTGTGTAATATCCTAGAAAACTTAATCCTTTTTCTGTTAACTCTATAAATCCCCTTCCAGTTCTAATATAACCTTTTTGAATTAATGGTCTCAACTTCACACTTAATGCTTGCCTAGAAATATTCAACTCTTTAGCTAGATCTGACTGTTTCATATCAATTCTATATACATACTCCCCTTTTGCCTTCATCTTTAAAAATGCAAGAAGATAAAACATAGATTTTGTCAGCGGTTCTTCAACACCGGGTAAAGAGTATATAACTTTTCCCCTAGTTTTTCTTCCCATATTTTAGCCCCCGTTTTTAGATGCCCTAATTATATTCCTAACCCCCATTTTGTTATTAAATATTTTAATCAATTAAGATTATATCAATTACTATAATATAGTCGAGATACAATTACTATATAGCTAAGTAGGATATTTAAAATGTACTTAATGAGGGAATTTAAGGATGAAAACAGCATTATGTAAAGTATGTCAAGTGACTGGTGTATTATGTCCTAGTTGTGAGAGAAATTTAAGGTCGGGAGTAATCTCACAGTTAGATGTTGAGATCTCTATATTTTTAGGTAAGGAAACTAGAAATAAGAAGGAATTTGAGAATGTCCAGTTTAAGAAAGCGCTATATATTGATAACTATTTGATATTAATTTTTAAAAAAGGCGATTTAAGGATTATGCTAACTCATGGTAGAAAAATAATTAGAAATCTAGAGAAGAAATTTGGTAAACGTGTTTACCTTATCGAGGATCATCCAAACTTTAGAGAATTCGTTGAAAGTCTACTTTATCCAGCTCCTGTTGAAGCAATTAATATAATTTGGTTACCAGATGGAAGTAAAGAAACAAGAATTGTTTTAAGTAAAAGACTAAGCAAGGAAAAGGAGGAGCTGGTTAAAAAGATTATTAAGGAATTGAGGGGTATAGATGTAAAGGTGGGTTATATAAGATGAGGATAAAGCTCAACGTTATTGAACAACACTTAAACGAGGAAGTTGAAGTTGCCGGTTGGATTGAGGATAAACGAATACTAGGTAAAATTATGTTTATTACGTTAAGAGATGGCACTGGTAAAACACAATTAACTGTAAGTAAAGATGATGACTTATGGAATATTTTAAAAGATGTACCTAGACAAAGCGCTATACGGGTTAGAGGAATAGTTAGGAGATATAAAGATACTGTAGAGATAAAGCCTATGCACGTTAAAGTGGAGAGTACAGCTAAACATCCATTACCTCTTGATCCTAGTGGAAGAACACCAGCAATGCTGTCTGTAATTTTAAATGCTAGGGCATTAAGCCTAAGGGTACCAGAGATAAAAGCGATATTCAGACTTAGAAGTAAAGTTACAAACTTAATTAGAGAATTTTTCTCTGAGATTAAAGATTGTACGGAAGTTCACACACCTAAAATCATAGCTTCAGGTACAGAGGGAGGGGCAGATCTATTTCAAGTTGACTATTTTGGTAAGGTAGCTTTTTTAGCTCAAAGTCCGCAACTCTATAAGGAACAGTTAATGTTAGGATTAGATTGTGTTTATGAGATAGCACCATATTTTAGAGCTGAGAAATCACATACACGAAAACACTTAAATGAATTTATAAGTGTTGACTTAGAAGTGGCATTTCAAGATTATAAAGGAGTTATGAAGATACTTGAGGAATTAATCAACTATGTTCTGGAGGAAATTAAGAGAAAAGGAAAAGAGGAATTTGAGGTATTAAAATATACGCCTCCAGAGCCGCCCGGGGATATACCTATACTAACATATGATGAAATCCTTAAGATGTTAGATGAGAATGGAATCGACGTAACTTGGGGGGAAGAAGTACCAACTGAACATCTAGAACATATTTATAGCAACATAGGTGACTTTTATTTTATAATCGATTGGCCATGGGATATTAAGCCATTCTACATAATGAGAAAAGGCGATAAACTCTCCGAATCCTTTGACTTAATGTATAGAGAAATTGAGTTATCATCGGGAGGGACAAGAGAGCATAGACGAATAGAACTTGAGAAAAACTTGGTTGCAAAAGGATTAGATCCGAAAAAATTCGAATTTCATCTCAAGTTTTTTGATTACGGCATGCCCCCACATGCTGGATTTGGGTTAGGGTTAGATAGACTGATGCTAGTGGTAACTGGTAGAGAGAATATTAGAGAAGTGGTATTATATCCCAGAGATCCAGAGAGATTAACACCTTAGAAAGCTTTGAACTTTTCTGCCCACTTAAGGTATACAGCTTCTATTTCGGAAGTAACACTCGGCATAATCCTCTTTATAGCATCTTCCAAATCTTTAGTCGTTAATGGCCTAGGTCTACTTCCCTGCTCTAGTGCTTTTCCAGATTCAAATAATTCAGTTACCACTTCTAAAACAGCTAACTGACATATATCGCGAATATCACTAGGCGTGTACCCTTTAGTCAGCTTAGCAAGATGCTGATAATCAATATCCTCCTTCCTAACATCCCTTAGAAAATACTGAAATAACTTAATTCTATCCTCTAAGCTAGGCATTGGAACATATATCCTTCTTTGGAACCTTCTTATGAAACCCCAGTCTAATGCCCAAGGCTTATTTGTAGAAGCAATAACATATAACGGAAGCTTGAAATTGTCTTTATCCTGAAGACCATCCATTTCCTTTAGAAACTGATTCCTAATTCTAACCTCACCACCAACTTCTTGTACACGTATACCTAATAGTGAATCTACCTCATCTATAAATAGTATAACCGGAGTCCCCGTACTAGCTAACTCCCTTAAATCTCTAAATAGCTCTGCAACATTTTTTTCACCTTCACCTAGCCATTTAGACATTATCATTGAAGCATCAATAGGATAAAAGTATCCATCTATCTCGTTGGATATAGCTGCAGCTAATGTAGTTTTACCGCATCCTGGTGGTCCATAAAGCAGAATTCCACGTGGCCAACCAAGTGGGAATAAATCAGGTCTTTTTGTAGGATATAGGATTGCTTGCCTTAATGCTCGTTTAACATCTTCCAACCCAACTACATCATCCCACGTAACCTTTGACTTATATGGCTTTATTCCTAATGGCGTTATTTCCTTAGATTTCAAACTGCTCCCATTTCCAGAACTGATTTCTCGTTTTGTTATAAATGATGCATATGCCTTAGCTTCATTCGCATCTCTAGATAACGCACCTTTTAGGAAAGCAACTCTATACCTATACTCTCTAATTTTCTTTAAGTAAACATGTTTTAAGGGTGAATCAGGATATAATTCTATAAATTTTGTGAGAGATTCGATAGCCTTTTGATAATTTGAAATAGCTAGGGGTTTTATACCCTTCTTATCAGCCTCAACAGCTCTATTTGCATACTCTAAGGCAATAGCTTCTAGTTTATTGAGAAGCTCTGGATCACTATAGTATGACACTATAGTTCACTCCCACTAACTATTGAATTTTATCTTATTTTCCTCAGCAAGTGTATAAAGTGCTTCTATAACTCTTTGCGGAGAAGTACCTAAATATCTAGCACAACCAAAAACATCAATCTTACCCCTACTTATATACTTCATATAGTAATATACTTGATCCTCAAACCTAGGCTTTGATTTTCTAGGCTTATTTACGATTAGTCTTTCTGAAAAACCTCCGTCTGTAGCTATAGCTGAAAGTAGCTCTTCAACTTTCTTCTTAGGCGATGTTAATATATTGATATTTTGTATTGATGGGAAAGTTTCATAAACAATTTTACTAACTTCCTTTTCAACTTGTGAGATTATCTCCTCAGCTTCTGGATTCTCTAAGTTAATATAAATCGTCGCTTCTGGAGGCCTTACTGTCTCTATAAGAGTGTAGTAAGAATCAGCTAGAGACTGTAGTAGGTTATGGAAGTTACCAGGTATATAGTATGCTGCATTAACAGCATCGTGTATGGCTTTTGCCGCTGGCTTAAATCCATCTAGAGCTTGTAGGATTATCCTTAAAGTATCTAATCTCTCAATAACTGCAATTAATCCTAATTCAAAGTTGTATAGTATATTCTTTAGTCGCTTTAAAAGCCTAATCTCCCTTTTATAATTCTCTGCAGATGCAATCTCACCATTCTTAATCAAATAATTCATTTTAGCTTCTAAACTCTTTATTTTTGCATCTATCTGGTCATACATAAAACGGATTCTATTCTTATGATATTCTACCGATCTGATCATCTCATTATAAGCCTTGAGGTCCAACCCCCCCTTCCTAAACAATTACTTACTCACCCCCCATTCATCTGGGAAATATATTCGCTCCTCCTCACAACTCTCATTTTCAGAAGAAGACCCAGAAGCCTCAGCTATAGCCTCCCTCTTCTCTTCCTCTTCTTTAATTTCCTCAAATTCATACTCCTGTTGTGGAGACCTTAAAGCTTCGATGTCCTTCAGCTTTAAGGAGATCTCTGTAGATAGCATCTCAACATCCTCAATCTCTCTACAAATTCTGAATAACTCTGTTTCAAGCTTATCATATGACTCGATGTAATCTTCATCTTTTACCGCATTAGTTTTTCTAGCAACCTCCAGTTGAAATAACACTTTATACATCCATTTCTTTCTCTCCTCAAGAGATTTTTTTCTATGTTCTAAAGACCTAGTGAGTGATGAACATATATTCTTAACTTCTTCGTATGCTTTATCTAGATCTTCAATAATATATTCAAATATCGAGTAACCCTCAGAATTTTTTGTTTTAAATAGATGTATAGTTTCATATTGAAGTCTAAGAGATTCTAACTTTTTAATCATTTCTTCAGCTTTTATAATTAGTGGAGGAGCAACTTCAATACCATTCTCATTTATCATAAATGAATCTGAACTTTTAGAGATAACTACACCTCCATTTTCATATATTATATATTTTAGCTTACCATCAGGTGAACATTCTAATCCAATAACTTTACCTTTAAATCTTCCATATCTTTCAGTTACAGTCATTCCTATATATTTAGAAAAAGGAGAAGGGGAATTATTCATAAAATCTCACCTCCCCACCTAAAATACAAATTCAGATTCAGACTCAGATTCGCGAACACCCTCGATACTTGGGATTCCTGGTAGTCTCTCACGCATCTCCTTCTCTACTTGTGCCTCAGCTTCCCTTAATATCCTCTCTGCCTCGTCATTAGCTACTCTAAAGTCTACATTTAATCCTGCTACTTGACCAGCATCAACTAGAATTCTAGTTAGTAAGTCTTGGATTTCTGCTAACTCATTTTCAGCCTGTGGTAGTATATGAGTAATATTCTCCCTTACGCCTTTAACTACAGACATAGCTGGTGAAATCGTTACCATTACATCACCAATATCCTTAACGGTACTTAGTCTGAGAGCAATCTGTTCGAGAGCAAGCTTTGCTGTACTTATTGATTTAATAGCTTTCCTTAACTCCGCTAACTCATTTGCATATAGTATTGCTCGATTTCTATCATGAGCTCTTAAAGCATTTAAAACCTTACTATAGTAGTACTTATCTTTCTCCTTGAGGCTTCTAAGTGCTACATCCAGTTTCCTATTCTGAAGCTCTAATGCTCTAATAGCCTGCTCAATTCTAGTTCTTAATTGCTTTTTAGGCGCTAAACGACTCTTTAACTTATCAGACATACCCTTATCCTTACCAAGCCACATTGTTTTAAAGTCTGTCATTAGATAAGCACCTCCTTTTGGAAAAAGCCAAAATATAAGGGAGTTATGAAGAGTTAATTAAGGGGTTGTAACCAATATTATTGTAACGAACCGTTACTATGGTAGGGTTACATTAACATAATATTCCCTATAAATTCTTTGGGTGGATAGTTGTGGAGGAGGATAAGATAGAGCATGCATTAATGGATCTAGGGCTTCAAAGATATGAAGCTGAGGTTTATAGAGTTCTAGTAGAGTTGGGTGAAGCTACTGTACGAGAAATTGCGACAAAATGCTCAGTTCCAAGAGAAAAAATATATTTTATCCTTAAGAATCTTGAGCAGTCTGGAATTGTTAGGTTAGTTGAAAAAGAACCAAAAAAGTATATTCCACTTCCACCTGCAGAAATCTTCAGAAAAGCGTTAATAGCTCAAAGAAGAAAATATGAAATTGCAGAGAGAGTAATTGATTACCTACAAAAAATTTATGAAGATAGTGCAAAGCAACTCGATAAAAGGGAGTTAAAGTTTTGGGAGTTAGGTAGAGATACAAGTGAGAAGATAATTAGTATTATAGAGGGGACAAGTAGGTCATTATATATGGTTATTCCTCCAGTGCATATAGTTAAATTTTCATCTCCACCAATATATGAAAAATTAAAGCGATTAGCTAAAAAGGGAATCGATGTTGATATTTACACATGGTTTGAAGAAGAATTTGTTAAGGCGATTGGTAAACTTACAAATGTAGGAAGAGTATTTATTTCAGGTGGCGAGCCATGGACATCAACATTAATTATAAGTGATTATGAAAAAGGCCAGTTAGTATTCGAAAATAATTCATCTATATATTTCATTAATCGTAGGATGGCAGAATTTTATATGGATATAATATCTGAAATGGAAAAAGAAAGTATTGAATTTGAGGAGTTAGATAGGGTTATTACACTTGATGATGTAGAGATAAACAATTTATTCATAAATCCTGTTGATAAATGGAGATTTTATGATACTTGGTTAACAAACTTAATACTAGAAACATTTAGAAATAGTAAGGCATATGATGAAGATATACTTTCATCAGTACTATATGAATCATTCAACACATTAATGCCTATAAATAACCTATCGATCGATACATTAATTAACCTAGTTTCATACTTCTCCATAGTTTCCGGGTCAAAAATGGAAATACTATACTCAAAAACAACAAATACATTACAGGTTATAATGCCGTGGAGTATAGACCTAGAGAACTACGTATCAGAAGGTATAACAATACCACCATCACCATGGATCCTACTATTAATTGAACATTTACGCAGATCAGGATATAAACTACAGACATCAGTCGTAATATACCATAAAGACGAAGGAAAATATCTATTCCTAAAACATTTCATAAAAGACCATAAACACACAATATTACAAAAAACATCTAGAAAAAGTTCAACAACCCACTAATCCCCTATTTTTTCTCCTACAATAAACTCTATCAACTAAATTAATTTTAAATAATACGTAGAGAAATTGATAAACTTCTTCAGGAGATGTTAATTATATAAAAATATTAAAGGGGAAAGATAAAAAAGAGGGAAAGTATTTGTTTTAACCTCTATAAACTTTTGCTAGGGTTGCTGCTACTAGTATTAGTACCACGATTGTTAGTACTGCTGATGCTAATACATATGTACCTAGGTCGCTTGATGATGCCTTGGCTTCATTTCTGAAGTCTGCTAAGTCTGATGATAAGCTTTCTACAGCGCTAGATACACTATCTATCTTACTCTTTACATCACTGACGGTGCTTGCTACTCCACTTACAGCATCCTTTACTGATGATGCTGCGCTATTAACAGCTGATTTTACTGAGCTGACTGCACTATCAATAGCTGATGATAACTTTGATACCGCGCTATTAACTGCTGTTAATATCTCACTCTTAGCTGCTGCTAACTCACTTGATAAGCCATTAACAGCAGCTAATGTAGCATTAACATTACTTGAAACATCTGTTAGCATACTCTTAATCTCCGCAATCTCTGATGGTACCTCTGGTAACTCACCTAACGCCTCACTTAAATCACTAATAGCACCTAGTACCTCCTCAGTAGAATCAGCAATAGCACTTAATACGGCTTCAGTAGAATCTGCCACCATACCTTCAAGGTCAGCAATAGCACTAAGTACATTTTCTACATCAGCCTCTAATGTTGAGAAACCACTTGAAACTAATGAAGATAGTGACTCAAACTGCTCTGATATCATACTAGCTAAATCAGTTAATGATGCACTTACATCATTAAGAGTACTATTCATCTGATCTAACTTATCATTTAATCCTCCTAATACTTCATTCCAATTATTGAATGTTGGACTTACGCTGAAGCTCTTAATACCATAACCTCTAGCATATACGTAATCGCTAACCTGTGCAAATACCTCTACTTTAACGACATATCCACCTTCTGGGGCATCTGCTGGTAATGTGTAGCTAATCTTGTATAGTCCCGTATCTAACTTTGTAACACTTGCAGTTTCAGATGCGCCGTCGGGTCTGAATACGGTGACTGTAAATCCGCTGACATCAACATCATATGGCTTACCATACCTTCTTGCTGCAACAAATAGGTCTACAGTTTCACCATCGAAGTGTACTGAGCCTACACTAACATCTATCTCAATTATAATCACTTGTATAACATCGAATGTGTAGGTAACGTCAGCTGATGGACCAGCGTTTGGATCGCCAGGAGCAGTATCCTTGAACTGTCCCGACTCAATTACAACTTTATATTCGCCAGCATTCCAACTGCCAATCTCAATTGTTGCCTTCCATACACCCTCTTCCTCGTTATATGTAGGTGATGCCTCAGCAT
>CAYTHX010000003.1:0-130304 GCA_964437705.1 uncultured Nitrososphaeria archaeon
TTTTTAAGTACTACTGATATTGCAAATATTATGAGAATAATTCCAAATATTTTCCTTAACCATATTGCTTTTATTTTTAACCCTATCCTACTTCCTATTTGGGCTCCAATTAACCCACCAGCCATCGCGACAATTCCTAATTCATAATTAACTAATCCTCGCACAATATGGATAATCGACCCAGTTGTTGAGGTTATGCTAATCATAAATAGACTTGTACCGATAGCAACATGCATAGGTACAGATAGAATTAGTACAAGAATTGGTAGTTTAATAATTCCACCACCTATTCCTAAAAGGCCGGAGGCCATTCCCGCGAAGAAAGATCCGATAACTCCAAATAATAAATTATGGTACTTAAATTCATATCTGTAGGTATTACCTTTATAACCTCCGTCACCGACGTTCTTTTCAGTTTTAGTTATAAACATTCTGATACCTGCGTATACTAAGACTATTGATAATAGAAACGCTATAAATAATTCACTAAGTATGTATAATAGATTTGCACCTAGCATTACTCCAATAATACTTGATATTTCAAGGCAGAGTCCTAGTTTAAAATCAACAAGCTTTTTTCTTACGTATACTGTTGTTGCTGAAATTGAAGTAGCGATGATAGATAGTAAGCTAGTAGCGACAGCTTGTTTTATAGGCAACATTACCACTAAGTTTAGCAATGGAACAATTATGAAGCCACCACCTACACCGATCATGGACCCTAACGTAGCTGCTGAGAGTATTATTAGGAAAGTGGCTATAATCTGTTCCAGCACAGCATTCACCAAGTTCTATAATAATAGATTTTTAGCTACGCTAGAAAATATCCTCTTGAATATACCTCCATTAAATTATAATCGGTTATGCATTAATTTTTCTCCAACGTCCTTAATCTGTAATAGCTACATAAATCCAATTTTTACAATAATTTTGATGAAAGTTTTTGACAACTCTGAATCAAGTTAAGGGACTACTCTTAAATAATTTCATAAATAACTTAGTAACTTATTTTTTATTTGGTTTTTGAAATGAAGACTAGTACTAATGAAGCATTAGGTATTTTGAGGAAGCTTATTAGTTTTGAAAGTATATCAAGTCAAGAAAGAGATGTGGCTCTTTACATAAATGATTTCTTATCGAGAATTGGCTATTCACCAAGAATAGTTAGAATAGCTGGTAATCTATTTAATGTTATTTTAGAAATAGGTACCGGTAAGCCGTCAGTTTTGATCGAAGCACATATGGATGTTGTTCCAGCATGGGATATGGATGATGCATTTAAACCTAAAGTTGAAAATGATACTATTTATGGTAGAGGAGCATGTGATGTTAAGGGAGGCCTAACTTCTCTTCTCTTAGCTCTAAAGCTAGGAGTCGAAAAAAACGCTGAACCCAATAGAAAAATTATAGTAGCCTTTACTGGCGATGAGGAAATGTATGGTAGAGGAGCTTCTAATATCTTAGCGGAGGGATATAGAGCTGATTATGGATTGGTAATTGAACCGACAAATCTAAAGTTATGTAATATTGTGGCAGGATGTATAGAATTTAACTTAACGGTGTATGGAAAATCTGGTCATGGAGCAGTCCCAGGCTCTGGGGATAATGCAATATACAAACTACTAACTATTATTGAAGCATTAAAGAAATGGGAGTTGTTAGATATTAAAGGTGATAGAGAGTATATGCGTAATTACATGAATATTGGTAAGATTAGTGGCGGCGAATCTGCTTGGATGACACCTAGCGAGGCCATTATAAGCGTTTTGATACATTTTATGCCTGAATACAATTCTGAAATTCTTATGGAAAAACTAAAGGATTACCTAGATAGCATATGTAGTACTAGAAACATTAAATATGACTTTAAGCTTCTTCATAGCTGTGAAGGCTATAAGATACCAGATAATGACAACTTTGTAACGGAGATGAAGAGTATTCTTGAGAAATATGTTGAAGGACAGAGCCTTCTTGGGTATATGCCTAGTGAGTCAGATGCTAATTACTTCTACCACTTTGGAAATATTAAGACTTTAGTATTTGGTCCTGGTGATCTACGCGTAGCCCACTCATCAGAAGAAAATATAGGTATAAATGATGTAATTGTAGCATCAAAAGTACTCTATGACTTAATGTTCGCAATTTGAATTTCATATCTGAAAATTTCTGATAAATTAGTTATATCATCTAGAATTGTATAAAGATTAGACACAGCAATTATAGAATATTCCTCACAAAATACGCTATTTACGACCTTGGCTTTAGACGTATTATAAGATGTGTATTCCACGATATATACTAAACCAGAAACATAATTTCCATCAATACTTGTGGGTCTTCCATATACATCAATTATCGTAATATTATTCGCTTCAATATATACTACATCTGGAATACTAGAGTTCCAGAGGATATAAACTATTTTATTCTTTGCAATAAATTTATAGCAATTGTCATTAATCTTTTCAATATAATCAAAGTAATTGATCTGTTTTATCATAGTTTTTAATCCATCATAGATAAGGGGTGCTTTCTCCATATCACCTGGTCCGGGCGGCACTATTATGATCTTCTCGACTCCCTTCCAGAAGCTCTTAACAATATCTATTACCGCTTCTTCGACACTTTTCCCCGTCCATGTCTGTGCAAACTCAGCTTCAGTTATCCATATAGGCTTTTTAATATTATAGCTATGCAGAAATTCTATAAATGCATCTAAGTTGTATATCCAATGTATGTTTGCTATATCGAAGTAATTTGCACCTCCAAGCTCGAATACCTTTGAATAGAAGGCTCTACACTCAATTTCTCCATATTCATTACCGATAGTCATGTCAGCAATACCAGCGTTAAGAACCTTAGCTTCTGGATCAGCTTCTTTAATTGCTTCATAGGTTATTTTTAAGATTTTATAATATTCTTCAGCTGTACCGTTAAAGAAGCCTAATACCGTACCTCCCCAAACTCTTGTTGTAACTTCATTTAAAACTTCCCAGTATTTTATTGGGTAAATTAATCCAGGCATATCATCTATACCATCTCCATCATACCGCTCAACAAGTTTTTTCACAAATTCTTTATAAGCGTCTAGATTTCCTGGAACTTTCTGGTAATATCCACCATACGTTTGGACTTGATCCCACTCAGCATATGGCCAAATAACAGCTACCGGCAACCTTCTATTTTCACCACACCACTTAACATACTTGTCTGTTTCACTCCAATCATATTCTCCCGGAGATTTTTCAATTAATCCCCACCTAAAGAAACTATCAGCAGGTCCTGCTGACCGATCCCAAACCGCTCCGAACTTAACTAATTCAGGATACGCACCTGGAAATGCATTCATAGCATTAAGATACTGTTGTAGAATCCCAAATCTAGCTTTTTCAAGCTCTTCATAAGGTTTTATCTGTCCAGTAGATTGTGTTTCATTGATAGTACTCTCAACGTTTTCTACACTTTCTTCCAGTCGATTTTCCTCTGACTGGTTGAGAGGATTATTCACCGAGTTAGATAATTCTTGTTGAGAAATATAATGCATATTAACATGAGCTATAAACCAGTACACACATGTAGATGCTAACAAAATAATGATAAGTAACGTGAAAAAACGACCCTTATCCATTCCATCTCACTAAAAAATATTCTAACTTTAATCTCCTTAAAATTTTAATTCCTTGATAGAACCCATACTAGTTAAAGATTTATCTAAATCCTTTTAGTGAACATTTATATAGTAGACGCGGCCGTGGTGTAGCCTGGAAGCACAGAGTTACCCGCTTAGACCGGCCTTCCAACAATGTGGTAGATAGCCGGTGGTCCCGGGTTCAAATCCCGGCGGCCGCACCATCATTCTCATTACATACAACTCTTTGCTTAAGTGACTAATGATATAATATTAGAGTAGCTAAGTTCACTTCATTTATAATGCCCTTTTTACCTTCAAATCGTTGTTCTATAGGTTTGATATAAAACTTACAAGTTCACTGATATCCTCAAATACTTTTGTAGAATAATATTTAAAGAATGGACTTATTCTATGCGGAAAGAAAGCATAGACATCTTTCTGATGGGTAAAGGCATATATCATTTCACTTAATACTCCTGCAGATAGCTCTGTCACCGGATAGAATACTACAACGAAATCACTTTGATCTATTAGCCTGTAATCTCTGATGACAGTCTGTTCTATGATATACTGTTTTGCTTCCTCAACTTCTTGTCTAGGTATCGGAACTTCAGCGTCTGGAGGTTTAATTTTTTCATCAGCTGTTTCATTTAATAACTCTACTAAAATCATATCTTCAACCATTGCTGGATCAAATACCACCACATTATTCTCTCTTAATTTCTCTACTAGCGCATCCTTATCTGAGGTAATATCAACATTTTTTCTAATCATAGTCATTGGGTAACTTAAGTATGCTTTTTTTGCTGGTTTGCGATTTTCTTTCTTAGCTTTTTCAACATCATATATTATTTTATATAGTGTATATGGAGTGTCTGCACCTGATATTATATAATGTGGTACACCCTGAAAATCAGCAACAATTTTAGTTGTAAATATTTCTTCATCCTGCCAGATTAGGAGTTCCTTTAGTGATAATCTTTCTAGCCAATGTTTTATATCATTTTTCAGGTACATTGATTCACGTATTCTATACACAGTGTTAATTATTGTAACATAGAAATCTGGTTCAAGTTTTCTTAAGTAGTAGAAATCAAACGCTGGCAGAAGTACTTTCCTCCACCTAAAACTAGCATGAAGACTAATTATTAGATCTCTATCATCTTTCTTATACTCATCTATATCACTTAAAACTTCTTCAAATATTGTTGCTCTTAAAAATCCTAATGCAAGTGGATCCAGATCTAGAATCTTATTCTCAGGAATACTTACACGTAATTGCTCCGCTTTACGAAACATCCTAGGTCCAATATCTATGACATCAATTTCCTTACCCATATCCTCAGCATATTTTTTTACTTTTCTAATATAATCGGCTCTCCCAGATCCTGTTATCCCTGTAGCTATTATAATCATCTCTCACCCACCATTTTCATAAGTAACTTTGTCCAATCTATCTTCAAAATAATTACTACAGAGATTATAATAACAATCAGCATGGCTATATTAACACATATAGAGGATTCGCCAACAAAATAGTCTATTACGTCTATTGATAATATACCCGCATATGCAATTAGGGTTGATAATAAACTCTTACCCAGAAAACATGAAATAAATAACTTAGTTGCATCATACCTTATTAAACCTAGGAGAGGATATAAAATATCATCTGGTAATGGGGTAGCGGCAAATACAAAAACAGCAATCCACCCATAGCGATCCAAGTATGTACGCAGCATATCCATCTCTTTTAATTTCTTTTCACTTAGTGCAAATCGCCCCATTCGTGCTAATATATATAGCGTTATTTCACCTATTGTAGCTCCGAGGCCACTTATACAGCCCAGTATTATTGGATTATATAGTTCTGTCGTAGCCATTACATAAATTGTAATTAAATAAGGAATAGGAAAGATGATAGATAAGGTACCGAGAACACTAATTATGAAAGCACCTAAGTACCCAAGCTGCTCAAGATAGTTAAATAAATTAGCTATACTCAGGATAATCACTCTTTACTCTCCTCTAGCATCTTAGCAATTTCTTCCATTATTTCAGTAAGTTTTTTAGCACGTTTAACTCTTCTTTCTGATACCTTCTCTTCTTTCACCTCTTTAACAACTTTCTTCTCCTCTTTCTTCTCTTTAGGTGGCAATATAATCTTCTTAAGAGAATTTATTTTTCTATCTAGTTCTTCCAGCTTTCTTTTATATTCCTCCTCTACTTTTTTCCGCTCATTAATTAGCTTATTTAGTTCTTCATACTTTTCTAAGTATTTAATCTTACTTTCTATTTCAGATAATTGCTTTGAAACCTCAGATACTATCCTATTTTTTGTCTCTTCATCTATGATGCCTTTAGAATACTCCTCATACGCCCTAGATATAATCATTCTTAACCCATCACGTTTTAATCTGAGGGTTGCAAGCTCTTGTAGTGATAAATCGATCTCCATCTTCTTGCTTTTTATAGGATACTGCAAAGTTACAGTAGTGATATTTCGTACTCTTATAACTAGTGCCAACATAATTATAATTGCTGTTGTACTAAGTACTAAGTCAATAACTATTGGGTCTATGTTTATCACCAAAAACAACAGTATTCTATAATTCTTATATAAATTATTACTAAGGAGCTAAATAACGTATTTTTTCTTAAAATTACTCATAGACATACTTATGCGTATAGCCACACCTCAAGCACTTAACAGCAATAGCTTTTTTAGGTCGACTTCTCACCCTAAAGACAGCTGTTACTCCTGGACGTAAAATACGCTTACATTTTCTACAGATAAATAGTTTTACACCGCGTGGTAATCTAGTCCGTGTCCTCATCGAAATTTTTCTAATTAACTCAACATATTCATCTGCAAGTTCAACTGGCGTATTTGGATCAACTGCTAGTTTTAGAAGATATCTAATTTCCTTCATTACCCTTCTTTTTCGAGAAAAGTGTTTCGTCTTCACAGGTTCACCTAAAATTATATTCGAGTACATTTTATGAATATTGGATATGAAGTTTACCTTCTTACTTGCTGATGCGAGTATTGAAATACCTCCACGTAAGATATGGAATCACCCAGCCATAAAAAGTGATGCTGAAAAAAGAAGAAGAAGGCCTGATGAAATCCTACTATACATCCCAAAACATAGATTTGCAATCGATATGTTGAATAATGCCACAAAAAGAGGGAGGCCAGATATAGCACATAGAACGTTGTTGATACTACTAGATTCACCGCTTAATAGGACAGGATTAATGAGAATATTAGTACATACCATTAATAATGAAATATTAGAGTTCTCGCCT
The DNA here is from genome assembly GCA_964437705.1 of uncultured Nitrososphaeria archaeon. GTDB lineage: Archaea > Thermoproteota > Nitrososphaeria > Geothermarchaeales > JDFR-13 > CAYTHX01. Next base: position 6,944 of record CAYTHX010000003.1, read on the forward strand.
AAAGTTCGCTTACCTAGAGACTATTACCAGTTTGAGGGATTGATGGTTCAATTACTTAAAATTGGTAGGGTTCCATCTAAAGGGGAACCATTAATTTGGAAGCTTAACACTAATGTGAATTCACTGCTAAAAGACAATTATGTAGTCTTATTAAGTGAAAAAGGTGATAGATTAAGTCTAGATTCGCTTAGAGAAATAATTGAAAAAAATCCATTAATTGCTGTAGGTGCTTTTCAGAAAGGGAAATTCAGTGAGATATATTATCAATACGCCAATGAGATATATAGATTAGGCGACTATATACTTATGACTTCCAACATAGTGTGTAAGTTAGTAACGATGATCGAATTATGTATAGGTATCTTATAATGAGTTTTTACAAAATTAGGTTTGAAAGAAAAATTGGTGCTCCGGCCGGGATTTGAACCCGGGACCCCCGGCTAACTTCGCCTCATAATTGCTCGAAAGGCCGGGATCCTTGACCTGGCTAGACCACCGGAGCACTTTTCTCCTAAAATTACTTGATAGTAGTTTTGTTTATATGTTTTATACTCAATCATAATTAATATTAGTTGATATTTAACGGAGAGGATTATTAAAAGATTGAGGATGTAGGATTAAAGGTTAAAGTGGATAATTTTAGTTCTTTTTGATTATTACCTTCTGACCGGTATAGTTTCTAATTCGATTTTTTCTTCATAGGGTAAAAGTACACCAGCTTCTACTGACCATGATATATACACTGTATCTCCGGGATTGAATATCTTCATAGTTGGACTTATATTTGGAACAAATACAATTACATTATCATTAATTGGAGTTTTTACTCTATACTCAATAGAAGATCCTTTGAATACCGTAATTTCTATTGTACCCTTAATTGTATTTGGAATACCCTCTGGTGGTTTATCGGATATCTGGAATCTTTCTGGTCTTATTGCGATTACAGTCTTTTTGTTTATAAGCTGTGGATCATCAGCTACCTTAAAAATTACACCTTCTTTTGTTTCAAACTCTCCATTACCTTTATAAACACCTTCAAAGAAGTTGATCGCCTCGCCGATGAATGAAGCTACGAACATATTTGCAGGTTTCATGTATATTTCATGTGGAGGAGCAACCTGCTGGATTACACCATTTCTCATTACAGCAAGTCTATCTGACATGACCATGGCTTCATTTTGGTCATGTGTAACGTAAATAAAGGTAGTTCCTACTTCTCTCTGAATTCTCTTAAGTTCAACCATCATATGCTGTCTAATTTTAAGGTCTAATGCACCCAATGGTTCGTCTAATAGAAGAACGTCAGGTTCAATAACTAATGCTCTAGCTAATGCTACTCTTTGTTGCTGACCACCGCTTAATTGATTTATCCTTCTACTTTCAAATCCTGGTAACCTAACTATTTCAAGTATTCTTTTTACACGCTCTTTAATTTCGTTTTCAGGTACATGTCTCATCCTTAAACCAAAAGCTATATTGTCGTATACATTCATATGCGGGAACAAAGCGAGGTGCTGGAAAACCATCCCAATATTCCTTTTATGCGTTGGTACGTTAGTTACATCTACACCTCGTAGTCTTACAACACCTGTATCTGGAGTTTCAAGTCCAGCTATTATTCTAAGAGTGGTTGTTTTTCCACATCCACTAGGGCCAAGTAACGAAAAAAATTCATTTTCTTTAATTCTCAATGTAACGTTATTTACAGCAACAACTTTACCAAACCTTTTAGTTACATTCTCTATTTCAACTGCATATCTAGTCATTTTTTATCACTCCTGAATAATCTTCATCCTGATATAAGTAAACAATATTGAAATGACTATTATGAAAGTACATAATGCATTTACATCTAGGGAGAATCCTCTTCTTGATAACTTAGTCCATAAATAAACGGGTAAAGTATTAAAACCAATTGGTTTCGTAAAGAAAGTCTTTATGAAATCATCATAACTCCATACAAAGGTCATAAAAGCAGCTGCAAGTATTCCAGGCATTAGCATTGGTAAAGTAACTCTAAATAAGGTTTGTATTTCATCAGCACCTAATGTTCTGGCGGCTTCTTCATACTGAGGATCATAACCCACAAGCCTTGCCTTAATTATAATATATGCAAGAGGAATATCGAAGGCAGCATGCCCTATGATAATTGTCGCTGGACTTAGTGGTATACCCAAGATTAGGAAGAATACCAGTAAGGTTAAAGCTTCAATAATTTCAGGAATTATGATTGGTATTAACATTAAAGTGTCAATTATATCCTTTCCTTTTGGATTATATCGTACGATAGCATATGCCAACATTAAACCCAAGAAGATTGAAATAATTACTACTACTATCGCGATCCAAATTGAGTTATAAAACGATACCCACACAGCTCTGTCATTAATTAGAGAGATATAATTCTCGATTGTAAAGCCAGTAAAAGCTAGTTTGGATCTGGATTCATTAAATGAAAAGAGGATTAAAATAGCTATTGGGAAATATACTAACGCGAGCATTATGTAAAAATAGACTTTCAAAAAAAGATCTGTTAACTTCATGCCAGCCTAATTTCACCTCCAACTAGCTTAATATACAAGTAGCTCAATATAACGATTATTATAATATATATGATACCTGCTGCAGAACCAATGCCCCAACCTACTAAACCACCAACCGCTATAAAATACCTATAGATTAGTAGACCTAATGTAGCTGTTGCAGCACCGCCAACTAACACTGGAATTATAAACTCTCCTACTGCTGGTATAAAAACGATAAGTGACCCAGCTATGATACCTGGCATGGATAACGGTAATGTTACCTTTAAGAATGTCTTAACAGGAGATGCGCCTAACGTTGCCGCCGCTTCTAGTAATTCTTTATCAATTTTTTCTAGCACTCCATATAACGGTAATAACATAAAAATTAAGTAGCTATATATCATAGTTAAGATCACAGCTGTATCCGTTCCTAAAATTTTAATGGGTTCTTTAAGTATACCAATTGCAACTAATAAACTTTGAAGTGGACCTGCGCCGTGCATAATAAACTTCAAAGCATATACCCTAACTATAAAGTTAATCCAGAAAGGTAAGAAAATTATAAAAACCAGTATATTTCGGTATCTCTCCGGAATTTTAAACGCTAAATAATATGCCAGTGGATATGATAATACGAGAGTACCAACTGTAGTTACAATAGCATAATAGAAGGATTTCAAAATTACATTTACGATGCCAGGCAAGTTAAGAAACTTAATATAATACTCCAGTGAAATTCGAGGAACTAAAAAATATTGATGAACCACTTTCTCAAACATTGCTAAGCTATACATAATAGCAATTGCGAATGGAGAGAAAAAGAAAATAATTAAAAAAACAAGGGGAGGACCTAATAATAACGCTATTTTTAATCTACGACTTGTTCTTATTCGATCCAATAACCTAATATACCACTTTTCCTCTTCAAATTCTGGGCTCATTTTAGCTAGTCAACTTTTATACCGACGCAGCTTGTACCTTATTCCAGTATTCCTCTCTTATTGCTTTTTCTTCTGGTGAAAGTGCGAACCAGTATAACTTCTTTAGTAGGTCTTTTGGCGTAAAGATCATCGGATCTTCCGCTATTTCCTTTGGTACATACGGTATTCCTGCTGGATATGGATATTTAATAGTTAGCGTATGTATAGCCGAGATAACAGGATCAAGGAACCAATTTATAAAGGCATGTGCAGCCTCAACATGCTTAGCATTAATCGGAATGGCAAAGTTATCGAACCATACTACAGCTCCTTCTTCTGGCACCACATACTTTATATTTTCATAATACTTTTCAATTAGGACTTCTCTTTCATCTGAAGCATACACTATACCAGCGATATCACCATTCCAAGCTTGAGAAATGTAATACCTAGATCCTATTGGTAGCTCTTCCATATAATCCTCTGTACTTACATATCCATATAGATACTTCTTTTGTTTAATTAGTAAATCTGCAATATCTTCTAACTGATCTCTATCTGTAGTTTCTGCTGGATAACCTAAATAGATAGCTGCCGAAGCTATTACTTCAGTACTTTCAGTCAACATTGTTACTTTTCCTGCATGTCTTCTAATAACACTATCGGGGTTATCAACGTCAAATAAGTCAGCCCAGCTGGTAATACCCTCAGGTACAAAATCTGCATTATATCCAATACCAGTAGTACCATAACTGTAAATTACAGTATACCTATTTTCAGGGTCATATGGTAAACCCTTGAATTCTTCAGGGACATATTCAAAATTGGGAATCTTATCTAAATCGATTTCTTGTAGATATCCCTTCTCAATTAGATATGGAATGTATGAAGCGGATGGTACAACTATATCGTAGGCTACAGCTCCTGTTTCTAACGTTGCAACCAATTCATCGTTACTTTCGTAAAAATCATAGACTAACTTTATGTTATTTTCTTTTGCCCACTCCTCAATTAGATTTAGATTTGCGTACCATGTCCAGTTGTAGATGTCTATTTCATCTTCTAACTCAACACCGGCCTTCCCCATTAAATCTTCTACACGCTTTTTTAGGCTACTAACCTCCCCCTCTCTAGCGTAGAAACCTGCAGCACTACCAACTACTAATCCGGCTACGCCAGCAACAGCGATCTTCAAAACGTCTCTTCTAGATACCATAATAAACACCTACAAAATTAATTAAAGTTGTAACATTTACATATTTTGCTACAGAAAAACTTATGTAAATACAGTTATTTAAGTTTATAAAAATAATTATTTTAATATAAGCATTGTTGGTTATTAGTTGTAGACATATATAATTTATGAATTTTTTAATTCAATTTTCTTGCACATAAGCCTAGTATGTTATGTACTGGCTTAACTTTGAACCCTATCCTCTTTAGCCGTCCACATATGTTCTCCATCAACTTAATTCTTCTCACTTTATAACCAGGCTTACCAACGTAGTGAAACAGTTTTCCACCCGGTTTCAATACTCTATAAAGTTCCATATAAAAATCGTTACTATACAATTCTCCAGCTATTGCTAATCGTGGCGGATCATGAATTATAACGTCAAATTGAGAATCTGCAAAGGAAGAAATTACTTTAGATGCATCACCAATTATTATCTTAACCTTGTCGCTTAATAATTCCCTAGACCACGGATTGAATTTAGCTAATTCTAATACATTTACATCTTTCTCAATCGTAATTACGTGTAAAGCACCTCTTAATAATAAGTGAATACATGTATAACCTAGTCCAGTACAAACATCTAAAACCACTTTTCCTCTAAGGTTGCCAAGGCTACATACTTTAGCCCTAGCATCTTCCCATGGCGTTATACCACTAATTCTATGCATATGTATACCACTAATCTCTAAAGTTGGTGCCGTATATACATCTACAGGAAGTAACTTATAATATTTCCCATTTTTGTAAAAATCTAGTCTGCATAATTTATCTCCTATTATTGCATATATAAAGCCCTCTTTTATTACGTCACTCAAAAAATTTATATCTATTTCTAGATTTAATTCTGGGCATTTAATAATAGACCCAGATTTATATACTCTATTAAAGTCTTTTCCTAGAGAAAAAGATGTTATAAGTCTATCATTTCTTGATTTAATTAGTAGATTAATTAATTTATGTGTCAGTAATGGATAATCATAAGGCCTAAAATCATATATTCTCATTTTACTCTGGAAAATCTTTCTAGCCATCAATAAATAGCATTATTACCAAAAAATATATTATCAAACTCTATGTGTGCTTTATTTTAATTTAAAGTTCTACTTATTTATAGTCCATAGTTATTAATTAATCTACGTATTATGAATATAAAACAATTAATTATCGCTTTATTAGTCTAATAAATATTTTTAATTTATGATGAAAATTTACAATACACTAAGTAGAAGAAAAGAGAAATTTAAACCTCTTGAGAATAATACTGTCAAGATATATGTTTGTGGTCCGACTGTTTATGACCATTCGCACATAGGACATTTTAAAACATTTGTATTTTTTGATTTCCTAGTTCGGTATCTTAGAGAGAAAGGATTTAAGGTAAAGTACGTTATGAACATTACTGATGTAGATGATAAGATAATTAGTAGAGCAAATAAAGAGAGGAAAACTATTTTTGAGTACGTAAAGCCTTATATTCAAAGCTTTATGGAAGATATCGATAAGCTACATTTACTGAAACCTAGTTACATGCCCAGAGCTACTGAGCATATTCATGACATTATAAAACTTATCGAGAGACTCTTAGAAAAAGGATATGCATATACATCAGACAGTAATGTGTACTTCGATGTTTTAAAATTTAAAGACTATGGGAAACTTTCCAGAATAAAACGTGAAAATATGCCAGTTACTGAGGAACCAGGAAAAAGAAATCCTGTAGATTTTGCGTTATGGAAAGCGTGGAAACCTGGCGAGCCATATTGGGAAGCTCCTTGGGGAAGGGGGAGACCTGGTTGGCACATTGAATGTAGTGTTATGGCGATGAAATATTTAGGTGAAACTATAGACATTCACGGTGGAGGCTCCGACTTAATATTTCCTCATCATGAGAATGAGATAGCGCAGTCTGAGGCCGCTACAGGTAGGCAATTTGTTAGGTATTGGATACATGTTGGCACACTTAATTTTAAAGAGGAAAAAATGTCAAAATCGATAGGTAATGTTATCACGATAAAGGAAATACTTAAAAAGTATCACCCAGATGTACTAAGGTTATATTACTTCTCTATCTACTATAGGAAGCCTCAGAACTTTTCATGGGAGGATTTAGATAATATTAATAAGATGTACTCAAGGATAACTAGAATTTATGAGAATCTTCTAGAAACTTTTGAGAAAGCCTCAGAAAATAGTAACAACAGAAAAATAGATGTAATCGATGAATTTGAGAGAAAATTTTTAGATGCATTAGATGATGATATGAATACTCCAAAAGCATTAGCCGTATTCAATAAATTTACACGTTGGTTAGCTTCATATATTAGCGAATCTCCAGACAAAAAGACGTTACAGAGAGCGGTGGAATTTTATGATAAGTTTAGAAGAATCGCTGGAGTATTAGAAGAGGTAAAGAGAGAACTTGATTTAGGAAAAGATGCTTTACAGCTATTAAATATCATCATTAATGTCAGAAAAGAATTAAGAAAGAGAAAAATATTTGACTTAGCAGATTATATAAGGGCCGAGTTAGGAAAGCTTGGTATAGAGCTTGAAGATATAGGTTTAGAAACTAGAGTTAGGTATACTAAGTAGCGCTGAAAGATAGTTGAAGTAGTAGATCAATTAACACTTTTAGTCCATCATAGTACTTGCTATGCTTTAAACTTAGGTTATCGCTACATATGCAGTAGCTTCTTAACTTTAACAGCTGTCTAATGTCTGCCTTAGAGTATAGATATAACGCGTAATCGGCTAAGTGTATAATAAATTCATCAAGTAAATCTATCGATTCAAAGGATTGATATAGTGCTGTATTAACCATTAATTCTATAATACTCATTTTGACCTCTATTTTACTTGACTCATCAATCATAGACATACCCACTTCTGTTAAAGTATTAAAATGCTTATAAAAACCCACAATCCTAACTGCTTTTTTCTCTCACTCCTATATCTCTATATAAACCTGACACTAACAGTGGCAATATAACTGATGCTTCCCCCCATATTGAAACATTTCTAGCCTCTTTCTTAACTTTTCCCCATGATATAGCCTCGTCTAATCGAGCGCCACTTAGGCTACCATCTAACTCAACTGCAGATGTTATTTGAATCGCATAATCTAACCCTCCGCGGAATTGGTTCCACCATAATAAGTGGTGCTTAGAAACACCACCACCAACGATAACAGCAGCAGTTTCCTTAGAATCAAAAACAAGGTCACTAAGCAAGTCTTCATCTGCCTTAAGATCTAACTTAAAATCTCTATGGAACTGTTGAAAGATCCATATTTGACTTCCTACAGCTCCATCATAAGGTGCTGGGACAATTACAGGAACCCCTTTACTCTTACACCACCATAGAATTGAGGATTTATCTAAGCTCTCTCCAAGATACCAAGATAACTCATATGTCGATAATGATTTAATCCCATTTCTATATAGTTTTCTCAAGATGGCTTGAACTTTCTCCTCGATAATTTTACCGTAACTATCCCTTGGTACAAGAATATTTCCAAGTCTATGGATATTCTTGTCAGCTAGCATTTTGTCATCCTCAAAAAAGGATCCAAGGTAGTATTCTTTGAAGGTTCTGGCAATATCATGATCCCAAGTACCACATGTAGTTATAATTACGTCAACATAACCTAATTTAACCATGTCTCTAATTACTCCCCTGAGACCAGTGGCGACAATATCGGCAGGAAAACTCATGAAAACAGTTACTTCATTTTTCGATAATATATCTCTTAATATAGCGTAGGCTTTGCCTAAGTGTTGCGCCATAAATCCGCCTACTGATAGAAATGACTTGAGAAGATCGGATACACTATTAATTGTGGTAACGTCGATATCCTTAACTATATTATTCTTTTTCATATTTAATTAACACCATAAAAGAAGAAATAATTAATAGTATTTGTTATTAGTAATTACTAAGTGGTCAGTATGAGTAGTATAGAAACACGACCAAGAATTGATATTCAAATTGACGAAAAATTACTAAGTGATATACCACTTTTCATAGCTTATCTTGAAATATATAATGTCAACGTTAGTACATCCTGTGAAAAGCAGATAGAAGAATTATCAAAAATTATAGAGGAGGTTAAGAGTAAATTTCATGACCTTGGTTCATTGTTACAAGATAGGGTAATACGGGCATACAGAGATTTTTACTGGAAGATAAAAATAGACCCTACTAAGCAGAGACCGGCCGCCGAAGCTTTAATAAGACGCGTAATGAGACATGGTTCTATTCCACTAATTAATAATGTGGTTGATGCTGGTAATATGGCTAGTCTAGCTACAGGAATACCGATTGGATTATATGATATTGATAAAATTGAGGGAAATATGCTCCTACTTAAATATTCAACCCCCGGAGATGAGTTTTTCCCTATAGGGGGTAAGAGAGTAGTTCTACGGGGAGAACCATGTTTATATGATTCTAAAAAGATCCTGCACCTATACCCCCATAGAGATAGTGAGTACACAAAAATTACAGACATGACCAGAAATGTGCTGGTTGTTTCATGTGGAGTGCCAAATATAAAGTATAGTGAGGTATTGAAAGCTGCGGAGTTAACAAAGCGGTATATACTAGAATTTGCTGGCGGCACTACTACACGCATCGTTTTTAGAGGAAGTGTACGCAAATAGACGAATAAGTTACGATAGTAAATGTACTTTGAATCAAATTTGATATTTATTAACTATTTAGAAATTGCCGGGGATTAAGATATTCTAAATTAGCCGTAAATCTAGTTATATTAACTTTTTACTCTATATCATAGTACAGTAAGGTCACGCGTTAATTTCTCAGATAATATCATGCAACCGCTTTTTGTTATAACAATATCTTCCTCTATTCTAACTCCACCTAGATTTGGTATGTAAATTCCTGGTTCAATCGTTACTACCATGTTTTCTTGAAGCATGGTGTTGTCTAATGAGGAGAGTCGTGGTGGTTCATGAACTTCTATACCAATTCCGTGACCGGTTGAATGCATAAAATATTTACCATAACCATACTTGTCAATTACTTTTCTTACAATAGCATCGATATCTTTAGCATACACGCCTGATGATATTCTATCTAACCCAGTTTCCAAAGCTTCTTTAACAACTTCATATATTTTTTTCAGCTCTGCTGATACATGCCCGATAAACAGTGTTCTTGTTAGATCCCCATAATATCCTTTAAAGGATGAGACAAAGTCAAGGATAACTGCATCGCCTCTTTTAAACTTTCTACTACTTGGTCTGTGGTGTGGATATGCGGAATTTGGTCCTGAAGCTACTATAAGAAAGTCAAATACTTTTTCAGCTCCGGCTTTTCTCTTCAAATAATATTCGGAGTCAAGGTAAATATCCCTCTCAGAGACATTTTCATTTATATTGTTAATAGCATAATTAATACCATTAATTGTTATATCTACAGCTCTGCTGATTAACTCTAATTCATGAGATGATTTTATCATTCTCTCTTTAATTACATATTTGTGAACATCGATAATCCTCTCCTTATGAAATATATTATACAATTTGTCGATAAAGAGATAGTTCTCATAATTATAATCTACTCCAATTTTTACCTCACCAAAGATTTCTGTTATAAATTTTTTTAATGCTTCATATCCACTTTCGGCAAAAATAATGTTATCTCCTGAAATACGGACATTTGTATATCCATATACTCCATCTACCCACGTTATCTCTCTGGCCCTTTCGAACTCAAGCAGACTACAGAGAACATACGTATTTCCATTCTTATCAATTATTACATATGCATAATCAACAGGATTGCCTGCTAAATATCGAATATAAACTTCATTGCTACTAATAAATATATCAACCCCCGCTTGTTCAATTGCCGTTGAAAACCTTTGTAACCTCTCATAATCTTTATCTTTTTTCTTAGACATGCTCTCAATTATAATTTTATACTGCTAGCTAGATATGAAAAATTATATTAAAACGCTAATAACCCTGGGTATCTTGGATATTTATGAGTAATCCGCAAATACTTTAGCTATTATTAAGGAAATGCTTAATTTGATTATTGATTGCCAAATTATGAACTAATCTTGAAAAGCACATATTACTTCGTATCTGTATCTTCATAATAAGTTAAGGTATTTGGAGGTGCCAACATTGGATATCTCAGAATTTCAGAAACATATTTGGAAAGTTTATGGCCATCATGATGGGAAAAGGGGAGTGTGGAAAACATATCTATGGCTAAAAAGCGAAGTCGAGGAACTAGGTGACGCTATAAAGGCTAATGATAGAGAGAATATTGAGGAGGAACTTGCGGACGTTTTAGCATGGCTATCTAGTGTAGCAACTCTCTTGGATATTAGCTTAGAAGACGTAGCCTTAAGAAGATATGGAGCCGGGTGTCCGAAGTGTGGTTGTATACCATGTCGATGCTCGTATAGGGAAAAATAGCTGGGAGAATTAAGTGGCGGTTGTTATATTAACATCTTTTACCATGATATATGGCACTAGTGATGGGTATGGATGATCCCACCACATTACCCATTTTCTCTCCTTAGCTACTGAGGTAACATTAAGTAATATATTTGAGACCATTTCACTTATCCTTATACCGCTCAAAAAAGTCTTTATGTCGCCGTGATCCATCAATAGCGCAACATCCCGCTGTAAAGATGAAAATATACCTTCATAGTAATTCTGGAATCTAGTATACCATACATTTGATATTACAATAGCATGCTTACATTCATTAAATAGCTCTTCAGTCTTCAAATCACCTTCGCTAAGTATTATACTATGTGGTTGAGGTACAAATATCCCGGCATGCCCTGTATTTTCAGCTCCAAATTTACCTGCGGTAATCCAGTTATGCAAGTAAGTGCATAATGCTCCATTTACTATTATGTCTGTATTTTTAGTTGGTTCACCACTGTCATCGAAAACTTTAGCGCCTGGATTTCCATTCATTAATGGATAATCATATAAACTAATTAAGTCAGCAGCGATCTTCTTACCTAAGCTATTAACAAACGGTGATATGTTATTTTCAATATAGTATGCTGATAATAACTCTGTAAAATGCCCAAATAGATTTGCAACTGCAAGTGGGGAGAGAATTAGGTCATATTTTCCTGGAGTGACTGTTTCACATTTATCTGATAGAGTAAGAGTACCTTTAATTTCATCTGTTATTTCTTCAGTATTTATGCTGGAAAGACTAGTAGAGATACTATTAGCTTGATAACTGACATCTATATCATCTCTAAAACCTCTTACGCTTAGATTGAAATTCGTTTTTCTCTCTTCACAGTATCGTCCATTACTTGCTTTCATTACTTCTTTTATTAGGTTCATATTTAGAGAGCCAGATATTCTAGAGACTTTATTATTTTCTGTAATTTTATTAATTAATCCTTCGATAAGATTGATCCCCTTTATAGGATCCATGTCATCAGGATGAAATACATTAAGAGGCTCTTCGTACTCTACAGTATCCTCTGGTAGGTTTCTATATCCCTCAACTTCTGGTAAATAATTTACAGCTTTTAAATATTTATCCAGTTCCTTAATAATTACTTGTTCATCAAGTGTATGAAACGTAAGTTCAGCGATCCTCCTCTTAACTCCAATAAAAATGTTTAGTATAACGTTATTTCGAGATTCACATACTGAAATATTATTATTATGAAATTTTATTACATATGAATCGATCCTTTTGCCCCTAATGACAATATCTTCAACACCATTATCTCTTAGATAACGCATTAACCTGTCTATCAAATCTTCTATAAATATTGAAGTAGCCATTTTAACGCTCCCCCACCACCACCCCTCTAAGTCTAATAGCTGGACCACCTCTCCATACAGGAATTAACTGGTAAGGTTCTCCTTTTCCACATAAACCCATATAAAATTCCATAACCCTTCCTCGTGCATCTAAACTGTTAAGTAAAGTTTTAGTTGATATTTCAAGAACTGGATACTTAATTGGGAATTTAATTTCACCATTTTCGATTAAGTAAGATTCTAAGCCTGTATAGCGCTGATTCATTCTTTTATCATCAATGTTCCACTCCATGTAGCCCTTAATATAAACACCATATTCTATGTCTTCAAGTAGTTCTTCAAAACTATAGTCACCAGGTTCAAAGAAGGTATTTGACATTCTGACAATCGGTTCTCGATCATAACATGCAGCTCTAGCGGAGCCATTACTAGTGGTATTAAAGAGATAAGCAGTTTCCCTATTATGTAAAAATTCATTAACATAACCTTCCCTAATTAACTCTTTTTTCCTAGCTTTAACACCTTCATCATCATAAAGGTAGTATCCACCAGATGATGGTAGAGTTGGGTCATCTGAGATGTAGACTTCATCTGTACCGATTTTTTCACCTACACTTAACTTCTTAGCATACGACTCCCCAGCTTGTCCACCTTCTCTACCTAAGATACGGTCAGCTTCAAAGGAATGTCCAATACATTCATGGGCAATAATACCAGAAACTTCACCACCAACAATAACATCCATGGTTCCCTTTGGCGACCTACGCCAGTTACTCACAACGTCGATAATCTCCTTCGTGTTTTCAACAGTACGCTGATAAATTTCATGCGTATTAATTGCTTCGAAGCCCCCAGCCCCTCCTATAGACCTCTTTTTCTGAATCACGTTACTATCTTTCTTAACAGTTAGAAGATATGACAAGTATGTTATTGGTATAGTGGATTTAACTTCGGTTCCTATACTCGAAGAAATGTATTTTTCGTCTTTTCGATATACTAACCCAAACAACCTATAGCTACTAACATCCTTCGAAAGACTAGAAATTTCTGAATCTAAGTCTTTTAAGAAAGAAATTTTTTCCTCCATCGGTGTATCTAGCCATCTTTTACGCTCAGCGACAAAATACTCTACACTACTAACTTCCTCTTCACCTAGATGAACCTTATGCTCTACTAAGTGTGATGATGCTCTAGCTATAGAAATCGCTTCTTCAACTGCTCTTACTAAATTACTCTCCGTCAATATGTTTGTAGATGAAAATCCAAAAGCTCCATTAATAATTACCCTTATACCAACACCATATAAGTAATTTATGTTATGTGAGGAAAGTAAACCATCTTTTGTTTTTATGGATTCTTTATATGTAGCATGGAATCTAAATTCAACGTAGTCGGCATCTAACTCTAGACCTCTATCAATAACTAGTCTAGATAGATCCTCTACATCAGGCAACACATATCCCCCTAAATAATCCTCACTTAGTACTAGTACTTTTAGTGTCTAAAAAACTAGATTTAAATAACTGAAAAAATATTTTTAGTGAAAAACTATTACTATTGATACTCCTTTAAGCTTTTAATAGTGATAATACATAATTAAAAATTTTCGTGATAAATTAGTTTTATTGATTATGAGAGAATTTTTGGAAATAGGAAGTGTGGGTGAGTTCTATAAGTTAGCGGAGGATAAAGAGTTAATCCTTAGAATTGATCCTTACTTAATGATAATGCACTATGGAGTAATTTTCTATATTAATATGAATAAATTGTCTCCTGAAGAAAGAAGTAGCGTGTTAAGTAGATTAAAACATAAAATAATTTATGTGAGGAAAGTGAGAAGTGCAAAAACGTTTATGGACTTTATAGAAGAAGGAGGTTACTAATGATCGATATTGTAGATAAAAGATTATGGAAAATTAATAAAAGAAGGATATTACGAAGACTCGCTAGAGAAATTAAAAAGAATAGGGTAGATGAGGATGTTATTCCTCTATTAGAAGTTATAAACAGCATTCCAGATTTTGTAACATTAAGCAGTTGCTATGGCCGTATAGTTATTTTAGAAACTGATGATATAGGTGATAAGGTAGGAAGCAAATTCTTAGCTGTATGGCATAATCCTGTTACAATCTCAAAAATAGTTAAACTTTTAAGTAAATATTATGGTGAAAAGACAATATGGCTTCAAATCCAGAGTACAATTTTGCACGTCTCAACATACAATTTGATTAAAGCATTACATTTTAGAAATTTAGCAATCGAAGCTGGGTATAAATATTCAAAAATACTTTCAATTTCTAAGCGTGGTATTACAATTGAAATTTTAGGAACAGAAAGGCTAGATATACCTATAAAACGAGGAAGATATACAATAGTAAATTTAAATGAACTTAAAACAGTAGAAAAATATATTTTTAAGATGTTTGAAAGGATAGAAAAAAGAAAAAACAAATTTATCTATTTACTAAAAAATAGAAAAATTTAAAAATATGCTTTTCTATTTATTAAATGGGGTGTTTAGTAAATGTCAGATGACATTTTTAAAGAATTTGATAGGATATTTAAGGAGGAAATGAAAAGAATTAGAAAGATGATTACAGAGTTAACTAATATTAGTAACAAGGAGTGGGAGCGTATAACTAGATTAAACAAGCCTGTAGTATTTGGATTCACCTATAGATGGACAACTGGGATGGAAAAACCAGAGATACACTTTTTTGGAAATGTAAAACCTAAAGTCCCATATGGAATGTCTATCGATGATAAGATAACCCCAGCATATGATATTATAGATAAAGATGATCATTATGAAATAGTTATTGAATTAGCTGGTGTAGATAAGGAGAATGTTGAGCTTAAGATTAAGGAGAATAAGCTGATTATAAAGGCGAAAAGCCCATATAGACAGTATGAAGGTGCTATTCCAATTCCTGTTGATGCTAAGAAGGATACTGTAAGAGCGAAAATGCATAATGGAATATTAATAGTTACCCTGGAGAAAACTGGAGAAAGCAAAGAAAAAACAATCGAAATCGAATAATATTCTTATGGTCTCCACCACTTAAATATTAGATACTCCACATCTCTCTTTTTTACATTCGGGACAGCTATTATAAATCGTTTTCTTACAGAGGTAGCTAATCTCCCAGCTCTAATGAGCTCGTCAGTATTAATTTTATCTGTTGATACCATCACATCGACGATATACGGTGCGTGTTCTAATCCCGGCCCTTTTTTATATACTGCAAAGTCTGTTCCAAATTTCAATCCTGAGATAACTATATATCCCATATTTCGCAGATCTTCATAAACTAAGTATTTTTCTTCGAATCTATCATAACTTCTCTTAGCGATTTTAATTAGTTCAGATATGGATAACTCTTCTCCAGTCTTAAAGTCATATACCTTAAGGTAGCCTTTTTTAACTAAATAAATAGCTTCTATTAAATCTAATAATAACGGTTTATTAAAATCTGCAGACTTAGGTTTTGGTACACCCAGAGGCTTACCATAAAAACCTAGTGACCATATTCTTCTTCCTTCTTCAATATCTAGTATAATTACCCTCGTTTCAATTAAATAGCCTTTTGCTGTCATAATTCTCAGATAAGCTATTAGTACCTACACATTAATTAGCTTAGTCGTCATATGATTTGGTGATTAAATAAGAGATAAATAAAAAGACCTTTAAATACAAAAAGGAATTACCAAATTCTAGAGAATTAATGTTTAAATTGAGGAAAAAGATTTAATTTAACTTAACTATTTTTATGTTAACAAAATTCCTATTAACCTATCGATAACTTTTTCACAAGTATCAGCAGCGTTTTCCAACCTAGTAGCAATTTCTAAGACCTTTAATAAGTCCATAGGCTTATAGTCTTGGTGAAATACATCTACTATTAACCTCCTATATATATTATCCATTATAGATTCATATTCTAACACCTTATCTGATAAAGAAATAACTTGACTAGGATTATAGCTTAACATGTAGATACATTCCCTTAGAGCATTTATCTGGTTAAATAAAATTTTAGTCATCTCACTAATGTCGTCAAGATACTGCCGAGTCTCTTTATTGAGTCTAAAATTTGCTATTCGAAATGCAGCACCATCAATAGAGTCGACTATTTCACCTATATGACTAACTAACCCATAGAAGTCTTCTTTTTGAGGTAAGATAGGCCCCATACTAAATAACTCTCTCACGAATTGTTTTTTCATTTCATCAGCTTTTAAATTAATATCCTTAGCTTTTTCATACAGGGATATCGATTCTTCTTGTTTCCCTTCTTTAACCTTCTCCATAATTTGAACAACATATCGCGTAATATCTAGAACATTCCTAATAAGATCTTGTAAAAAAGCAATTATTTGCCTCCGTGCTTCAATTTCAGCTCCAGAGTACAAAATGTATTCACCTCTACTCCAATTATTGTAATAGTATTCTGGCATATAACTATGTTTTATATATCCCTTAGGGATATGATTAGGAAAAACGTAGTTAGAATCCAAGAAAATTAATTGAAAACCTGGGAGATTTTTCATTATTAAGTGTATGAGTGTATTTATTTATTTTATTGGTGATTTACGATGGGTAAGAGAGAATTTATTAGGGTAAAATGTTTTGATATAGAGACTGATGAAAAAATCATTTTAATCAATAGAATTAATGCTGAGGAAATGGATATAAAGTCTCAAGATAAGGTAATGGTTCAGACAAAAACTGGCCGAAAAACATATGCTACAGTCTATATTAGTAATTTAGTTTTTGAAGAAGATTTGATTTTAATTTCTGGTAATTTAGCTAGAGAGTTAAATATAAGTGACGGAGACGAGATAAAAATCACACTAGCACATGTTCCTAAGTCAATTTATTATATTAGGAAGAAACTAAATAAGGAGAAATTAGGTTATAATGAGATTTATCAGATTATTTATGACATTGTAGAGGGACGGTTAGGACCTCCCGAAATTATGGGCTTCGTACTTGCTTGTAATTATGTATCAATGGATCTTGATGAAATTGAGGCTCTTACTAAAGCTATGGTAGAAACTGGAAACGTTATTGAATTTAATAAACCGACATATGATAAACATAGTATCGGAGGCGTCCCTGGAAATAAAGTTAGCTTACTAATTGTTCCTATAATTGCGGCCTCAGGATTAACGATACCAAAGACGTCAAGTAAAGCTGTAACTAGCCCTACAGGAACTGCGGATACGATGGAAGTTCTTGCAAATGTGGAGTTTACTATTGATGAATTTGTAGAAATCGTGAGAAAAACAAATGGTGCGATTGTATGGGGAGGTAAACTAGAGCTAGCTCCGGCAGATGATATAATAATTAGAGTAGAGAGAACCGTGGGAATCGATCCTATTCCTCAGATGATTGCTAGCATTATGGCAAAGAAAATAGCAGCAGGAATTAAACATCTAGTTCTAGATATACCTACAGGTGCAGGAACTAAAATGGCAACAATTGAAGAAGCAACTAACTTTGGTCGATTATTCCTAGAGATTGGATCTAGGCTAGGATTGAATGTTCAATGTGGAATTACATATGGCGCACAGCCAGTTGGTCACGCTGTAGGACCAGCTTTAGAAGCTAGAGAAGCTCTTACAGCATTAATGACCAGCGAAGGGCCAGCAAGCTTGATTGAAAAAGCGGTATCATTAGCCGGAATTTTATTAGAAATGGGTGGAAAAGCTCCCATTGGATATGGATATAACTTAGCTAAGGATATATTAGTGAGTGGTAAGGCGTATGAAAAGATGAAAGAAATCATTGAGGCCCAAGGCGGAGATCCAAATATAAAGCCTGATGATATACCGTTAGGAGATCACCATTATGAAGTATATGCACCAGTAGATGGCTTTGTTACTGATGTATCAAATACTGCTATAGCGGCTATCGCTAGGGCAGCTGGAGCACCAAAGGATAAAGGTGCTGGTGTAATTATTCATGTGAAAAGAGGGAGAAAAGTGAATAAAGGCGATAAGATTCTCGATATCTATGCTGAAAGGGCAACTAGATTACAGGATGCCGTATCGATACTACATAACACGCGCCCAATAATTATTGAGGGTATGCTATTACGAACACTTCCTGAAAGATCAATTTATACATACTATTCCCATGGATAAAGCTCTGAATAACGGAATTTAAATATTTTTTCAGCTACACGAGGGAACACTGATGGATGATAGATGCCCACTTCTGAAATTATAGCGGTAATATATCTGGGGGATGTGATATCAAACGCGGGATTCCGGACTTTAACATAATTTAACCTACTTAAAAAACTAGGTGATATAACTTCTGTAGGACTTCTTTCCTCAATTTTTGCTTTAACGCCAAATAATGAATCTGGACTATATTTATATGTCTCTGCAGCTACGTATAGTGGCACATTAAATTCATTTGCGATGATTGCTATTGAGAAAGTGCCAATCTTATTTATTAATGCACCATTCGCTAATATTGCATCAGCACCAACAAATACTTTATTTATCTTATTCATAAAATACCCAACAGCAGAATCTACAATCAACGTGGTTCTAACACCATACTTATTTAATACCTTTATCGTTTTTCTTCCCTGAAAACGTGGTCGCGTCTCAGTAGCATAAACTGATATATTCTTACTGTCAGCTTTAGCTTTTATAATAATGGATAGAACCGCGGCACTATTACAATGTGTTAAAATTACGTCACCATCATCAATTAGTCTAGCACCATACTCTCCTATTTTCTTTAGTGCGTTCTTAGAAAGTTTCACAAAGCTATTTACTGACTTATTAACAGTCTCCTTTAATGCTTCAAGACTACCTCCACTTCTATATTCTTCAAGTAATCTAAATAAAACATATCTGAGTGCATTAGGTAATGAGACGGCTGTTGGTCTAGTATTAAGTAAAATCTTTGAAGCAGATTTAATATATTCGATAAATTCCTCACGATCGTCTCCCTCAAAACTCTCAGATACTAACTTTAAGGCTTTAATAGCTGCTCGAGCTATTCTTCCAGCGCCTCTAATCCTCATTTTCTTAATATCATCAACTATTGACATAAAATCCCGTGGATAGCTTATACTCATTCTGCATAAAGTATTGTAAAAACCTTATAATAAAGGCTATTTTCCGAACAAGAACTGATAAAAAAGACTGTATAACAAATAGTTTAAAGTTTAGAGAAAATCTACAGTCATTAATGGATACAAAGGTATTTAGAAAATTACCATATGCAGTTTACTTAAATAACTTTACCACTAGCATCGGGAGGTACGAGATAGCGATCGGTATCGAATTTGCACAGCATAATAAATTATTATAAAGTATTGAAGAATTTGTAATTACACAATGGTAGTTTTCTTTAACTAAATTTTTTAGAAAAGTTCTATAGTATCTAAAACCATTTTTATGCAGAAAATCTCGGAGATCATCATCAGAACAAATTAGAGGCAAATCCATAATTTCTCCGTAGCCTCTTACAACTAGCCTTGGTATAAGGTTTAAAATTTCTCGATATTTTTCCTGAACAGCTGAGGAAATCTCACTTATAATAGGAAGAGATACATATACGGTTAAATCTACTTCTCTATCAATTGTGAATAAACCTTTATCAAGGATCTCAACAAAAAGATCGAGGATCGAGTATATATTCGTGAGACCTAAATTACGTAGATATACATACGTATAGTCATCGATACAATAAATTTTTTTATAGCCTTTTAATAAAGATAAAGCCTCGTTAAGTATACTAGAGTTGATTAACTTTGTAAAGACGTCAGGTACATGATATGGATATGAAAATGTAGCTAACCCTAAATATTTGTCAGGAAGTATATTGTGCAGTGAATCGTATAGAAGTGATATCTCTTTAGCTGAGTAAACATAAACCTTATTACATAATAGAATACAGTCAGAGGACCTTTCTACGGTAACTGACTGAACTAAACTATTTAATAAATTTATTACTGACTTTCTAAGGCTATTATCAGAAGATATAATCTTATCTAGCACAGAGGAGATATCTATACTATATGGACAGATACTACATCTCTGACAAACCGTACAATTTACTAAAAAATTTAGGAGGAAATCTGCTTTAATTCTCCCATTTAAATATTCTTTTATTAGTAAGAGACGCCCTTTTAAACTATAAGTCTCACCATAAATTTCATAAGGACACTTATCTATGCATATGCCACATAACGTACATTCAGATTCATAAGAGTCGTCATTTAGCTTAGTATAATTCATCGTCGATCACTGGAATACAGGATAATATAGTGCTATTTTATTGGGTATATCAATGATACAATTCCGCTTACTATCATCATATATTGATGCTTTATTCCATATAAAACTATCTGATAACCATCTATGTACTCTAATCTCAGTGCGGCTTTCCTTAGTACGTTTACATTTCAAATATTCCTTATAAAGTGAGAAAACTCTCTTGACATAGATATCAAGAGAACTAAACCCTATCTTCATCTCATCATAGTCTTTACGGAACTTTTCAATTGCCTCACATAACTTTTCTTTGCAGCTTATAAGTTTTTCAAGAGATGTGTATGCAACCATAAAAACATCTAAATTATCATTCTCCTTAAGAATCGTATACATACATAAATGTAGACCATTTCTACTTAGCCATTTATATATCGATAAAACACGCCCACGTTTTACTCTATTGAGAGAGCAAAAAACATAATTCTTAAGATGAAGCATGCCTGAAAGCTTTACATATACATTAAGTATTAGCCCTTTCTCATAATCGAAAAGACTTCTCCGTAATATTCTATTATCCTCAAGGCTTAGCATGCTTAAACTCACAAGGTTATAGTTCTCCACTAAGCCTTTAAGATATAGAAACATTTTACTAGCTATTATTCCTCCTATAGAGCCATATGGATTTAGCAATGGAAAAAATGGCGGAATAAAATTATTCTTAGTTAAGTACTCAAGGAGCGTGATCCATCGAGTACCACACCAAATATTAGAGCAATAATTCTCATGCTTAATCATAGACCCCTTTATAACTATCATTCGTGAATTAAGCTGTGATTTTTTATACCCTGTACACGTAGACCCATAACATCTTATTATGAGAGGCATTTCCTCTTCCGAAAATTTATTGATGAAATTAATTAAGTCCTTTACGTCATCTTCTCCATATATAGTCATAATATCCTCAATATTCTCATAATTTTTATGCCATGTAATAGTTCCATATACTAACCTCTCGATCTCCTCGCATCTATTTATCATTCTACATCTACATTTATAGATTAAAATACAAGGCTAATTAAAATTGGAAATCGATTTATAATATGGATTTATCCTTACTCTTATCTCTCCTTTTTAGTAAAGCATGTAAAATCTAGCTAACTTTTCCTTAACTTCTTTAACCTTCTTACTGGTTAATTATATCTTAAAAATAGGTCTAGTAAATTAATGATACTGGGGGATTGGTATGAGCGTAACAGTACGCTTTGAGCGTATAGGTGCGCATACTCACATCAAGGGGTTAGGGGTGGTTAATGGCAAAGCCCAATTTATAGCTCAGGGTATGGTAGGTCAAACTAAGGCTAGGGAAGCTGCGTATATTGTAGTACAGATGATTAAGAAGGGGTTAATGGCTGGTAGGGCCATTTTACTTGCAGGACCTCCTGGAACTGGTAAAACCGCAATAGCCGTGGCTATTGCAAGGGAGTTAGGTAAGGATGTACCGTTCATATCTATGAGTGGCTCAGAGATATATTCTACAGAACTGAAGAAAACAGAAATTTTAATGCGTGCACTAAGAAAGGCAATCGGCGTAAAAATTAAGGATCTTAGGGAGGTTATAGAGGGAGAAGTTAAAAAATTAGAAATTAAGATGGCGCCTCATCCATATAACCCGTATCAGCAAATTCCACAAGAAATTAGAATAACTCTAAGAACTACCGATGAAGAACGTACATTTACTGCTGGAAGCTCAGTCGCTTTATCATTTATACAGCAAGGAATTAGGGAAGGCGATGTTGTGATGATAGATAAAGAGACAGCTAGAGTAGTTAAGCTTGGAAGGTCAAAGGAATACCCAAGTCCATATGAAATTGAGGGTGAAGTGCTAGTTGAACGTCCTAGAGGACCGATAATTAAAGAAAAAGAGTTCGTCTATGTAATGACCCTACACGACCTAGACTTAAAAGAGGCTAGAGGAGGGAGTATATTTAGCTTATTCTTTGGCAGAGGAGAGGAAGAGATAAGTAATGAGACTAGAAAAGCGGTAGATGAATGGGTCAGAAAAATGGTTGATGAGGGAATGGCAGAGATAATTCCTGGAGTACTATTTATAGATGAGGTTCACATGCTTGACATCGAAGCCTTTGCCTTCCTAAATAGGGCACTTGAAAGTGAAATGGCTCCAATTATAATCTTTGCTTCAAACAGAGGAATGGCTAAAATAAGAGGCACGGATGTAGTAGCTCCACATGGGATTCCTTTAGATCTACTTGACAGATTATTAATAATACAGACAGAGCCATATAACAGAGAAGAAGTAAGAGAGATATTAAAAATTAGAATGAAGGAAGAGAGTATAGAGATGGAACCAAGTGCTTT
Source organism: uncultured Nitrososphaeria archaeon (assembly GCA_964437705.1). Lineage (GTDB taxonomy): Archaea > Thermoproteota > Nitrososphaeria > Geothermarchaeales > JDFR-13 > CAYTHX01. Next base: position 30,036 of record CAYTHX010000003.1, read on the forward strand.
CGAAGAACTTCTCAACTTGGCAGAGAAAAACAGCTTAAGATATGCTATTATGCTTATGGGCCCGATTAAGGAAATTATGTTACGTAACAATCGTGATAAAGCATCTATCGATGACGTCAAGGAAGCATCAGAGCTATTTATTGATTATAAGACTTCATCAGAGATCTTAAAGAAGTACGAGGAACTATATTTAAGGTGAAACTTGTGTTAAAAAGTGGCGACCCCGTACTAATTTATGATGAGGATGGTAATTCCTGGATAATATTTTTATCTGATAAGGGAGTTCTACATACTCATGCTGGAATAGTCAAGCATAAAGAAATTATAGGGAAGAGATATGGAGAAAAGATACATACTCACTTAGGAAAAGTATTATGGATCCTTAGACCGAGTATTGAAGACTTTATTCTCAATTACATTAGAAGAAGAACACAAATAGTTTATCCAAAAGATAGTGGTTTTCTAATTGTCAGATGCGGAATATCCAGTGGAAGTAAAGTGCTAGAAGTGGGTACAGGGAGTGGGGCGTTAACCGCTGTTTTAGCAAATATTGTGAAACCAAATGGATTTATCGATACCTATGAGAAGAGAAAGGAATTTTATGAATTAGCAAAATCGAATCTTTCAAAGTTAGGTTTAGATGAATATGTTTATTTTCATAATATTGACTTTAAGGACGCTGAAGTACCCGAAAATTATTATGACGCTGCATTTATCGACGTTGACAGTCCCTGGGATATAATTAATAAAATATGGTATTCACTAAAGGGAGGGCATACTGCCGCCTTTATTATCCCGACTTATACACAATTAGAGAAGCTTGCTCCACACTTATTAGGTAAATTCATAGATATAAAAGGGCAGGAGGTTAATTATAGAGAACTGATTCTAATTCCAGGAAGAATTAGGCCGCAATTCCAAATGATAGGATATACAGCAGTAATTGTGACATGTCGAAAAATTTCTAATTACTAATTTATTAGCTACCAAAGCATCTATAAACAATCACTAGCAGTAAGATTAAACTTATCAGTAATAAGTAGAAGTTTGGACCTACAAGTACTCTTAGTGCTAAGTAACAAAATAAAAGTATTACGAGTAGGATTAAGCCTATATTCTTAGTGATAAATTTCTTTAAGGAATACCTAGTTTGTAGATTCACGAGTAGTGACATTAAAAGTATCAGTAAATTGTACATTATTATGAATTTACAATCACCTACAAATTCAATTCCATAGATTAAAGATGATTTGATTATAGAGGCAATAATAATAGATATTATGAGATTGATTATGCACATATATACCAAAACTTCAGTTAGTGTATGTATTTTATGCTGTTCACCCTGCTCTACAAACCCTAGCATAAAGAGACAAACACTAGCAATTATTGACAGTGAGGACAATATGAATAGCGCCGGGTCCTTACCTATAAACTCAAACAGTTCACTGAAGTTCAAACCTCTAGAAATACCATAGACTACCCAAATTCCTGTAGCTATATATGGAATTAAAATTAGTAACGCGCCGAAATCTACTTTACGCAATAGTAATCACCTTAAAATTATTTTAAGCTGAATTTAATTATATATCTTATAGACGTAAGATTTGCTTAATATTTTTACTGAGCTCACGGTGAAAGTATGCTTAGAGCAACTAGAATGAAAAGATTTTACCTTGCAGTCTTGCAAAGACATGAAAATGCGGTTGCTGAGTTACTAGGTTCACTTGGAATTGTACATCTAGAGAAGGAAAAAAGTGAAATTGGCAAGGAGATCACTGAAGCTGAGGAGTATTCACGTTTCCTAAGGAGCTTTGACAGATTATCATCGCTTCTATCGACCGTAGATAAATACGTTGGTAAAGAAGAGATAGAGACTAAGAAGAGCTTTTTAGATAGATTAAAGGGTGCATTCAAAGCTAAACCACCTAAATTTCCAGTTGCTGAAAAAACGAGTAGAGAGGAATTTGAAGCACTTTTGAAAGAAATTGAAGAAAAAGCTGATCAGTACAGCAGCGAAGTTGAGAATTTAGCAAAGAAATTATCGGATATCAATAAAGTTAAAAGAGATATTGAGTATTTTAAGCGAAATAATCTCACATTAGATATATTTGGTGAGTATAAGCACATAATTGTTAAAGCAGGATTTATACCCTCCATAAATGTACCTAAATTAGCAGAGTATCTTAGACCATTCAACGTTATATACTCGGTACTTGAAGGTAGACCTAAGGAGAATCTAGTCATTATAGCAGCTTCAAGAAAAGATGAAAATGAGATAAATAAAGTTTTGACACTTTTGAATTTTGAAGAGTTCAAGTTACCAGAAGGTATAGAATTAAAACCAGAAAAAGCTATTAAACAGCTTGAAGAGCAAGAGGAAAAGATTATTAATACTATGAGGGAATTAAGAGAAAAAATCAGTAATGACTTAGCAAAGTTTTCAAGGAAAGTTAGATATATTAGATTTTTACACAAAGTTAAATCTTCAATCTTAAGAACTAGAAATTTAACGTTATTTGACGGATGGGTACCCGCGAATAAAGCAAAAATTTTGGAGGAAAAAGTCAAGAAAATTACTGAGGGGATCCTTTACATTCAATTTAGAGATCCAGAAGAAGGTGAGGAACCCCCAACACTAATAAGTCATCCACCTATACTCAATAAGTTCGAATTATTAACGATGAAACAAGGAATTCCAGATTACAATGAAATAAATCCCACACCGATCTACATGATTCTCTTCATCGTCATGTATGGAATGATGTTTGGAGATATTGGACAGGGAGTGGTGTTACTAATACTTGGATTAATATTATCTAAAATTAAACGTCCACTTTTAGGAATTTCGGCGTCAGGGATAAATAAGCTTGGCACTATATTAGCGGTAAGTGCTGTATCATCAATAATATTCGGATTTCTGTATGGTGAAGCATTTCTATTTCATGTATTAAAACCAATATGGCTTAATCCACTTGAGAGCATGATAGATATAATGCTGATCTCAATAATATTTGGCTTGGTACAACTGATTATAGGCATAGTTCTGAACATAATAAATTTAATCTTACATAAAGAATACCTTCACGCGATATTTAGCTGGAAAGGACTAATAGGATTAGTATACTACTTAACTGGCATATTCCTAGCTATAAAGTTCATCACAGGTGGCTATACCTTTGCAGTTTTCATACAGCCTGAAAATATACCATTTTTGGCTATTGCATTAATCACGTTGACACTGATATTCTTCTCTCCAGCCATCGTTACGATACTAGAGAAAGGAGAAGAGCCATTAAGCTCCAGTATAATGATGGGATTTGGAGAATTTTTGGAAGGATTTATTTCTTACCTAACAAACTCTATTTCATATGTTAGGCTTGGTGCTTTTGCAGTAGCTCACGTAGCACTTGGCGAAACTGCTGCAGTATTGTCATCATCCGTTGGTATGATAAGCTCTTACTTACTTATGAATATATTAGTCATAATACTTGAGGGCTTCGCCTCTGGAGTACAGTCACTAAGGCTGATATACTATGAGTTCTCAACTAAATTCTACATGAATGGTGGACGGTTATTTAGACCATTAAAAATCTAAATCTTTTTTTATTAAATTTTATAAGATATATTAGAATATAGATAAAAATTACGTTAAAAAATGATAATTTTTAGATAATATATAAATAACATATAAACTTAATAGTAGTATATAAAGACTTCTCGTAATAGGCTAATCATTTATGTATTGAATATATAACCTTCTTTTTATAATGAAGATATTTATTCTTATTTATGTAGTCAAGCTACTATAAAGTGTTACTGTAAAAGTGCGAGTTTTTCGCGCCAGGTGATAGAAGCATGAAAATAGATATAGATAGACTCATTAGAAATGCGGTATTGTGGATGGTTAAAAGCCCTAAGCGTACACTCATATTAATAACCCTCGTCAACATTACAGTAATATTACTTTTGACATCTCCAGTAGCTGCTCAGGAAGCCGCTACAACTGAGGGAGGAATGAAGTTTGTCGGGGCAGGTATAGCAGTCGCTGGCTCATGTATTGGCGCTGGAATAGCATTACAAGGTGCTACATCGGCAGGTTTAGCCGCTTTAACCGAAAAACCAGGCTTAGCTGTTTGGGTTCTAATCTTAGCAGGTCTAGCAGAGGGAGTAGCAATTTATGGCCTAATGATAGCTATCCTAATCTTGGGAGCTTAAGCAAATACGATACTATTAAGGTCTAGATTAGAATAGGGAAGGACATTAAAATTACTTTTTATTAATCTTGTTCTTGTATATATCCTTCCTCATAATATGGCACAAAATATTAGGCTAACATTGAAAGAGACATCTGGAGACATTATTTGAGATTTTGTTTAGATGATAAATGATTCTCAGTCAGAGATTCTTAAATCCCTTAATTTCTTGGTGGATAGCTAAATTTTATGAAATAAAGAATATAATAAAAATATTTTAGACAAGTAATTTTTTAATCTCTTCATCTTTTATACCTAAGTGTTTACCATGTAAAATAGCTCTTAGATTAAAATACTCACTCTCTACGCTAAATAAATAGGCTAAGACATAAACTAAATTTAATGGTTTAGCAGTTCTAATTCTGTCATAATATTCTTTCAGTGCTCTACTACAACCTACTCTTACAGCGTTTAAATCTCGTCTCATCACTGCATCATGTATATTTTTTATTACCCAGTCATATATCGCTTCTAATCTATCGACAATCATATCTACCTTAAGTCTAAGAAATTCTTCAAGAAATTCCTTTATCCTACCAGCTTTAATCGTTGAAAAAGCTGATGATAAGGTTTCTGGTGTTAATTCAAGAATTTTAAGACCAATAACATAATAAATGTTTTTTACATCAGATTCTGCTAAAACTGCTGACAATACATCTTTTACGTTGGGAACACCTTTACAGGATTTTATTAGGTTTCCATAGTATTCATTCTCTACATATAACTCCAGTGGTATTACTGAGTTAGCTTCCTTAGATACCGTTAGATACTGATATGCCTCTTTATATATAGATACCGTGACAAAATCAACAGCGGCTTCGATCGTTGGTGCCTCAGCCATAGCTGCAAAATTAATCTCTTGATACTCTCTAGGAATTGGAATTAACATATCGGAGGTGATCTTTGCACCACTAAATTTTGCTCGTAAAATTCTTTTTATATTTTCAACTTCTATACGGCGTGCATAACTAATCATTAACTTTTTGATACTACCTCCCGTGAATCTAATTGGATAATAAACTCTATTTGAGTATACAGATGCAAATATCCTTTCAAGATTATTTACTGTTAATTCTTCACGTGACATTGTGCTTATATACTCACTATAGTCTGTTCTAAGTAGAGCTTCAATAAAGGATTCATATGTTGGAGCCTTAACCATTGATTCTATAGTATCTTGTGGGATTAAGTGCGTAGACAGACCATGTGTACGTGTTATTAAGTAGATTAATGCTGGAGATCTCAACTCATTTTACCCCTTGTGGCTACATATTTTGTCCTTACAAACTCTTGTAGTTCATCCTCCATAATTCTTTCTTCAATATATCGAATTAACTCTTGAAAACGAGGAATTACTATTTTTTCTAATGCATTGACTTTTCTATTTGTATCCATAAGCTCAAGTGCTATCCTCTCGACCTTAGCCTCCGCAATTGCATGGTCAAGTAGCTTTTTAAATAGTTCATAGAAACGCTTGCAAAAAGCCTGTAAAGCAGGATCACTTATATTCTCAAGATTTGGATCGGTTGTTATTTGTATATGGGGCTCAAGAACCCCCATAATACTTTTTACTAAAAACTTTGTCTCCATTCCTCCAACAGCTTTTGCATATGATAATAACTCGTCATAGCCGTAAATAAGTAATAAGTTTTTGTACTCTTCATAAATCTCCATTGTTTCACGTTCTATAGTACTCCTTTCCCTTAATTTTGGTAATAAAGCATTTATCTCACCTGCTAATCTGTCTCTTTTCATCTCTAGAATTTCCTTACCCTTTTGAATAAATCTAAACTGTTCTTTTGCTCTTAATAATGCACCTTTAGTTGCTGATATTCTCTGTAAACTCATTAAGTAACCTTCACCCTTTTTCTAGCTGGATAATAATATTTTTCGATAGTCTCATCCTTTACTCTGACCAGCTCCTCAGGTGGTAATATAGAGAGAACCTCCCATCCAATATCAAGAGTTTCTTCGATACTCCTATTTTCGTACTCACCCTGGTTTATGAATCTTCTTTCAAATAAATCTGCAAACTTTAGATATAATCTTTCTCTTTCGCTTAATCCCATTTCACCAACGATTCTTGCTAGATCTCTTGCTCGAAGTCCACGAGAATATGCGTCATAAAGCTGATCTGAAAGTTCTCTATGGTCTTCTCTCGTTTTACCTGGTCCAATTCCACTTCTCATGAGTCTACTTAGTGATGGTAGTACATTAATCGGAGGATATATTCCTCTCGCATGCAACTCCTTACTCAGTATAATTTGCCCCTCAGTTATATATCCGGTTAAATCGGGTATGGGATGTCTTAGATCACCACCGGGCATTGTTAAAACTGGCATCTGAGTTAAGCTTCCTTTCTTACCTTTAATGATACCGGCTCTTTCATAAATTGTTGCTAGGTCACTATACATGTATCCCGGATAACCGGCTCTACCAGGAATTTCTCCTCTAGCAGCGCTAATTTCTCTTAACGCTTCACAGTAATTTGTCATATCACTCAGTATTGCTAGTACATGATAACCTAAATCGAAAGCTAAGTATTCAGCTATTGTTAATGCAATTCTTGGGGTAATTAATCTTTCAATAGCGGGATCATCCGCTAGATTCAAGATTATTACTGATCTTTCTATTGCTCCCGACTCCTTAAACTGTTCAATGAAAAATCGTGCCTCATCATTCTTTAGTCCCATAGCTGCAAACACTAGAGCGAATTCCTCTGCCTCTCCTAGTACTGTGGCTTGTCTAGCAATTTGAGCAATTATTCTATTATGCGGCAAACCAGACTCAGAGAAGATAGGTAACTTCTGACCCCTTACTAGTGACAGCATACCATCTATAGCGGAGATACCAGTTTGGATAAAATCATTAGGATGAACTCTTGCACTTGGATTAATAGGGCTGCCATTAATATCCCTCTTCTCTCCCCTATAGATTGGTGGCATACCATCTATCGGTTCAAATCTACCGTTAAACATTCTACCAAGAACATCATCTGAGACAGGAATTTCGAAGGTAGACCCGGTAAATTTGACAACACTATCTACTTGAAGACCCATTTCTTCTCCAAATACTTGTATAACAATTCCATCCTCACTTACTTCTAAAACTCTACCTAATCTGTTTATTCCATCTGGAGCTCTTACCCTAACTACTTCGTCATATCCAACGCCTGGAATTGGATCAAGAATTAAAAGTGAGCCTCGTATCTCACGCACTCCCCTATAAATTTTGCCTGGGATATCTCTAAAGTCTAACATAATCTCACCTACATAGATATACCGTATTCTTCAGCAATCTCCTTTAATGATTTCATAGCTTCTTCACCTACAGATTTTACATATTCAATCCCTCTGGGATCGAATTTCATCCTCATCATTTTTGATATAACTGGTAAACTACTTATTTTGTCAACCGGTACCCTATTACTTATAAGTTTCGTAGCTTTCTCGTGAAAATCAATTATTATCTTAAGAATTAACATTTGTTTCTCAAGTGGACAGAAAGCGTCTACCTCATCAAATGCGAATTGTCTTAAGAAGCCTTCCTTAATCAGCTCCGCAGTTAATAAAATCAATCTTTGATCATCAGGTAAAGCTTTTTCTCCTATAATACGTGCGATAGATTCTATCTCAGCCGCCTCACTAAGAATACTAAGTGCTCTCTCTCTATATCTTGGCAAGTCAACTAGCTCTTTCCACCCACTTTCAGCAAGATCCTTTGCCATAGTAGGAATTAGTACATCAGCATGAACACTATAGCTTTTAAGCCAATGTATCGCTGGGAAGTGTCTACTATATGCTAAATCTGCGTCAAGTGCCCAAAACACTCCAGTAAATCTTAGGGTGTGAACAGTAACTGGTTCGTTAAAGTCTCCTCCTGGTGGAGAGACGGCTCCAATAACTGTAACAGACCCTTCTCGCTTTGGTCTTCCTAATGCTATAACTCTTCCAGCTCGCTCATAGAATTCGGCTATTCTATCTGGGAGATATGCTGGGAAACCTCTTTCAACTGGCATCTCACCTAATCTACCGGCAATTTCTCTAATAGCCTCGGCCCATCTTGATGTAGAATCAGCCATTAAAGCAACATCATAACCCATATCACGATAATATTCTGCAATTGTAATTCCAATATATATACTTGCTTCTCTTGCAGATACAGGCATATTACTAGTATTTGCGATAAGAACCGTTCTTTCCATCAGTGGCCTCTTTGTTCGTGGATCAACTAACTTCGGGAAATCCGTTAAAACTTCAGCCATCTCATTACCACGCTCTCCACAACCTATATATACAACAACCTTGGCATCACTCCACTTAGCAAGCTGATGAAGCATTACTGTTTTTCCTGTCCCGAAGCCTCCAGGTATACATGCAGCACCACCTTTTGGAACAGGGAAGAAGATGTCAATAACCCTCTGCCCAGTTACTAATGGTTTCATTAACGGTAATCTACCATCCTTAGCAAATGGCCTTGGTAATCTAACTGGCCATTCTTGCATTAGATAAAGCGGTCTTTCCTTACCATTCTCTAGATAAGCGATTGGATCTAAGACCGTAAAGTCTCCCTCATAAATCTCCTTAACTACTCCATGAATATATGGAGGAACCATAATTTTATGTTCAACTATAGGTGTCTCCTGGGCTACACCTATAATATCTCCCCCTGATATTTTCTCTCCTTTTTTCACAAGAGGCTTGAAGTGCCACTTTTTATCTCTTGGCAGAGTATAAGCCTTAATTCCCCTGCGTATAAATGGTCCAGACTTCTTAATTAGGATCTCTAGTGGCCTGCCTATACCATCAAGTATGTTCATTAAAAGGCCTGGGCCTAATTCAGCTACTAGCCTTCTACCAGTAGCTATTACTTTATCCCCGACTTTTAAACCACTTGTAGGCTCATACACTTGAGCAGTAAATACATCTTCACTTACTCTTATAACTTCACCTATTAAACCCTCATCGCCAACTTCTATGACCTCGCCTATCTCGATGTCTGGAATGCCCTTACCAATAATTACTGATCCACTAATTTTAACTAGTTTACCAACCCTCATTTACCCTCACCAAATAGGATATTCATAATTTCATTACGATAATTATCCATAACATTATTTAATCTAGCGTCAAATGAATTATTATAAATTTTAGACCCATCACTAGTTTGTAGTATAACACCACCCATAATATCAGCAGATTCTTCACTTAACTCTAATGTAATATTTGCATTATCTTTTTTGATTTCACTTACAATTTTGTTTAAATATTTTTTGACAAAAGCTTTATCCTTCTTATTTAAAATCAAAATAATGTTATTTGATTCAAGCTCCTTAATGCCATCTTTGATATAATCAATTAAGATCTTTAAGTATTTACTGTCTCTTTTAACCTTAGACAATCTATTTTTAGCTTCTTTAAATACTTGCTCGAACAGCTCTTCTTGTGTAGAAAACAATAATTTTTTACCATCTATTTTAGCCATAGATAATACGGCTCTCTCTTTTTCACGCATTGCTTTAACAACTTCCTCCCTTCTCTGATTTTTAATGAGCTCCGCGTTTTTTTCCGCCTCTGCTAATATTTTACTAGCCTCTTTCTCCGCGTTTGATAAAATTTTCTTAATAGTTTTTTCAGCATCCTCTAGAATTTCTTGCTTTAGCTTTTCGAGACTCAATTATTTTTACACCCCCATAACAAGCTTTAAGACATAATCTACAGCTTTCTCAAAATTCTTTTGTCCTTTCAATCTAATCTCATCAGCCATTTTTTTATACCTACTTAAAATGTCCTCTCTCCTTTTTTTAATTTTATCTTCATATTCCACAATGAGATCGTCAAAAGATAAATTTTTTGCTTGCTTTATGATTTCCTCTGCCCTCTGCTTTGCTTCTTCAACTTTTCTCATAGCTTCCAGATGAGCATTCTTAATTCTCTCTTCAGCTTCTCTTTCAATTTCAACTAATTTATAAATTTCACTTACCATTAATAGATTCACCTCTCTAATTCTAATCTAACACCAACAGCTTGACTTATCAAGTCATATAGCTCCTTTAATCTATACCCTTCTGATCCCCCTAGACCGGGTACAACTAAGAGAATAGGTTTAATTAAACTACCAGGTTTATGAATATTATTCTCACGTAAGTGTCTGTATAAGGTTTCTTCAAGAACTATCACATCTACATCTTCCCGCTTTATTACCTCCTCGTATATACGGAACAAATCTTTAATATTATTAATGTTATCTGTGGTGATCGTTTCTAGTCCAAGTAGAGCATATGCATATGCTAATTCTTGGCTGCCGATAAAAATAATTGTCATTTTTCCACCCTTACTTCAAATTATATAATTATTGAGACTATATAATTACTAATTTATGCAATTTATTATGCTATACAGAATAAATAATTACTTTATGGGTTAAAAAAGATGATAAAAATTAATAGGATACCGTATTTACTAAAAATTACCTCTATACTTCTGTTAAGCATAGGCTTAGTTTTGCTTTTCTCAGGAACAATTATTTATCCTTTAGTTATTAATGAGCCTATTAGCCCTGTTGGTAGATTTATGGTAGCATACGAAGTTCAGATTATCCCTAACATAGTATATTTAAAGCCAATTACTATAGTGGCTATACTTCTACTTTTAGGATATCTCTCCGGTCTTGAATATATTAATTTAGGTGGCGGAATTAAGTCTCAAGAAACTATATCCATTATTAAGCTTCTATCTAGCTTATTTATGTTTATAGGTTTATACGAGATGCTATTTAACTTTATGCTTTGGGGTTCATTAATATCTAGCTTAGCTACAGATGGTATTATAAACAAAAACATCGATATGCTAATTAATACTTTCCCAAATCCAGATCAGTCTTGGAACTTAGTATTCGCTACTAAGATATTTACACTATTATTCTTCATTAGCTTACTTACATTACTTTATGCATATCGATGGAGCAAGGAGTCATGAAATATTATAAACCAAAACTAAAAGGTTGAGTATTACCATAATACATGAAATAACGGCGGAATATAACCCTAATGGGGTTATTGCTGCTAATACTGACAAATATGCTATTATATTTGATATAGCGATTCCTAAAATGAGGGGCTTTATGAAAAATTTAGATAACCATATACCTAGTAAACATGCTAATAATGCTAATATACCTAATATAATAAGTGGCTGTATTATTATCTGAAACACCCCAATAGCGATGTTAATTACACCTATAATAATCAATAAAATATAAGACTTATTTTGGAGTAAAGTTTGAAACTGCAAACTCATTCACCACTCATATAGATCGCTTCCAAATTAGCTACCTCAGTGATTATATCTATATTCCATTACTTTTTGAAATTTAGTATAAATAAATTTAGAGAGAGCTCCCTAATATTTTTAAGTATGTGGCCAACGAGTTTTAAGTGCACTTTTGGTGGTTATCCTAGTAATTGTGAAGATTCTTCCATAGTAATTTTTGGTGTACCAAAATATTTCTCACCATCTACTATTAAGCCTATAATTGAGCCGGTTAACTTGTTAAGGATATACTCGTATGAAGTTGAGGATTATAGCAATATTTATAATGCCTTTTATAGCGAAGTTAAAGCATGCGATATTGGCGATATAGTAGTAAACGATATTAACGAAATAGAGATTGATATCTCAACAATTATACATCATTGTAAGAAAAAACGAAAAATTCCCGTTATGCTCGGGGGCGACCACACATTTACATATTATACCGTAAAGTATCTTAAACCTAAAACACTAATTGTACTTGATGCACACTTAGATCTGAGAGAGAAATTTTATGGCGAGAAATTTAATCATGCCACATTTATGAGAAAAGTGTGTGAAGAAGGGCACGTTAAAAAGATATACTATATAGGTGTACGCGCCTTTTCAGATGAGGAAATGAGATATGCAAGCAAAAAGAAAAACATCGTGATGATTTCTGATTTAGAAAAAATGAGCTGGGGTAATATAGAGAGTCCTGTATATTTATCACTAGATTTAGATGTTGTAGACCCAGTTCACATGAAATTAGTTGCTACTTCTGAACCTCTAGGAATCGATCCAAAAAAACTTTTTACACTCTTTAGAAAAATTTCAGAAATTGAAATCATAGGTTTAGATATAATGGAGTTTACACCATATACTCTTGATATACCGTCAATTATCTTAGCTGTAAAAATTATATTTGAGGGATTACTAACATTATGGTTTTCAGTCAAAGATTCTTAAATTCCTCAGTAGAGAGTTAATTTATGGAAAATGAGATTAGATTCTTGGATATCACAAAGAAAGGATAAAAAACCCACTGCTAATAAGGAGAGAGAGGATAAAGTTAATCAATCCAAGGAGAGAAGAGGAAAATATAAATGTGGAGATTTATATTTGTTAGTCTCTGCAGATTATGATCCAGATGAGAAGGCAGTCTTTTTGAAGTTATATAATGTAAACAATCATACTATAAGGATAATCTACGATGCAACAGGTCACAAGCCATATGCCTATAGTAAACAAAGTATAGAAGAACTTAGAGTAAATCAACACCTCCTAAGATTCGCCGACAGAATTGTTGATCTTAAAGAGGTTATCAAACATGATCCTATTAAAGACGAAGATATAAAGCTTACAAAAATTATTGTTGAAGATCCTTTAGTAATTGGAGGAACAAGTTCTTCATTAAGGAACTTCATTAAGTTATGGGAGGCCGATATAAAGTACTATGCCAATTACTTATTTGATACTCAGCTAAATGTTGGGAAGCATTATAATATAGAAAACGGATGGCTTAAGGAAGCTGAAGTTAGTTATGATTCTGCTGTTCAACGCTTTATGAAAGAGTATGCAGATAATCCGGATTTTATAAGGTGGATAAAGCTACTTGCAGAAAATGTTCCAAAATATAAAGTTCTTGCAGTTGACATTGAGGTGTACGTACCAGATCTAACAAGGGTGCCACAGCCAGATAACCCCAGGGATCCGATATTTATATTTTCATTTGCAGGTTCAGATGGATTAAAGAAAGTTTTACTATATAACTTGAGACGTGAGAGTATCGAGAAGGACCTAAATTTTGAGATAGAGGTCTTTGATAATGAGAAAGATATGATAAAAAGAGCAATCGAGATTATGCAGAGTTATCCCATTATTGTAACATTTAATGGAGATAACTTTGATATGCGATATATAAAGAAGAGAGCAGAATACCTAGGTCTCAATGATATTGTTAAGGATATTAGGCTAGGTAAGAATGATGCAAGAATAAATTGGGGAGTACATATCGACTTGTATCGGTTTTTCAAAAATGTCTCGATAAAGAATTATGCATTCAGTGGAAAGTATGATGAGATCTCCCTAGATGCAATTGGTAGGAGCTTAGTTGGAATGGGTAAGATAGAGATAACGGAGGGGTTTGAAAAATATTCCTTAACTGAGTTATGTAAGTATTCCTTTAGGGACGCAGAAATAACATACAAATTAGCGACATTTAATGACCAGCTCGTCCTGAAGTTAATTACAATCATAGGTAGGATAGCTAATATGGTTATAGATGATGTATGTCGACTATCAGTATCCAACTGGATTAGGAATAGGCTAATCAACATTCATAGAGAAAAGAATTACTTGATTCCGCTTCCAGAGGAGGTACGTGGAAAAGGAGGAGATAGACATTTTGAGCCTGTTACAAAAGGGAAAAAGTATAAGGGTGCAATTGTCGCTTCTCCCAAAGCAGGACTTCACTTTAACGTATGCGTCTTAGATTTTGCAAGCCTATATCCAAGCATCATGAAAGAATATAACATATCATATGAAACTGTTAACTGCCCGCACCCAGAGTGCAGTGACAACAAAATACCTGAGACAACTACATGGGTATGTAGGAAAAAAAGAGGGATAGTGAGTGAATTCGTAGGTTTAATTAGGGATATTAGGGTAAAAATATTTAAGCGATTAGCTAAGGACGATAGAATAAGCCCCGAAAAAAGAGAGTTTTATAATGTGATACAGAATGCTCTTAAAGTATATATAAATGCTATCTATGGTGTTTTCGGATCTGCAGAATTCTTCTTATTTTATCTTCCAGCTGCAGAAGCTGTAACTACACTCGGACGACACGCAATTATTAGCAGCATTAATGAGGCGAAAAAGCTAGGGTTAGAGGTCATCTATGGAGATACAGATAGCCTTTTCATAAAGAACCCTGATCCTGAAAAGTTAGAAGAATTAATTCAAAATGTAACTAAAAAGCTTAAATTACAACTCGAGGTAGATAAAATCTATCGCTATGTAGTATTTAGCAAAAGAAAAAAGAATTACTTTGGTGTTTTGATAGATGGTTCACTAGACGTTAAGGGGCTAGTAGGCAAAAAGAGTAGCACACCAGAGTACATTAAGAAGGTATTCTACAGAATATTAGACCAGCTAAGAAATATCTCCTCTGAAGAGGAATTTTACAAAGCTAAAAATAAGATTATTGAAATAATCTCAGAAGCTGAAGAGAAAATTAGGAAAAAACAGGTTAAGGTTGATGAGATGGCAATATCTGTAACGTTATCAAAGCCATTAGAAGAATACACAAAAACCACTCCTCAACACGTTAAAGCAGCTAAACTACTAATTTCTAAGCTTAGACGCCCAATTTACCCAGGGAGCGTAATTAGATACATCAAAACTAATGACCAGTATAAAGTTAAACCTGTAGAGTTAGTAAAGGATCCTAGAGAAATAGACTCAGAAAAATATATTGAACTTTTATGGTCTACAATCACACAGATAACAGATGCTCTTGATATCAGTGCTAAAAGTAGCGATACATCAAAACGTCTTGATCAATTTTTTGTTTAGTCGAAAATCCCCCTCTCCAAAAAGGTAAAAGAGGATTTTATGATTTTATGTAATTTCGGGTCTTCGACTCACAAACATAGGGAAGTATAAAGGTCGCCTAGGCATATCACCAATTTCAGTGTCAATAATATCAATTAACTTGTTAATCTCTAAGTGTCGAATTTCACCAGTTTTTCTAATTCTAACTGTTAGCTCACCTTTCTCAATCTCCTTTTCTCCAATTATAACGATATATGGTATCCACTCCCGCTCTGCTTCCATAACCTTCTTTGACACAGTTAATGCTCTATCATCAACATCAACTCTAATCATAGCTTCAGCGATTTTTTTCGCTACATCAATAGCAAAACTCAAGTGTTTTTCACTAACTGGGATTATCCGCACCTGTACTGGGGACAACCACACTGGTAGCTGAGGTTTTTCCCCTCTTATCTGCATTTTCGCAGCTTCTTCTAAGAACTCAAATAAGAATCTCTCTAAACTGCCATGTATTGCTGTATGTATAATTACTGGGTATTTTTTGGTACTGTCTTTATCTATATAAGTAATATCGAATCTCTCAGCGTTTCCTGTATCAATTTGTATAGTTGCGGTTTCAAGAGGTCTCATTTGGGAATCTATGTATGTGAATTCTACGTTTATTCTCCAGTAGTATTTACCCTCCTCAACTGTATGTAGTAACACTGGTTTGCCTTCAAATTTTACTAGTCCTAAGACAAAATTCCATTCATTTCTTAGGAAACTTGAATCGATGTTGTACAGGCTGTAATACGTCCATCCGTATCTCTCAGCCTCAGAAAAAATAAGTTTATATAGTGAAAGAAACTCCTTTTTAGCTTCATCTAGATCCTTCAGTAATACGTGTAAGTCTGGCATGTAAAATCTCCTAACTCTAGCTAAACCAGAGATCTCTCCTCTCTGCTCATATCTATAACTATCAGCTAGTTCAAAAATTCTCAACGGAAGATCTCTATAGGTCAGATAATGTCTCTTTAACAGTGAAAACTGTCCAAAACAAGCGGCATATCTTAATACAAAGGTTCTTTTCTCTGATTTTACTTTATACATTCTCTGTCCAAACAATTTAGCATGCTCCTTTATAGCATCAATATTTAGGTCATAAAGAATAGAACTTTTAACAGGCATCGCACCCAATGCCAGCACAACTTGCAATGATCTATCAGCAAGTAAATCTAGCACTAACGCACCTTTCGGCAAGTAGGTTAAATGACCAGAATCCGTGTAAGGCTCATGCTCCGCTAACTTTAACTTTTTCATTAAGTCTATATGTGGAGATTTCTTTCTCTTAACTTCCTTCTTAAAAACTTCGTGATCCACCAGGGCCTTAAAGTACTCATCCTTATAATCATACTCTTCTGGATAATAAATGTTACCTTCTATATCAACTATATAATATTCATTTGGGTAGATATCATCTAGCGATAAACTGTTCAATACGTACTCCACCTCCAACGCTCAAGTCGCTCAATATTTTTTCTCTGCTTTTTATATTCCTTATAATGCTTTTTACAGAGATATATTTTTCTACCAACAGCCTCAACCTCTAGATTTACACCTTCAAATTTAGTAACTGAAATTGTCTTAATTGCTGGCTCATTACAGCCTTTAACACTACATACTTTCGACAATTCTGAACACCAAAACTTAGATTATTGCTAGATAACTATATGTTAATTACGAATAATTTAGTATTTATCAGGTAATTTTTCGATAAATATACTTTGGGAATTTAGGCAATGGTGCTAAATGTTTTTCGTAAATATTTTGACCCATATCTGGCAAAGATAGCGGTGCTACTAAATAGATTAGGAGTAAGGCCTTGGTATCTTAGTATATTGGGGCTTATATTATCGATAGCTTCTGCTGTAGCAGTAATAATATTAGGAGAAAGTGGTTTACTTTTAGCGCTACTTCTATTTCTGTCTAGTGGTCTTATGGATGCTTTAGATGGACAAGTCGCCAGATTACAATCAAGTGTATCTGCATGGGGTGCATTTTGTGATTCATTAATAGATAGACTTGTAGAAATTATCTTCGTTTTTGGCTTACTATTTTCTAATATGCTTAGTAGAAATGTGTCTTATCTTTATATAACAACTGCTCTACTTGTAAGCTACTGTCGGTCTAGGGGAGAAAGCCTAGGTGTCTCGTTGAAAGGTGTTGGTTTAATGGAAAGAGCTGAAAGAATACTTCTAATTTCACTTTCGATAGTTATTTATATAATATTTCATATCGAGTTAAATATCTCTATCATGGTTATTACTGTGCTTAATGGGGTAACTATTCTCTGGCGTATTATTGAGGTTTATAGAGGCTTATCTCGTGAAAAACCCTTTTAGATTCGCCCATTGCTTTTACCTTCAGTGGGAAGACATTTATAATCACTGGCATGTCATTAACGACGCGGCCAAGAGCTAAGCAAACACCTCGCGGTAATTCTCTAGCTATCGACTTAATAGTTTGAGCATCTACATTTGAAACTTTGGATAACATTTCTAAGTCATGATCATTCATAAACTTAAATACAAAGATGTTATCTATTTGCCTAAAAATCTTGTGATCGATCGAGTCTGGCTGATTTGTAATGAAGACTACATATAAGCCAAAATGTCTCATTCTAGTCACTATATCCTCCCAGTATGTGTCTCTTATGTATAGATGTGCTTCTTCGGCAAAAAGGAAGAGGGGAGGTATTAATTCCTTTTCAAGCAAGTTCATTAGTTTACTTAATACGATTTCTACTAGGATTTTCTTCTCTAGACCGGATAATCCTCGGAGAACAATTATAATGCCTTTACCTCTTTTAATAATATCCTCTATCCTAATTGTATCCTTATTTGATATGAAACATGTTTTAGACAGTATCATTAGTCTTGATACTATAGCATCTCTAATCATTAAGTTATTAATAACTCTATTAACCGTAGCCACCATTTCAGAAATTGATAATCTTTTCCTCTCCTCTAAGTATGGCCAAAGCTCGTTCAAAATATTTGCAGAAACTCCAGGTAAGTTTAATACATGGACCATCACATTTAGAAAAGTTTCTTTACCAAGGTAGTCTAGCGTAAAATATAGGTTTTTTCCTGGATAATATAATTCAATATCGGAGTCTGCTGATAGGCCTATATACTCACCATTTAAATCAAATACGATAACTGGAGCTGATAGTTTAATTAGGGAAATTAAGAGTAATTTTGCTAAATGGGATTTCCCTGTTCCTTTCATTCCAGTGATTAATGTTAAAGAACTATCTAATGATGCTGCGTCAATAAATATTTCCTGTCCCTGCTCATCTTTACCTACTGGAATTTTTAGGGAGGAATCGAGACATAACTTCATTACATCTGAGGATGGCAATTTTCTTATTTTTGATGTAATTCTTGATGGGAGGTCTGACGTGTTATATAATAATCTACCATTTTGGAGATAGCCCCTAAGTATACATGTTAAAATCTTAGTATCTCTCAGTAGCTTAATTGTTTGTGATATGTTATATGGGTCCACGTTGCTTATGTGGCCATTTCTCATAACACTCTCTCTAATTAGCTCTTCAAGAAGCCCTGGTACGTCAATGTAATTGATATCTATGACTTGAACTAAAACTTTGTAATCCTTACCGACATCTTCAACTACTAAATATTCACCTTTACTTATTTCTTCATCAGGCATTGCTAGTATTTCGTAAACCCTTCCATTTTTTCTATACAGAATCATACTCCCACCCCACGTTGAAGTTACTTCTTATTATATACTCCGAATAGAATGTCTCTAATTCTGAAAGAAGGAAGAATCTGAGCTCCTAACCTCTCCAGGTATAGCCTTAGACCAATTAATTCTGCTTTTGAAATTTTAGCTGTAATATGTGCATCTCTTAGAACATTTGGATATCCGGTTGCTGCATATGCTATAGTATATAAATTATCAAAGACACAAGTATAGCTGTTATTTGTATAAAGTATATCTATCCTCAGTGGAATGCCACACTTACTAAACTTGCCTAAGTATATATGTATATTATGTAATTGTAAACGCCGAAAGATGCTATCCTGTATTCTTATTACAATCGGTAGTTCACTTTTAATAACTTCAGTTGTAATATGCGGAAAGAGCTTAAATAACCGTGATTTCTTAGATATCCCTGTTATATAAATACCTCTCTCAACTATCCTCTTAAAAAGGCTATCTCCAAAAATATATGTATACTTAATAAACCTGGTTAGGGTCCCGTCAACTGTAATTATAGACCTTTTCTGCGAAAGCGATATAGCCTCATGTAATAGTGTATACTCAAATAAGTCTATGAGGAACTTCTTTATTATAGTAGGATTCAAACTGTATTGTTTAGAGTAAAGAATATGACAATTTGGTATATCATTAATTATATGCATTGTATCCTTGGATATATAACTTAGTATTGGTCCAAACCTAAATATCTTATTACCTTTGATACTATGCAATATTATTGCACCCTGCAATGCAAATACATAGCCATTTTTACTTTCAGCGATAGGATGTATAGATGAATCGATTCCAACTAATGTAGTATCGATAACTCGCTTTGGATAGTACCTATAGCTAAGTGACATATCATCATTACCATACTTAAAGATAGGGGCTATTGCGTAGGCATGACCAGGTTCTTTAGGTACAAGCTTTACACCCTTTAAATATTGACAAGTTTTTTGCATAACCTTGATGAAATAATCTAATCTGCTGTACTCGTTATACTTATGGTGTTTCTCTTGTATTTGATTTGAAATTAATTGATTTTTCATGATTTTCATGAATATATTGATGAATAAAATATTTAAATGTTTAGATTCAATATATTCATGAAGATGAGTGAGAAGAAGGTTAAGATTAAGATGAATGTAGGTGGTATAGAGGTAGAGATAGAAGCGGCACCTGATCTTATAGGTCAAGCTATTAGTCAAGTTATTAACAGTTTACATGAAGCTCAACATCAACATGTAGAAAAAAGCTTTTTACCAACTAGTTGCAAGGAAGCCTTAGAGCTATTATGGAAGGAAGGATGGTTTTCTGTTGAGAGACGGTTATCAGATGTATGGCATGAATTAAATAGGAGAGGATATAACTTTGATAGGAGTGCTATTGCCCACGCATTACACGATTTAACAAAGGAGGGAATTTTAACTAGGATGGGGAAGGCACGGAGATATAAATATATACAGAAAATACCAGCTATAATATCCAGCAATAACCTATAGAACATATTTTAGGATTTAAACACCCTTAACTTTAATTACTAGCAGCGAAAGATAGTATAGCTTATATCAACTTTCTACCGAAGTATACGATACCCTTTAGTGTAACCTTATACTTAACCCCCTCATCGTCCTTATACTTTTCTACAAAGCCTTTTGAATATAACTCACTTAATCTGGATGAAGCAGACTTCGTGGTTGAAGATAAATATTTAGATAGCTCTTGAAGAGATAAACTATCCCCTCTTCTTATTCCCAAAAGATTTAGTAATTTTGCACCAATAAGAAGCGTTATAATTTTATTGCTCATTGACAAAGCCTCTCCAGATTCTGTGAATATCATATCACCGTCTTTTGAGATCTGCAAGTATGGTTTTATGATATTAACTAAGTCATTTATATCTATATTCACGAGAATCTCGCTTGCTAATTTATAAGTTGGGATAATTTTGTTGAAAAATAGTATTACCTCTTTATATAGCTCGTCAATATCGCCTTCAAATTCAAATACTTTACCATCATATTCTATCCTCATCTTCAAGTTTCATCACCTTCAGCTTTTGGTGGCAATACAGGAACGTATCTAAATGTTCCATCCTTATCTTTAATTCTCCTAAGCTTTCCTCTCTGTACTAATCTCTTTAAATTTACAGCAACAGTAGCCTTTGGGTAATACAATCCTATATTGTTTAACGCTTCTATCACTTCAGAAAGAGAACGAGGAACTCTAGCCCAGTTAGTGCTAAATAATTTTAGTAAGATCTCAGAAACAGGTTCCTTCTCCGATACAGTGATGGTTGGGACTTCTTGAACTTGTTCTTCCTCACTAACTACTCCTTTGTAGCTTCCACTTCCTCTAATTATTGGTAATAGCTCGTTCAAAATTGATTTTACATCCTCAATTTGACCTTTAATTTCAAGCTCATTTCCTCCTAACTTAACTTTTATCTCAATCCACCTATTCTTCTCCATAACTGATCACACCAACATAAGTAATTAGCTAATTAGTTTATCGACAATATTAACTACAACTTTAGGATCTACTTTTCCTCTATACTTTGACATTATAAACCCAATAAGCTTCTTTCTCTTTATTTCTTTCGGCATTTTATCGAAGTCCTCTATACCCCTAATAAGCGATGTAGCATAATTCTTGATTTCATCTTCTGAGATAGATTCTACCATGTACTTTTTAACTAACTCCTCAAAAGGAAGCTGGCTTTGTAGAAATTCTTTCCATAGATCGAGGACAACTTCCTTTGTAATCACCCCATTATCAATATGCATAACAGTTTTTTCAATTACTTCATTTGAAAGCTTTTGAATTTCAAAACCTTCTCTCTCCAGTAGTTTAGGGAAATCAGTAAGTAAAGTTGCAAGATACGTAGCCTTTATTTTCTTAATTTTTCTAGCTATTTTTTCGAAAAGCTCTACAAAACCAGAATCATATATATTCCAAGCTTGTTCCTTGCTAATACCGTATTTTTCAATCAATGCTTTTACAGTTTCTTCTGGAGGAACTATCTTTATACTCTTAGCCATATTTATTAGATCTGGCGATAACTTTATCGGTGGAATATCTGTTTCTGGGTACATTCTAGCCATACCAGGTCTTGGACGCATATAGAACGTTGTACCATCCTCTTTCGCTCCTCTTGTCTCCTTAGGAATACCCTCAAGAGCTTCTTTAGCTCTCTCCACTATTTTCTCCATGGCAATTTCAGCTTTATGTTTATCAGTAATTATTAGAACAAAAGCATCAAGATCCCCACATTTGAGAACTTCTCTTATCTTATCTACATCCTCAGCCATTATACCGTAATTAGGCAGTTCATCTGAGTGGATTAAACCTCCAATTCCTGTCCAAAAACGCACTCTCTCCGCCATTTCTTTACCCAGCCGGTAATTTGGAGCAGTTTCTTTAGATAATAGCCCTTTGAAACCTGGTAGTTTTAATGCGTATACACGTAATCCCTTATTAACTAACTTCTTTATCAACTTACTTGTGGTATCTTGGAAAATATCGGTTATATCGTGATAATCTACTTTAATATCATCACTTTTAATACGCCTCCTTTTAAGTTCCTCTCTAATTTCCAGCAGTGATAGCTGCCTCATATACTCAAACTCTATAACTTTCTTTAGTTGTTGTAACTTCTGTACACCTTTTACTTCAACAGGCCTATCTCCCATTACGGAAATGTTTATATCCTGTCTAATTGTACCGATACCCCTTCTACGCATACCAGTAGCAGTCACGATTCTACCTAGCGTCTCGGCTACAGCTACAGCTTCATCTGGAGAAGTTATATCTGGAGCTGTAGCTATTTCAATAAGCGGAATTCCAAGCCTATCTAAACAGTAAACTACCTTATTATCCTCTCTACTTATAAGTCGGGCTGCTTCTTCCTCTAGGCAGATAGTTTGAATACCTATCTTTTTTCCATTTACAGTAATATATCCACCTAATGAAACGAGAAGAGTTCTTTGGAAACCAGTTGTATTTGAACCATCTATCACTACTTTCCGCATTACATGAAACTCGTCCACAACTTTACTATTTAGGAAGTTTGCAATAGCAATCGCAGCTGCTAATGCCTCCTTACATATTTCATGAGGAGGCTCTTCATCTAACTCAACTAAGCACACATACTTTTCGGGGATTATATATTCAATTACTATTCCCTTTTGAAATTCAAAATATGCTGCTGGATCTATTTGTCCAAGTTCACTTTGTGTAGGTCGCAATCGTCTTATTATCCTCTTACCCGATAAGTCTGTGACTAAACCAACTGGGCAGTGACAAAATAATTTTCTCGGGGTATCTAGCTGAAAATGTATTTCAAGTCCAACTTTTAACCCCTTATAGTTCAATATAAATCACCATGGAGGGGAGTGATATGTGAATTCGTATTCATAATTAGTTAACATTATGTTGTCAAGATTATCTTTTGCAAAATTTCCTAAGGCCCACATGGCTTTTACTAAAGCAGTTTCAGATATCATATTTTCTAGTGGCACTACGCCTAGCGATAATAATATCCTACCAGTATCATATACATTTAGATTAGTTCTTCCCCAAATACACTGTGTAGTCATGTATACTCTTATACCATCTCTAATTGCAGCTTTAATAACATCAAATAAATGCTCAGCTATATGTCCTAAGCCAGTACCCTCTAGGATAATTGCATCATATTTATCCTGAATTAGAATATCTATTAAGCATTTTGGCATTCCAGGGTAAAATTTAAGTAAAGCCGCTCTATCGCTGAATTTATTCAGCAGTCTAGGAGTTCTCTTATGGTCTCGACACCTATATTCATGCCATACTGGTTCATGACTAATCTCACCAAGCACATTTATATAGCCTACTGGTTCAATATCTATAGACTTAAAAGCGTCTCTTCTACTAGAATGATTCTTCCGAACTCTTGTACCAATATATAGAGCAATCTTAGTATCTGATGTAGATGCATGCATAGCAACCATTACATGAGCATATGGCAGATTACCAGCGGCATAAATAGCAGCTATCAAGTTTGTAGCTGCGTCACTACTAGGCCTATCGGAAGACCTTTGAGACCCTACTAGAATAACAGGCTTAGGTAAGTCTCTTATCGCAAAACTTAGCGCGGCCGCCGTGTATCCCAAAGTATCTGTACCGTGAAGTAATACTACACCATCTATATCTGGTCGAGTTATGGTATTATACACCTCTTTAGCAATTCTCTCCCAGTCCTTACACGTAAGGTGCTCGCTATACTTGTTCATGATTACCTTTGTTTCAATATTAGCAATATCAATAACCTCTGGTAGTATATCTAGTAACTCATCTGCGGTTACTGCAGACCGAACAGCACCCGTTGTATAATCCACTCTACTAAGTATCGTACCCCCGACAGCTAAAATAGCTACTTTAGGCAGCTCAGCTTTAGGTTTTACGCCTGAGACTAATTTTTTTGTATGAGTTGATGATTTCTGTAAAACCTCAATTTTCTCTATTTTTCTAACGCTAATACCAATATTGTACCCATTTTTAAGCTTTATAATTATGGTATCCTCAGCTGAGAACTCGTGCTTAGGCATTAATATGCCAGATAACTCCCTACCATCATTTAGTTTTATACTAACAACATCGCCAGATGTAACATTATATTTCTTAAGAATTAAGCTATGTATACCCTCATTCATCATAAACAAATAGGTAGATACAAAATAATAATTTAAAAAATCAGCGAGATCTTGTTTATTTCACGAATTTAGAGACATACGGACCATCGCAGAAATACCCTAATTTGTAGTAATACTCCCTGACGCCAATTCCACTCATTATGATAATTTTCTCACCACCTTCTGTAGCAACAATATTTTCCGCCATAGATAGTAATTTCTCACCTATTCCACGATGCTGCCAAGATAATTTACTTTTTACACCAAGTGGTAATGCTCTTCCATATACATGTAACTCTCTGATTAGATATGACTCCCAGTTAACTATCTCCTCTCTCCACGCATATTTGGAAGGTCTCCGCATCCTAATGAAACCAATTAGTATATCATTTTCTACGTCTTCTGCAGAAATAAAGTACTCAATCCCTTTATTAGCATAGAACTTCTCAACATTAAATTCTATGCTTTCCTCACTCACAACCTTTCCTTTACTTTCTGCATGACCAACCTCTCTACACCTTATACACCTGCAGATTAAACCAGTTTTACTCATATACTCATGAATAATTTGTCTTAAATTCGGCTTGTTAACACCCGCTATAATCTCTGTTGATGGTATATCCCTATTGACACGCATTATTCTAACCCACCTAGGAATAGTGTTTGCTTTTACCGCAGTAATTAATATCCTTGCTTCATCTGTGCTTAAAGGCATATATCTTCCCATTTTCCATAATTTATGTAAACCTGTGTAGTTTAGTACTAATGTTGGATATATCTTAAGGTGATCAGGCATATAGTTTGGGTTTCTGAAAATTTTTTCAAGTATTTGATAATCTAGTGATTTCGTAGTTAATGGTAGTCCAGGCATGATATGATAGGTTACTTTAAGTGCTGCATCCTTCAACTTTCTTGTGGCCTCAATAACTGTCTTAACATCATGACCTCTGCTGACAAATTGATAGACATCGTTATAGATTGTTTGAACGCCGATCTCTACTCTCGTAGCGCCTTTACTCAGCATCCAGTCAATTTGATTCTCACTACACTGGTCAGGCCTAGTCTCAAATGCCATTCCAACAATTCTATATTTAGCCTTTTCAGCAGCTATAATTCCCTCCTCATATGTCTTGGGTCTATAACCCAATATCGCTTCAAGTATGCCTAACATGAACTCTTCACGATACTTGGCTGGCGATGCATTAAACGTACCTCCTTGAATAATTATATCTATTTTATCTGTACTATGTCCCAGTGCCTCTAATTGCTTAATACGCTTTCTAATTTGGAGAACAGGGTCAAACTTATTATCAATACCTCTTCTAGCACTAGGTTCCTTTCCAGTATACGAAACAGGGACACCCGGAAAGTGTGGACAGTAGATACACCGACCATGTGGACACTCATACGGGTAGGACATCAGTGCAACAATAACTATTCCTGATATACTTCTAACTGGCTTTTGCAAAAGAAGATCCTTAATTACCTCTCGATACTCACCAGCATATTCAATTATATCAGCGTTAGAAGGTATTTTACATAGTTTGAACCGTTTTGCATAATCTATTTTAATTTTATTAATATTTTCTCTAGTTTTAATACCTTCATGAAATATTTTTTTAGCTATTTCTTTACACGCCTTTATGTACACATTGCATGTGTTGCTAGTCATTTTTTCTTCAATAAGTCAAAGTATAAGCAATATTAAAAATAAAAATAAAGTAGATAGCTAAAGACTGATATAGCTATCAATAAGATTTACCTATGGAGATTTAAAAATAAATACATAATAATTTAGGTAATTTTAGATATAATATATATAGGTGGTATAGAACTTTGGAACAAAAAATACTTAGTTATGTAGAATTTATGAAACTCTATATTGCCCTGGTGGCCTATTTAAAATGAAACGTTTATAGTAATTTCTACGATTTCGAACTTTTGGATTTGTTGGTGGATGCGGTTTTGGCTCAATTTTTGGAGTTAAACTTCTAACTTTACCAGCTTTTGTAATTGATCCATGGGTCCCGATAGACCATCACCCCAACTATATTATCACTACACATGTTTTTATTAAATATTTCTTTAATTCTAATTAAATAACCAAACAAACAAGTATTAAAATGAAGAAAAACTGGAGAACCATGTATATCTTAGTCTTCAGCATTTTACTTCAACATTTTGTATTAATTGTGTGAAAGGTGCTTATAACCCTCTTAAAGTAGCCTTATTAATATCTCTATTAACATAGTTATTATATTGATACCTTAGTTTAATTATGGGTTTCTAGTACTTATATCAATGGTCTAGATAAATTAATTTAATAATTTTTTATTATGTGAATAATATGCGAATATTTTTGAGCTATCTTAAACGAATTATTATGATTATAAAGAAATAGACTGAGGTGATAAAGATACCGCCAATTAAACGAAAATTCGACTTGTCGATTATTTCAAATGTCGGCTCAGTCCTACTACAACAATTAGCAATCTATGGTATAAGCATAGTTACATTTGGTATCATTGCAAGAACACTTAAACCAGATGAACTAGGGTTATATGCTATAGTAGTTTCACTTGTTAGCCTAATATCTGCTATCGCTAATATTGGTATTAAGCGATTCATTGTTAAGAGCGTTTCAGCACTTGAAGCTCTAGGAAAAACCTTAGAAAGAAAAGGAATTTTTTGGTATAGTAGTATAATTGCAGTTTCTTCAATAGCTATAATCTCATTTATAGTTGCATATATTTTACATATTCTGAACGTCTTTTCAATCTCTAATCCAAGCATAGATTCATACATTTTCTTTGTTCTTTTGTTTCTATACTCACTTAGAATTTATATTAGTGGAGGATTAGAGGGTTTAAAATTATTTTATAAGCTCACTATATATGTATCAAGTGGATTCCTGCTATATAGAATTCTTATGATATATGCTGCCCTATCTGGATTCGGTGTTACGGGGATAATGATAGCTTGGTGTATTGGTGAGGCATGTTCATTATTGCTCATACTAAAGGATATTCTTAGAAATTATCTCCCAGTTACATTATATGGAAATATTAAGAATATATTGTCAGAGTCTTTACCTCTTAGTATTAGTGATACTGTGCTAGCCTCATTTGACTGGGCAGATAGAATAGTAGTATCAATATATGGATATTCATTAATGGCGATATTTTACGTGGCAACTACTGGTGTAGCATTTCTAGGCGCGATAACACAAGCAATTTATAGTGGATTATTACCGCATCTCTCTGAAAGATTCCATAAAGAGACACGAGAGGCATTTTCAGTAGAAATTAGAAATCTAGGGAGATACGTAATCCTATTTACCTCGCCTATTTACATGATGGCGGTATCATTAGCACAACCAACTATAATAATTCTTGTGGGTCATCAATACTTAGATGCAGCACCTATCTTTCAGTTAATTGTTCTTAGTTTATGGATAACGATGCTAAATCCCCTCATTTACTCGTCTCTAATTGCTGCTGGTAAAAACCTGGAGCTCATGCTAATAATGGTGACCGGCCTAGTAATCGAAATACTAACTCTAATCTTATTATACCCATATCTAGGCTTGATAGCAACTGGTATTTCAAGAGGGCTGTTATTATCCGTAACTTTTGCACTATCAATCCTTATAGCACAAAAAATAATAGATTTAGATATAGATATAGAAGCCTATATAAAGTCTACAATTGCTGCTACAGTCATGGCGATACTTTTAATTCTATTATGGACTTATGTGAGGCATATATCATTATTTCCAATTTATGTGCTATTAGGAATTTCTGTTTATTTTATAATGCTAAGGATATTTAAGGTAATTAAAATAGAGGAACTTGTAATGCTATATAATACAATACCAGAAAAAACCAGGTTTGTAGTTAAATTTATATCTTATTTATTAGGCATCTCGTATGAGGAAGTACGTAAAAGAATTAAAGAGGAAATTAGAACATAACTCATTTAAGATACATCTTAATTTAGTGAAAATCGCATTATTATCGATATGGATTCTTCATAGTATCTTATTTAATAAATTTAAAAAGCCTAAGAATTGAAATTGCCTAAAAATATGTAGGAAAAGCTGAAAAGCTGATAATCAGGGTTATAATGACTATATTAATAAAAATCAAAATTGATTATTTTTTAAATATTAATCATCTTACCTTAATAGGAAGCATTCATTAAGACCATATATTATTCGTCATAACAATATTATAAAATTCATAATGATAATTCACAATTATATATGTCTATGATAAGCCTTACTACACTTAAACACAAAAAAGACTAAAATATTAAACAAAAAACATAAACAACGAAAATAGAAAAAGATAATTTGTATGCTATATATTAGGGATTTAATATAATCAAGTTATTGAGAAATTAGGGGAGGAGGTAGTAGTATATGAAGAGGGTATATTTAACCCCATTAGGTGTAATACTTAAGGTTGATTCTACATATAAGGGCATTAAGTTTGCGGATACTGCAGAGGAAGCTGCAAAGTATTATAAGGATATCTTAATTGGGCGGTTACCACCGGTATTGGAAGACGAGTTTAAAAGAAGTTTTGTATCTGGTGAGATGATAGAGGTCGCTTCGCCCATGCTATTCGACGTATTAAAGGAGAAAGGATTTAACATAAAAATTGTAGAAAGAGACGAATCTATTGAAACACTCCTATTAAAATCTGGATTAGTTAAGAGTAAGCATGAAATTTGGAAAGAATTAAAGGAAGTTATGAATGAGGTTACTAAGTTAAAGCTAAAGGAGGATTTAGCTAAACGTGATCTTATGATTATTCACGCAATTAATGCCTATGAGGAATACACAGAAATTATTAATATGATGTATGAAAGATTAAGGGAATGGTATGGAGTGTATTTCCCAGAACTTGCTGAAATTGTTAAAAAACTAGATTCATATGTTAATTTAGTTGCGACAATAACTAACAAAGAAGATTTTGAGTTAGAGAAATTACTTGAGCTTGGATATGCATATGAGAGGGCTGAGAGAATTGTTAAAGCAGCAAGCTCTTCTGTAGGAGCTTACCTAGAAGAAACAGATTTAGATGTAATAAGATATTATGCTCAGAATCTTAAGAAAATAATCGAGGCAAGGGATTATATCAACAACTACCTTCAGAAATTAGTTGCAGAAGTAGCGCCTAATGTTAATGCAATTGTTGGATATAAGATAGCGGCTAAACTAATAGCAAAAGCCGGCGGATTACAGAAACTTGCTATGCTACCTGCAAGTACTATTCAGTTACTAGGTGCAGAGAAGGCTTTATTTAGAGCACTAAGAAGAGGAGGTAAGCCGCCAAAACATGGATACATATTTCAGCATCCTTATATCAACCAGTCCCCTAGGAGAATTAGAGGTAGGATAGCACGAGCTATGGCTAGTAAAATAGCTATAGCGGCAAGAGCAGATGCGTTTGGTGGAGAGTTTCTTGGTGATAAATTAGCAGAAGAGCTGAGAAAGAAAGTAGAAGAGTTAAGAAGTAAGTATCCCTATTTAATTAAAAGGGAGAAACGAAAATTTAGGAGGAAGAGAAGATGATGGGAGATAGACTAGTTATCAGAGAAGACGAGAAAGGGAAGAAAATATTATTAACTAAGAATTTAACACCTGGAATTACATATTATAAAGAGAAGACTATTGAAATCAATGGTATTGAATATAGAGTATGGTCACCTTATAGAAGTAAATTAGCGGCTGCGATATTAAATGGCTTAGATCCAAGAATATTAGAAAATATCCAAAAAATTCTATATCTTGGCGCAGCTACCGGTACTACAATTAGCCATATTTCAGACCTATTGCCCGACAGTATCATATATGCTGTGGAAGTAGCTCCGAGGGTAATGTTAGAGTTTGTTAATAGAGTAACAGCTAATCGTCCGAACGTAATACCATTATATTGTGATGCACGAAAACCTATGCTTTATCTCGACGTCGTTGATAAGGTTGATATGGTATATTGTGATGTAGCTCAGCCAGACCAAACAGAAATAGCAGCTTATAATTCTGATATTTTTCTAAAGAAAAATGGTATTATACTATTAGCTGTTAAGAGTAGAAGTATTGATGTTACAAGAAGCCCATCAGAAATATACAAGCAAGAGACGAAATACCTTGAGAAACGAGGATATAAAGTCCTTGAGATAATTAATTTAGAACCTTATGAAAAAGATCATGCAATGATCTATGCCATAAAAAAGAAATAGAAAAACAAAGCTAGTAGCAATTAGCAATTTAATAATATGGTAACTTAAGTGTTTTTATTATACTGATATACTGGTAATTAACACCTTTAAATCCAGAACTAAATTCGATAAAATCTTGTGATTGATCATATATAATGAAATGAATATTATTTATATCCAGCTCTTCATATGGCAGAGTCAATACTAATAACTCTCCTACAATATCCTCACGGGGCCCAACTTCGATGGATAGTACAAATCTTTTCGAGATTGTATCGTACCATACAAATGGAATATGAGTCCAACTATCTGTAAGTGATAGGGATAGATAAATTAATGACTTTAAGTCCTCTAGCTCATTTACTACAATTTCATATTTTAATTCATTAACTCTTACAATTTCATGTGGCTTCCTTTTTAGAAACGCCACAAAAATAGGAATATATATAGAGGATTTTGTAACACCAACTTTCAAATCCTCTCCACTATGGTCACTAGATGTATATGAGTAAACCGATGAAGGTTTTTCCTTTAAGATAACATACGGAAATAATGCTGATAACTCTTTAGTGAAAGATGGAAGATAGAGACCAGCTATATACCGCTTTTTATATGGATAAGAAATTATAGATACATGTTCTCTTTTTATGCTTACAGCTAACCTAATTAGGTCCTTAAATGAATATAATTGAATATCTAATACCTTCATTTTTAATACCCAATATATAACTCTAGTTTAAATAATTTTCAAGTTTAAATTATTCTTGGTCGATAAAATGAAAAATATATCTGCTAATAAACTGAAGTTACGTGACTTCTCTTCTTCTCCTCTCACAATTCCACCCGAGAAAGCAGTCGCTAAAATAAGACAAATGATGGGGCGAAAAGGCATAGATTTTGTGATAGTTGGAGATAAGAAGTCTGTAAATGGTATTATTACGGCTTATGACATATGTCGTTCATTACTTTCAGTAAAGGATATTAATCAACTTGATAAAATGATTGCCAGAGACTTGATTTCAGATAATTACATACTTTTACCAGAAAATAGCAATATATTAGATGCCCTAGAATATGTTATAGCTGGCAAAAAAGTGATTATTCATACCAAGAGAGGGGAGGTATCAGGTATATTTACAGGATTTGAAGCATTAAACGTTTATACAAAAACCATAGGAAATAAACCACTGTATGATCTCGTTTCGAAGGAGTTTATTTTGGCACATCCTACACATTCCATAATGAGCATTCTCCGAAAAATGATTAAGAGTAAAGAAGACACAGCTGTAATTGTCGATATACGTAAGAGACCCATAGGAATAATATCATATTTGGACATAGTTTCAGCACCCAGTAATTTACTTACTTTTGCTAGCTATAGAAGCTATAGGGAGGTAAGAAATGCTGGATTTAGTAAATATGTTAAGCGAGGAGGTACCGTGGCGCAAGATGTTATGAGGGCATCTATATATCCAGTTAGCTATAACTCTAGTCTTAATGATGCTATACTAAGAATGTACTTGGATAAACTAAATAGTGTACCAGTTGTAGATGAGTATGAATCAATAATAGGTATAGTAAAGTTAATCGATATAACTATTTTAGCCTTAAAGGAGATGGAATGATTGAAAGTTAAAGAACTAGCTGAGTATAACTTTCCAGGTATAAGGAAAGACCAAACAATTAAGGAAGCACTAAAAATTATGAGTAAAGAAAGAAGAGATAGATTATTAGTATTAAAAAAAGATGAGCTATACGGAATAGTTACTGAGTATGATATATTTTATAAATTATCCTTAAGACCAGCTGAAAAATTTATGCCATATAACTTGCCTGTCTCAAGCTGTGCTACAACAAACGTAGAAACTGTTCATGAAAATGTAGACATAAAAACAGCGGCAAAAATATTTTTGCTTCGCGGATTTAGTAGTTTACCTGTTGTAACTCATAAAAGGCCAATTGGGTTACTAACAAAAAGACATATTATCTCCTATTATGTTAATAAGTTTAGTGACGATAAAACAGTCGTTGAGGACATTATGGTAAAGCCTAGAAGTTCTGTGGACCTATTCTCAAAAGTTACGATGGCTGAAATGAAAATGAAAAACACGGGATACGGAACCCTAGTAGTCGTGTATAAAAATAGGTTCATAGGTTTAATTACAGCTAAAGAATTAGCTAGAGTCTATTTTGTTATCAGAAAAACAAGTCTTCGTTCAAGTTTTGATCAGTATATTAGGAAAGTAGTAATTGCAGATATAGTTGATAGAAATGTATACACACTATCTCCAAGTGACCACTTAATAGAAGCTGCAAAGATAATTTCTAAGACTAGACAAAACTTAGTACCGATCCTCGACAAAGATGAAAAAGTTTTAGGCGTAGTTTCAAGAAGAGACATTATAAAATATTTACTAGAGAAAAACATGATATAGGTGCACAAACATGTGGGGATATAATACTAAGAACCTTAGTAAGTTAAAACCATTCTAACATGATAAAGCTCGAATGTTTTATATCTTGATAATTGAATACAATAATTTAATGAAAAATATAACAAAAGCTCAGAAACATAGAAAAATAAAATTTCTAGCAGATGAGATGAATGGAGATATAGCTAAATGGCTCAGGATTATGGGTTTTGATTGTATATATATGATTGGTAAAAATTTAGATGATACATTATTAGAAATATGTTTGAAGGATAATAGAATTCTATTGACAAGTGACAAGGAACTTTGTAAAAGAGCCTTAAGTTTAGGAATAGATTGCATATTGACATTAGAAAATAATAGGGAGGAAAAATTAAGAAAAATTATTAAGACATTAAATTTAAAGGATAAAATTGGCGAAGAATATAGATGTTCAATATGCAATACAAAGTTAGTTAAAATTTCTGCTGATAAAGTTCCCACTAATATACCTGAGTATGTTCGAAAAAAGTTTAAATATGTATGGTACTGTAGTAACTGCCACAAAGCATACTGGGAGGGAAGTCATTGGACAAATATCATAAATTTCTTGAAGAAAATTTTAAGTGAATAATAAAAAATTAATGATATATCTGTGGTTATGTAACATTAAAATCGTTCTGAAGAGTACTAGTTAATTATTATAACTTAATACTTATTTTTTAAATTAGATATTGGCTCAGAGAAGGTTTTAAAAAATGTGTACAGTATATATTAAGGAGGTAAGAATTACAAATTTCAAAACACACAAAAATGTTAGAATCAAATTTACAGAAGGAGTTAATGTTATAACAGGGCCAAATGGTTCAGGTAAATCAAATATAATTGAAGCTATTATGTTCGGACTTGGGGAAAGAAATCCGAGAAAGCTTAGATCAACATCATTCGAACAATTAATACACAAGGGAGCTAAGGATAAATATTTATCAGTCTTAGTTACAATTTCCGACGGGGAATATGAGTATCAGTTTAAGAGAGTAATAACAGTGGAGGGTAAACATAAGTATTATTATAATGGCAAAAGAGTATCCAGGTCAACGTATCTATCTCAGATGTTAAAAATAGGAGAAGAAGGCTTAAACTTTAGGTACATACCTCAAGGTAGTGTGTTAGCAGCCGCTACAATGGGTCCCCAAGAACTTAGACAACTGATCGATGATATTCTAGGAATTACAGAATATAATGAGAGAAAAAAGGTAGCTTTAAATATGCTGTCTGAGGCAAGGTCAAAATTAGAAACAATATTAGCTAAAACGGAAGTTCTAAAGGAAAACATAAACTTACTATTTAAGCAAATTGTAGAAGCAAATAGAAGAAATGCCGTGGACCAATATATAAATTTAATAGAAGCTGCAAAAATTACTCAAGATTTAGTTAAAAATAGGAAAAAAGAGGAAAAATTAGGACATGAGTTATCTGGAATTAATAACTGGATAGTTAAGTTAAATAATCAAATTTACGAAATCAATGGGAAGATAGAAAATATGAAATTAAAAATTGATGAGATGGAAAAGGATCTAGATAGGAAGAGAGGAGAGGAGTATAAGGAGATAATAACCCAATTAAGTAAAATCCAAACTGAGATGACTAAAGTAATATCTGACATCAAACGACTCGAGTTTTCTATTACCGTATTAATGAGAAACTCTAAGAATTTTAATAGGGAAATAAGAAGATTAGAAAAAGAAATAGAGAAAATTGATAGGAAAATCGTAGAGATCCGTAAAGAAAATGACGTACTTTTAAAAGAAAAGAAGGAAGCTGAAAAGCGTAAAGATGAATTACAAAAAAACGTGGATAAACTAAATGAGTTACTTATAAGATATGAGAAAGAGATTTATGATGAAAAAGAGATTAAGAATGTACTGAGAGATTTATCACTATTCTTTACAATTGAAGATAAAGTTAAATTCCTTAAGAAAGAGAAAGAATACTCAAAAACTAGATTAAATAATATTAAGAGCGCTCTTAGGAGACTTGAGCATTTTAAAAATGAGTTGAAAAAAGAGAAAACGGAATTAAATAAGAAGCTAGAAGAATTAGTAAGAAAGAGAAATAATATTAATGAAAAAATCGTCACTATTGAAAAGGAAATTGAAAAGGCAGAAGAACTTTTAAGGACCGCGGAAAAAGAGATCTTAAGGCTTAAAATCGCTAGAAAACATGGTTTTCAGGGTAATTACGTGGATGATGCGAAGTTTATTTTGAATTTGGCAAAGGACCTCGGAATTAGTGGCGTAATAGACCTACTTGGCAATAAAATCAAGGGACCTAAGGACATAATAAGTATATTAATGCATATACTAGGTAGAAGATGGTATGCAATACTCGTTAAGAATCGTGTAACAGCCTATCAACTTTCCGAGTTAGCTATGAAACATAATAAGCGAGTAATAATAATACCACTTGATAATGTTAAAGCCATACATTCTACTAAGGAAAATGAGGAACAATCCATCATTAAGTATTTGAAATATCCTAATTATTTAGGTCCACTTATAAACCAGCTACTACAGAGAGTATTAATCATAAATAATTTAGAAGAAGCTGTCAAGAAAGCATCTGAGGGATACGATGTCGTTGATAGAAAAGCGCGTTTCTACATCTACCAAGGCGAATTTTATGTTGGAGAAAAAGCTGCTAAATATACAAAGAAGGTAAAGATACAAGAGTTTGAGGAAATACTGTCTGATTTTAAAGACATGATTAAGGTGAGAAAAAGAGATTATAAGGAGTATGTAAGGGAAAGAAATTCATTAAATGTAGAAATTTCAGAAGTAAGGAGTGAGATAGAATCCATAAATGAAATTATAAGGACAGTTAACCATAATATCAATATCTTAACAGAAATTCTAAACTCATATAAGAGAAGACTAGACGATATATCAAATGAGTTATCAAGTTGCCTAGAAAAAGCTGAGATAAGTAAGAAAGATGTGGGAATTGACGACTTTATATCTAGTTTAAAGAGATTAGAATATAAGAAAACAGAAATAGAGAGAGAACTCAGAGAAAATAGAGATATGTTGTCTGAAATTAACCAAAAGATTATGAAAATAGAGAGTACAATTGCATTAAATAATAAGGAAATCTCAAATTTAGAAATGTTAAAGAAAACTTATGAAAAGAGAATTAGTATACTAAAGAGGAGAATTGATGGGATACTAAAGAGTAAGGAGAGAATTCTTCAGATTATTAAGAGAAAAAAAGAGAATTTAAATAACTTAAGGCGTAAGGAGAAAGAATTTATAGGTATCAAACTAAAAACAGAGAAAAATGTTAAACATTTGGTAACTGAAATAAAAAAGTTGTCGCAACTTTATGATGATTATAATAAGTTAAAGTATAAAAAACATGAGGAGCTTTCTAGCTTAGAGAAAAGGAAAATTGAATTAGAAAAGGAAATTTCAAGCATTATTAAAGAGAGAAAAAGGTTGATAGAGGATAGGGAGAAACTAGGATTTGATTATGATGTATTTATATATGATTATAAACTGGCAGAGAAAATACTAAGTGAACTTAAGATGGAAACTCAGGAATTAGGAATGGTAAATCCGCTAGCTAAAAAAGAATATATGACAAGGTTAGAGCCATATAAACATATCTCTACTAGGAGAGAAGAATTGAGAAAAGAGGAGAAAGCTATTTTAGAATTTATAGACGATATTGATAAGAAAAGAGAAGCTATTTTAAAGGAAGGTCTTAAGAAGATAAATCAAAAAATGAACAGTATATTTAAGAAAGTATTTGTAGATGGAGAATTAAGAATAGAGTTAGAGGACAGTGAAAATATCGAAAGTGGATTAATACTAAATGTCAAGCTTCCTGGAAAACCATCTTTACCAGTTGCTTCGTTAAGTGGAGGAGAAAAATCTTTAGTTCTCGTTACATTTTTAATTGCTATTAATGCAATAAATAAAGATACCATTCTTTTACTAGACGAGATTGATGCTCACATCGATCCAAATAATTTATCTAAATTTGCAAGAGCCTTAAGAGAGGAGGGGACTAATAATCAGATTATAATGGTTTCCCTAAAGCCTTCAATCATCGAGAATTCCGATAATATAATTGGTGTTACAATTAGAGAGGGGATTAGTAAAGTTGTACAGTTACCGAAGGAGGTGGTCAAGATTTATGGAGGGAAAAGAGGATAGAATATTAATCTTGGATCCTATTGAAAAACTTCGAAGAGTTAATCCGTGGACTATAAATATCATTGCAGAATTAAATAAAGTAATCAAGTTATTACATGATAAAGTTAACTTCTTTATTGCAGGAATAGCTGTTGAGAATTCATCATTTATATATAAAAGTAAGGTATTAACAATCTTAACATCGCCTAAAAGAGCATATGAAGAAAACCGTTATATACGAAAACCTCTACCACGAATTCCAAAATTATCTGTAGCTATAACAACTGGAAGACCTCTTATAGACATCACTGAGTTACTCGAGAGAATTAATGAAATAATCGAAAGAAAACTGTCAACAGTAGTACATGATAAAATGGTAGTCGAAATTCCTATTTATTACGATGAAGCAGAGGATACTGAGAAAATTTATTCTGAAATTTCAAGACTTTTAGTATCATTTCTTAAGTATAGTGAATCAGGGATCTCAATAATCGACATATTTGATACACTGTCGAAATATAGATTTTCTGTGATTTTTATAGTTTTGCTAATGATGTATATGAATAACGAGATTGATTTCCAAGTTATTGAGAAAGATGGTGAAGTATATGACATCAAAATACAGTTATACAGACATGAGAGGGTTACTTGATGCACTCTTTTATGGTTCTTATAAGCCCATACATATTGACCAAATTAAGAAATTACTAAATTTAACATCTAGAAAAGAAGCTCGGGTAATTCTGAAGGAATATATAACCGAATTTAATAAGTTCCATAAAGGTGTTAAGTTAGTTTCCAGGAAGGATTATTACTATCTAACGATTAAGGATGACTACGTAGATAAAATTAGGAGATATCTTCCACAACCAACGCTATCACCTAGACAAATGGAAATATTAGCATTAATCTTTATGAAAAAGAGAATACCAGCCTCTGAGCTCAGAGATTATTTTGGACCACGTGTTTACTCAGATTTAAAGAAATTAGCGAGACTTCACTTAATACAGAGAGAATATATAAACAATAAACTTTATGTTACCCTTCGAGAAGAAGCAAAACTTTTAATTTTTACCAGAAGAAAAACATACTGAGATTAAATAGTTATTTTACTTCAAAATATCCTAAAGTAAATTAGCAAGTGGAGATAGGTTAATATAATAAAGATTTATAAGTTAACTTCTCTCTATTCATTCATTAGCTAGCTATTATTTTTGGTGACTTCAAAATGGTACTTTGGCATTCAGATTTACATAAAAGAAAGAAGACTGGAGGAAGAAAGGGGGTCTGGAGAAAGAAGAGAAAATACGAAAGAGGGGGAATTCCTGTAGAAACGATTTTAGATGAGGCTAGAAGAAAGGTGGAGAGGGTTAAGGGTGGCTTAATTAAGGTAAGATTATTGCGTGGAAATGAAGCAAATCTATATATACCTAAGGAGAATAAGACGGTAAAAGTCAAAATACTTAAAGTACTAGAAAATCCCGCTAATAGAGACTATACAAGGAGAGGGGTAATTACTAAGGGTGCGATTATTCTGACAGAATATGGAAAAGCTGTTGTTTCTTCAAGACCAGGACAAGATGGTGTTATAAATGCTAGGTTGATTGAGCAGTGAGAGAAAAAAATGTTTACGTAATCTGGTCCGTATATTTTAACTCAGACTTATCAAGAAGAGAGGGTAGAAGAGTTTCCAAAAGCCTCGCAGTTACCAAGCCTAATATTGAGGAAATAATTGAAAGCTGTAAGAAAATCGGCTTTGAGGTTATACGTGTTAATCCTTCTGCGAAATATCCAAGATGCTGGTGGTATCCATCTGGTTACGTCATTGTGAGAAAAAAAGAAGATGTAAATAAAAGAGAGTTGCTTAAAATGATTGCTAAAGAATTACGTAGAATGAGGGGATAAATGTGAAAGAAGCAGGTATAATAATACATTTAACTAAGAGTAATCTTT
This sequence comes from uncultured Nitrososphaeria archaeon, assembly GCA_964437705.1. GTDB lineage: Archaea > Thermoproteota > Nitrososphaeria > Geothermarchaeales > JDFR-13 > CAYTHX01. The sequence goes on from CAYTHX010000003.1 coordinate 69,370, forward strand.
ATGTTATTAAGGCTAGCGATAAAGTTTTGCCCGGAACAGATCTTTACGATGCAAGAGGAAGAAAAATTGCAGTATGTATAGACTTAATTGGACCAATTAATAAACCGTATATTGTTGCTAAGCCATTAATTAATCAACCAAATAAGTATGTCGGAAGCTACATATATTATGAAAGGAGGAGAAAAAGTGTCAAATGATATTTTATTTAGATGCCCTACTTGCGGTAAACGAAATTTTATTTATAATAGGGAGAGTGGGGAGTTTATATGTAGGGAATGTGGTACAGTCATATATAAGGACAATATAGATTTAGGTCCAGAATGGAGAGCATATAGTGAGGAACATGTTGAGAGAAGAAAAAGAATAGGTGCTCCTTTATCATACTTAAAGGTAGATCTAGGTTTAACTACATATCCGTCAATTGAAACTGAAGATAAAAAGATACATCAGCCCCCCTTATCCTATAAGGAAAGAAAACTACAAATAATTCTAAACGAGTTAGAAAGAATAAGTGAGAAATTAAAGTTAAAAAAAGTTGAGAAAGAAACAGCGGCTCAAATTGTTAGAAAAGCAGTTGCAGATGGTATTATTAAACGTAGGACTAAGCCAGCCACGATAGCTGCGGCAGGAATTTTGCTAAGTTGCAGATTGTATAATACACCAATTTCCTTAAGGGAAATTTCTCGTGCTATTTTTAATAATAAAGTTAAGGAGCAACAGATAGCAAAGGTGTATCGCCAGTTAGTTAAGTTACTTGGAGTTAAAGTTAAGTATGATGCAGATCAGCAGCTTCTTAATTTAATATTTAGGAAGATGGAAATTGAGTTTAACCCAGAAGTTTATAATACCGCACTTAATATCATTAGATCAGCTAGACAAATGAGGATAGGATCAGGAAAAAGTCCAAATAGTTTAGTTGCAGCAGCACTATATTTATCATTAAAATTACATGGTATAAATATAACACAGTTCGAGGTAGCAAAGTTGTCAAACACAACCGAAGTTACGGTGAGATCAAGAATTAAGGAAATTATGTCTCATTTAGATATTGTGATAGAATTATAGTGAGGATGAGATTATGAAAAAGAAGATCGAGACCATCCAAAATATACTTGAATATCTTACTGCTCTTCAATGCTTTAAATGCAAATATCACGAAGAATGCTCATCTGAATACCCAGAATACCTGATTAAATGTAATTATATAGAGAAATGGGTAGTGGAAATGTATAATAAGATGAAAGGTGAAAATCGTGGGAAGAAGAAGGATTGAGGAGCTGAGAAAAGATGCTTACTATAAACTTGCTAAACGAGAAGGATATAGGAGTAGGGCAGTATATAAGCTCATTGAAATAAATAGAGTTTTTAATATAATTCATAAAGGTGATCGTGTTTTAGATCTAGGCTCTGCTCCTGGCGGATGGTTACAGTATATTGCAGAGATAGTTAGTATAGACGGGACTGTAGTTGGTGTTGATATTAGGCCAATAGAACCACTAGGAAAAAGTAATGTTTATACGTACCAAGGAGATATTTTCGATGACAGTTTAATAATGAAAATAAAGGAGAGATTTGGCGAAAATAGATTTGACGTTATTACAAGTGATTTGTCAACAAACATAACAGGAATTTGGGAAATTGATGTATTAAGGAATTTAGAGTTGAATGAGAGAGTTCTCGAAATAGCTGATCAATTACTAAAACCAGGTGGAAATATAGTTTTAAAAATTTTTGAGGGTCGAGGTGTCGGGAGATTAATAGCAAAAGTCCGAAAACTCTTTCGAGTTGTTAAGCTATATAAACCGAGAGCGTCTCGAAAGAGAAGTTCAGAGATTTATATTATAGGAATAGATTATATGCCACGTAAAGTATCTAAAAAGGAATTATAATCTGCTGTCGTTTTTATTCCAAATCTACTAAAATGTGTTCTTGTAGCTTGAAAACCTCTAGCTCTAAGTGCATCTATCACTTCATTAATTGATGGAGGAGACTTTTTAAGTTTCTTACATGCTACATGGAAATTATAATAAAAAGGTGGGAAATCATTCTCTTCAATAAACATGTTTAAATATTTGACTAATTGTTGTGTCTTTTTTTCACTAAACAGGTTATTTTTCAATAATATATTCTTCATCTTTTTAATGTAATTACAATCATGCAATGGACCTATCCAGAGAGGTCCAGAAACTACAATTTTATCATTTTTACTTAGGTATTCTTTTAGTAAAGTAAGATTACGCATGCTTACAGTGATAATTTCTCCACTTGTATAGTTATGAATTATATACCCTATATACTCATCTCTGTACTTTAACTTTCCCCGCGATATGCGCATATATACACGTCCATACTGGCCGAGAACATGGGAGGATAGAAGATCACCATATTTAAAATGCCTTCCAGCAGCTCTTAAAAGCTCCTTAATTAGTATTCTGACGGCTACTTCATGACAATATTCAGTGTGAACTGGTAAGCTACCATATTTCCGTAACGCAGCTTTAGTATATAATCCACATAATGGAGCTAGGTCGGTTGATGTTATAGCTACTACTCCTTGATTTCTCACAGCCGAAACAGCACTATCAATAAAGGGAGAAGGAGAACCAAAAGGGTCTACATCAATAAAATCACATTCATCAAAATGACTATATAGAAAAACGTTAGCATCCACATTTCCTACTTGAGAGATCTCTTCAATATTATTTATCTGAACATTTTTTCTTATAATCTTATAGGCTAATCTGGACTTATCGTTAAATAATACTCTTTTTACACATTGACTTTCAACTGCGTATCTAATACCCCTTATTCCAGTCGCAGCTAATGGATCTGAAATTACTATCGCGTCATCTTTAATTTTGCCTTCAACATAAACAAACAGTACACCCAATGTTCTGGTTAATTCAGCTTTGGGATTATAAAAGACCTCCTTATTACCTAATCTATTTAATATTCTTACCTTACCTTCAATTATTAGTTCATTGGTAGGCATGATTCAATACACACTATCGTATCACTACTATTTTTAATTATAGAGTTAATAAATTATTGAGAATGATAAAGATAATATTAACTGGATTCCCAGGGATTGGGAAAACAACTGCAATACAAAAAATAAATGACTATCTAAAGTTTAGGGGTGTAAAAACTGGAGGATTTATAACATTTGAAGAAAGGAAGAATGGTAAAAGAATAGGCTTTAAAATTGTGGATATTTCATCGTTGAAAGAAGATTGGTTAGCTCATGTTTCTTTATTCGATGGACCACAAATTGGAAAATATAAAGTAAATGTAAAAGCTGTAGATGATATTGGCGTGAAGGCTGTTTTGAAAGCACTTAAAGAAGCTGATGTAGTGCTTATCGACGAAGTAGGTCCTATGGAAATGAAAAGTGAAAAATTCAGAGAAGTATTAAAATTAGCTATGCAGAGTGATAAGCCGGTAGTTATTACCTTACATAGAAGTTACGTAAATTCAGGACTATCAGAATTGAATACAGACAAGGAAACTATAGTCTTTCGAATAAGCCAAACTAATCGTGAGGCTATACCACTAGTCGTCTCACGCGAAATACTACGGAGGCTAAAAACTTGATAATTGGCGGAGTAGATGAAGCTGGAAGAGGACCTGTGATCGGCCCATTAGTTATAGCAGGATATTTCATAGACAGTAATCAGTATCACTTGATTACTAATGTAGTCAAGAAAGATTCTAAAGGTTATAGTTCGAGTCGTAGACTAAAGCTATTTAACTATCTTGTAGGATTAAAAGGTGTAAAAATACTAGTTACTATTTTACAGCCTAGTATAATCGATGGATGGCTTGAGGATATCGGTAATTTGAACGATCTAGAGGCATATTTTATATGTAAGATAATAGCAAATGCAAAACCTAATATTGTTTATGTAGACTCTTGTGATAGTAAGCCGGAGAAGTTTCTTCAGAGGATAAGTAGATTTAAGAGAATGTTCTCAAATATGAAGTTAGATGTTGATATTAGAGCTGAACTATTTGCAGATATAAAATATCCGGCTGTTTCTGCAGCAAGCATTATAGCAAAGGTAATAAGGGATAGCTATATCTCTAGGCTATCAGAACAATATGGCGAGATTGGAAGCGGATATCCCTCAGATGCAAAAACAAAAAACTTTTTAATTATATGGAAACAAAAATCAAAGATTCCCCCTCCATTCGTAAGAAAACAGTGGAAAACCGTAAAGGCAATTTTTCAGGATTAAGGTAGCCGAGAATACTCCTTATTATCTTATTATCTTAATTATTTTATTTTTAAACTACTCCCATATGTACTTTGGTGATACTAATGTTCAAGAGACTTAAGAAGATTCTGATTGCGGGAGAAACTGAGTTGTTCGATAAGTTAAGAAGATTTGTTGATTATAGTATTAGAGCTATAGAGTTATTAATAGAAATTACTAAGCATGAAAGAGGAAAAGATATTGATGAATTAATTCTTTTAAATGAAGAAATTAGCTCCTTAGAGAAAAAAGCTGACGAAGAAGTTATGTCTTTAACAAATTATATAATGCAAGGCTCTGTTTTACCAGGATTTAGAAGTCAATTTATGCTTTTGATAAATATTTTAGATGATATTTTAGATAATATTCACATTCTCTCACGCGAGATACTTAGATTTAGACGATATACAGAAATAGAGGAGTCCGAGGACATAATTATAATACATAACAGAATCATAAATCAGCTGGAACATACGGAAAACATGCTAAAAACCCTTACAAAGTTATTCGATCTAGCAAATGCAAATTGGAATTCTATATTAGAAACAATTGCATACATTGAAAGATTAGAGGAGAGTGGAGACGCTTTAAAAGAGGATACATTAGATACCCTTTACATAATCCGTAATAAGATACCGTGGTATGTATTCGATTACTATAAAGATAAAATCTTTAGGATTGATAATATTCAGGATAGATGTGAGGATGCATCAAATACTTTGATTTTAATATTAAGGCAAATAATGTCATAAGGTGCCTTTAGAAGTTGCTCGACACAATAGTAATTTTGTTAGTGGCACTTTCCTTATTTTTAGGATATAATCATGAACCAATTTTAGTAGGCTCTCCAGTTAGATCTGGGGTATTATCAAGAAAAAACACTCTAATATTAATAATTGTGGGTATTCTCTTAGGTACAACATTAGAAGGTACTAAAATGGGGGTTTCTATCTCTATAATAGAAAACCCAAAGTACCATCTATTTATCCCATGTATATTATCATCATCTCTTATAGTAATACTACTTGCAAATCTGAAGAAGATACCAATTTCATTATCACAGTCGCTTTTTGGAGGTATTATAGCAGCATATACTTTAACTGGTAACTTCACAGCAGAAAAAACATTCTTTATTTTATCCACGATATTATCATGGTTAGCTATCCCTATTTTAACATTACTTTCTACATATTTAATTATACTTAGTATTGATATTTTAGTAGGACATTTTGGTATACTAAATACCTATATTACGCTTAAACTACTTACAATAGTTTCTGTTTTTTACATATCTTACGTATTTGGAGCAAATACATTAGGTTTCATGTTATCATTTATGAATGATAACACGTATTTGTTATATCTACTTTTAATCGGTGCATCGGTTATGGGAATCGTCCTTGCTCAAAAGTATATAGAGACCAAAGTTAGTGAAGAAATATATGTTTTAGGTGTTGAATCATCATTTAGTGCTTATATATCAACTTCAATACTGATTGAAATCGTTACTCAAATTGGGATTCCTATGTCAATTACTCAGTCAGTTACAGCTGGATTGCTAGGTGTAATTTTTACACGTAAGTTTAGGTTACCAAATATAAAAGTAATATATGAAGTAATCCTTCAGTGGATTTTAAGTCCGGTAATTTCCTTTATATTGTCAATACTGTTAATATATGCCCTAATATACTAAGTAGTATCATTATTTCTCTCTCATCTTTCCCGAAATGGATTTTCTCACGATGGATACACTTATAATTGAAATAATTAACATTGGGATAAAGTATATCCAGTATCTCTGAATCAGATTCTCATAAACAGAAATTTTTATCTTCTCTAACTTAATTCCAATTGTGTTTATCGAATACCACTTTCCTCTATATTCAAACATTATTTCTGGAGGATCTATAATATATATTCCTGGTGTCATACTAGCGACTTTAATATTTATATTTTTTTCGTTTGTATCAAAAGTAATAGTCACATTATACTCTTCGTTTTTGTCGTCAAACATTAAACCCTTGGGTAATAGCCACCTAAGATTGATTTTTTTAATTTCATCAATATCCCTGGTTATCCTAATTGTTACATTAATAGTATCTCCTTCAAGAACACTTATTTTATTCTTCATAATCTTAACATCCAATCCTTGATATACAGTTATATTTAAGCCACTCATATGTATAGACTGCTCAATCCCGCCGAATACATAATAAGCCAAAAATTTACTGATCATATAATTGCCAGGATTTTTACCTATAATAGTAATATTAACAACGTGGGACCCGCTTTTTAAACACTGAACTGTGTTATTACGAAGGTAGACACTAAGACCAGAATACAGAGCTATAACTCTAACATCATATATCGGCTGATCACCTAAATTTTCGACTATTAACTTTGTCTTGTATTCTATGCCTCGAATCAACTTATCTGGTAACGTATCTAAGTATACTCTAACTGAATTTATGATTGGTTTAACTGGTAAAATATGTTTAGTAGATCCATAGTCATTATATAGGAATACTGTAATTAGTGGCGTATAAGTAGCGGAATACTTATCTAATCTTATAGTGACAGTTAAATTAGTTTCTTCATCTAGATCTAATTCACCCAAATTAAGGCTAAAAGACTTATCCACTATAGTGCTATTCTCTATTTCAAACTCATAATCAAATACCAGACCTTTTATGGATACTTTATTGATCTTAGATAGACATATATTCTTAATTTTGTATTTAATGACAAACTCCTGTTCATTTTTCTCAGTTTGCATTATACTTGTTTTTATGGCTGGTAAAAAAGACTTACAAGGCCTAAACATTATAGGTATTACTTGGGTATTCATAGTGAACTGTTTATTAAGATATTTATACTGTAATGAATAATTAATATATATTATATTATTTAAGTCACTTGTTGCTTTAGCTTTGAATAACACCTTTCTAGTCTCTTTAGGATTTATTTGAGGAATATATACATCACCTATGACAACATCATGTACACTATTACTTCCATTATTTATAATTACAATAAAGTACGATAACTCATCCGTATATGATAAATTAAAACCACTGAAATCAGATATTGATATGTAAAGGATTGGTGAATCATTTTCCGTATGAACTATATTCGTTGATGAGTAGTAAGTATAACTTATGTTGCCGGCCAGTGTAATAGTGGCTTTAGCTGCACTGATAAAAATGAAATTATTAGTGAAATTCTCATTTATCGTAACTTCATAACTAAGTTCTTCTACACCATTTTGAGGAACTTTTTTAAGATTCCACATTAATTTCTCGTTACTATCTTTTAGATTAATACCCTCATACTCTGTCCACCAGGGATATTCCTCTATAGCAACGTTTTCCGCGTCAACATCACCTAGATTCCTAATTATTAACTTAACATTTATAGTAGTATTAGGACAAATGTAGGTTGAATTGAAGTGTCTCTCGATTACTAATTCTGGTAACTTGTATGTATACATAATTTTTACGTCTTCCAATGAACTCCCTGGCTGATACTCCTTATAAATCACTACAATATCGTTTATCCTTGTTACGTTAAAATCATTAGGATACATATACACATTTGCATTTTTAATAAGAATTCTAACATAGGTACTCCTAGTATCATTTCTCGCTGATGTTTTCGCTATATCGGGGAATATGCTAGATAAATTGAACTCTCCACTTTCTATGCTGGGATTTTTCATAAAAGAGTAAACGGATATAGTTGCAGAAGCATTACAATCGTTATTAAATTTGATTATTAAATCTATTAAGGAATAGTCACTTTTAATAACTGTATCAGTATTTAAAAGTGAAAATACTCCTGTTAGGTTCCATGATAATGCCTTAAAGAGAGGGCCTTCGCTTCTTAGTATTCTTTGTGGATCCAATGACGAAATAAAGATAAGTTCATCTTCACTTTCGTTTACTAGAATGAAATTAAGATTTAGTGAAGAACCAATTTTATCTATCACTTGATATAATGCTTCTTCATCTCCCTCAATAGTATGGTGAATCCTTATTACAACCATAGTTTCCCTAATGCAATCTAATGTATAGTTTAGTGATCTAGGACTCGATATTAATAGATTATATGAACTACTCCAGTTATTTAATATACTAAATGTTAACTTAATTTCTGTTATAGCTGACAATTTGACTAGATTCATATCTAAGAAGTTTGAAATGTTAATTAATGGCTTTTCGGAGTACAAGCGCCAGAACAAGCCTTCACCAACTATAAAGACATCTAAGTACTCATCCGATTTATTACTGTCATTTCCCTTTATATATGGTACTTTGATTTGCAAGAGAAACATTAACATTATAAATAAAGCAATTATTTTCACAATTAATTTTCTCCTCATTTCCTATCCCATTCCTTTGAAACTTGTATGACATTAGTAATTTATGTGACGTTATATCTACTCTTTATATTCAATGAAATTATGAATATAAAGTAAGTTATAAATAATTGTTTATGATCCTAGATTAAAAGCAGACCATTAATTTTTTAAACTATGATGGATCCTTTATACCGTCTGGTCCGATCATAAATATCGCTTCTCCTGGAGGATGTCTTGGGCTATCAACTATACTAGCGATTCTCGTGTTACCCTTTGCCTTTCTTAGATAAATTCTATATGTAACTGCGTGAGCTACAACATGTCCTCCGATTGGTCTAGTTGGGTCTCCATAGATAACGTCAGGAGCTGCAAGAACTTGATTTGTAATCACAATTGCCACGTTATATAATTCGGCCATTCTGATTAGGTCATGCATCATGACATTTAGAAGTTGTTGTCTTTCCGACAATTGTCCTCTTCCAATATACTCTGCTCTGAATGGTGCAACTGCAGAGTCTATTAATACTAATCTGGCTCCCGTTTCTCTTATCTTTTTCGGTAAATCTCTGACTAGCAAAATCAGATGACTAGCCCCTCTAGCCTTAGCTACATAAATATTTCTTAGGGTTTCTAGTGGGTCTAGCCCTTTTGCATCAGCAATCTGTATGACTCTCTCTGATTTAAAGGTCATCTCAGTATCTATGTAGATCGCTGGTGACTCCAAGCCACCTTTGTCAATGGGTAGCTGTACGTTTACAGCAAGTGTATGACAAAGCTGTGTTTTTCCAGTTCCAAATTCTCCATAAAATTCCGTTATTGCTTGAGTTTCGATTCCTCCAAGAAGAAGATTATCTAAATGCTTAGAGCCAGTCGTTATATATGAGACTAGCTTTCGTCTTTCATGAAGTTTATCTGCAGTCATAAATTCCTCTTCTAATAACCCTAATTTCTGTAATCTTTTCCTAGCAGCTTCTTGTAGCTTAATTACCCTATCTACAGATCCCCCAATAATTTCAGCAATGTAAGTAGGGGCGTAAACAAGTAGATCAACAATTGAATGTATACCCGCGGAAACCAATTTTTGCTTTGTAGACGGTCCTATTCCCTCTAATGATTCAAGTTCCAATTCTTCTTCATATTTTTTATATTCACTCATTCTCTCAACCTTTATTTATCCAGTAAATCCTTAGTAAAAGGAAGTTTAAAAATCACGTGATTTTTTATATTTATATTCTAGATCTTTATTGTTTTTATTGCTCTCTAAAAACCATTTAGAAAAAACGAAGATTAAATTTAGGATAATTATGGTATGAGCCTTGACGGTGTTCTTGGAAATAGCGTAGATTCTCTAATATGTGATAATTTAAGTATCCATCTTAATGTTCTTTCAACACCAATACCAAAACCTGCATGAGGTGGCATCCCATATTTTCTTATTTCTAGATACCACTCGTATTCTTTAGGATCTAATCCAAACTCAAGAATTTTATTGTATAATTCGTTATAATCATGAATCCTTTGCCCACCGGAAGTGATCTCTCCATAGCCCTCCGGCGCGTATAAATCTGATGATAAAGTAACTTCTGGATTGCTTGGATCACGCATATGATAGAAACTTCTTGTAGTAACTGGGAAATGTGTTATAAAAAATGGTTTCTCAAAATACTTACTTATCGTGCGCTCTGCAACTGCGCCTAGATCTTCACCCCATTCAATATCAATACCCTTGGAGTTAAGTACACTAATAACTTCGTCATACTTAACCTTATCGAATGGAGGCTCTGGAGGCTTAAATAAATCGCCACGAACAAACTTAATTTCGTCTGGAACACGTTCAATCAACTTTGACAGAGAATAGTATAGCAATTCTTCTTCAACTTTCATTATATCGTCATGAGTAGCAAATGCGACTTCGGCTTCAATATGCCAGAACTCAGTAAGGTGTTTTCTTGTACGTGATTTTTCAGACCTAAAACTTGGTTGGACAACAAAAACTTTCTCAAATGCACATATTGCTGCTTCTTCGTAAAACTGTGCACTCTGTGTTAAATAAGCGACTTTATCAAAGTATTTAACTGGAAAGAGAGTTGCACCGCCTTCAACTGCTGATGTTATAAATGTTGGTGCTTGAATCCACACATAATCATTTTCTAGGAAGTATTCTATCATACCTCTAATTAATTCCGCTCTAATTAGCATGATCGCTCTACTTCTAGGACCTCTTATAGTTAGATGTCTTTTATCAAACAGGAAACCAGGTGATTTTAGTGCTGATAGCGTAATTGGCCATTCATCAGCAAAACTTATAACTTTAAAGTCATGAATACGAATTTCTGCTCCTCCAGGAGCCCTAGGATCTTTCTTTACAGTACCTTCCACAGCTATTGCAGATTCAACATTTACCCTTTTTACTAGTGAATACAATTCATCTGGGAGGGAATCTTTTTTAGCAACTAACTGAATGTAGCCATATCTATCCCTCAAGTTTAAAAATACCTTTTTTCCATGAATACGTTTACTAGCTATCCATCCAATTAGTCGTACGGTGGAGCCTTCTTCGAGACTTTTTGCATCACGTGAGTTTGAAGTTCTATATTGTAGCCACATAGTCCACAATATAGGCTATTAACCCTAACTTATATATTTCGTTAATATTTTCATAAGAGAGGTAATTCCGCCTGCATTTATTAAAATTCTTCTAATTATATCTAATCTTCTGAGATATTCTTCGTAATGATTTAAGACCTGCTCTATCGCATTAAGCAATAATTCAGGTCTTTTAAGAAGATCTAAATAATCTATATGTACACCAATACCTAACTTTGAAACTGATAAAGCATTACCTTGTTGTTCAGTTTGTCCAGAAGCAGGAATAACTATCATAGGCTTCCCGATTAGTATTGTTTCAAGTATGGATGTCAGTCCCCCTCGTAATACAATTATCTTTGATTTTCTAATAAACTCAGTTTTACTTTTAACCCATGAGTAAACTTCAATATTATTATAAACTAGTGTATAGTTTTTATTGTATTCTCCACCACTAATTGCGATGTGATAGTTACAACGTTTTAATGCAGATTTAACGATTCTTAACATATTTAGGAAAAATTGTTTTCTGTCATTTAGAGGACCGCTTACAGAGATATATACATCGTAGAGACCGTCATATGACCTACCAAACCTTTCTATATCACTAACATTATCTATAAGACCTACAAAGTGGCACTTTTTCATGATATAATGTGGACAATTAAGAACATTGGCTCCTGATATTGTGTATGGCGGTGGAAGATCTGGGATAATAATACTTTCTGACTGATACCAAATTTTAGGCATCAAAATTCGTAACCCTACGTTTAACAAATTATATTCTAAAATAGAAACTAAGACATATAGCTGATTTGTAATAGTAACTACAGGTACGCCGTATATCTTAGACAATATCAATGGAGAGAACATTGAGTCATTAATTATAACTGCGGGAGAGAATTTTTCAACTAGCTTTTTTTCATGTAAAAACTGCTTATAAAGTGTAGGTACGAAACTGCATGCTACAGTAGTAATTGTTTTATTCAATTCTAGGCCTCTCTCAGACCATACAAAATTAAAGCTTGGAACACTATATATAGAAACATTATCTAGGTTCATATACTTCTTTTTAAAATATCCTATAGCATCTCCAAACGTTGATATTATAATTCTAAAACGGTCGAGATTCAGTATATGATCAATTATTTTTGCAGTTCTGGAAGCATGTCCTAAACCAATTCCATTAACTGAGAAGAAAATTGTTTTCTTATTTTCACTCATTTTATCTCGAGCTCTTCTTTAATGACAGGGCCTTCTGGTACAGTTTCTACGAAGATCACGCCTTCAAATCTGTAGATTTTAGTGTTTTTATCTAACCATGAATTTGGAGGTAAACCTGCTTTTAAACATAGGTGCATTAGAAATTCCTCTACAGACCAGTTATATTCTACAGGTACTTGCGGTAATAATAGCCCTTTATACAATTCTCTCTCAATTATTAATCCATCTCTGCCAATCTTAATTTTACGTAGGTATTCAAGTGGGTGATTAACCCTTATTTCTTCTGGCTGGCTAAGTACCGTAACTTCAAATATCACTGATTTCAGCTCCTCATATCCTAACGGTGGGAACCTTGGATCATTAAATGCAGCTTCGACTGCAGCTTCAATAGTAGCTTCATATAGTGGCTTTATTGGATACGGAAAACCTATACATCCTCTTAACTCCTTAGATATTACTTTATCATCCTTAATTCTAACTCGATTTATTGTCACAAAAACACCCATTTTTTCACACAGAATTTTAGGTACATCTTCCTCAGACACTTTAAGCAAGTCACCGCTTGATTGGATAAAATACTCTACACTTTTTCTGGCAAGCTTTACCAAATACTCTCCATCTTTAAGCGATAACCGCTTGATCATGTGTCGTCAATTCTTATTTTCAGCTTAGAAGTATTTTATTTTTAAATTGCTGAAAGTAATTAAATGGAGGAACACTGCATGACAAAGATATTTAGAGGAAACGGAAGAAGGTACTTAGACTTCTCATACGTTCCACCAAGATTACCCCACAGAGAAAAAGAAATTGCAATACTACTAGAACTATTAGAACCCATAATTATGGGTGAAATTGAGGCATACAGTATCCCAGTACTATATGGAAAAACAGGGACTGGAAAAACAACAACAGCAAAAAAAGTTCTCGAGATCCTCTCTGAAAAAGAGATGAAAATTCATGCTCACACAATGTTAATTAACTGTGGTATTAATCAAAAGCCATTTAGCGTCGTACAAAGGATATCTCATCAAATTCTCGAGACCTATGTGAGAGGATATAGCTTAGAGGAAATGATAGAAATGATTTACGATGCTTTAGAGATTAGAGATGAGTTTTTAATTTTAGTGTTAGATGAGATAGATGAGTTATTAAGATTTGATAGAGGAAGGCTTTTACAAGTTGTTTCTAAAATTGGAGAAACAAGAGGAGTTAGAAGAATATTTCCAGTACTTATTGCTAGAAGATATGAGCAAATACTTGATTTACCTGATCACGTAAGAAACTTAATTTCTGGACCACTAATTCACTTTAAGCCATATACTATAGACCAGATGAGAGATATAATCATTGATAGAATAAGACTCTCAATAAATGAAAATTGTATATCAGAGAACGCTATAAAGGTAATATCTATAATATCATCAGTTCTCGAGGGAGGAGACGCTAGAGCTGCAATCTCAATACTTTTAAATGCCGGAGATCTTGCAGAAAGAGAAGGAGATGATAAAATTTTGGTTGATCATGTAAGAAGAATATATGAGCAAAGGTCTAGCTATATATACCGTTTTTTAGGTAAATTAGAACCAAAGTTAACACGTATTTTATCATGTCTTGCAGAAATATTTAGTAAAAAAAGAGATGAGTATATTATTAATACCTCAGTTATGAGTGAAATACAGCTTTGTATGGCAAATAGATTCATGCAACCATTAACCTTCAGAGAAATTGAGGGATTATTAGAAAAGTTATGCGAGAGAAAAATACTTCTAAAAGTTAATAATTCATATATGATGGTCTCAATATCACCAATGTCTATTTTAATGTAGGAAAATACTTTCACTGAACTCCCCCTGTAGTTGTACAAATATCTTATCAATTATCTTCTATTGATAATTAATGACAGGAAAATGATAGGGGAAATTGTACTATATGCACCATATAACGCGGAATTAGGAAGAGTATCTAAGTTGAATTCAATAGTTATGAAGTTAGCTAAGGAGTTAGGATTAGCTTATAAAGGACCAATTTACAGAGATGACAAACGTATATGTGTATACTACGAGGATAAATCGGTTAAGGTTTATGTTTATGTCGACGACCCTACTAGAGATGTTAACTTTGAAAAAGTCGAAATGTCAATTAGGCTAATGGCTACAATTGCATTAAAAGAGATGATAGAGAGAAAACTCAGAATTCGCGAAAAAACTATTATCTAGTATTATGGATATACTGATGTCCATCTGATGATTAGCACTTTTCAACAAAAATAACGTATATACATATTTTAGGAATACATGGTGGAGATATTACGTATAATTTCAACGTATTTTTTAAGAAGTCACTAGATAGTATACCCAAAGTTTTTTTGGTTCACTTGATAAAAAAGTAAAAAAGATAGCGTAAAAATAATTTTAAGATATAAGAAAAAAGTGGGGCCGGTGGGATTTGAACCCACGACCGCCAGCGAACTGTAGATGGAATACTTCCCCAGGTTCGCCGGTCACCTCTGGCGTCCTAGCCAAGCTAGACCACGGCCCCGATTGCTATTGCGACCATTATAGTGTTTATTAAAACTCTCTTTATATGTGTTACTATCATTGTTAATAGTACTTTATCTATATAATTATTTTAAGGCTTAATCAGTTAATAAATCGAGATACATGCATAATTTCCTGAAAGCATTTTCTGATCCATCCTTATATTCTCTGATTAACTGTGCTAGTCCAGCAAAGCTCCTATTAATGAGATCTATATATCTTTTTCCGAGATCTGTTTTATAGAAGATATATTGAATAATTGTAGAGAGATTTCTTGGCTTTCTTGTTGTAGATGCTGACTCAAAATCTATTATTTTCACAGTATTATTTGGCTGAATAATAACATGCTTACCTTTCTTACCTAATTCCCCATGATCAATGCCTAAACTATCTAACAACCTGCATTTATTGAGAAGATCGTAAATAACACGTTTGAATGACTTTACATCTTTTAAGTAGATATCGCTGTTTAAATAGTCAGCTATTGGAACTCCCTCTATGTACTCCTCAAGTATAAACCATGAAGAAAATTTTATAACTTTAGGCGCTATATTATAGGCCTCAAGTCTTTTTAATATCTCTGCCTCATTGTACAGAGACCTCCTGCTAGCATCTAACCTTAATACTTTTAACACATACACACTGTTTTCATATTTAACTTTTATTATAACAGCATTTGTACCTTTCCCTAAGATTTTACAGCCATTAATAGAAAGTTTACCCTCAAATAGTAGACAAGATACGCCAATATCTTGCAACTCCTTATATCTTTGAAGACCTATCTCCCAATCCTTTTTAGGATATGATAAAAACTTAACAACACATTCAATATAGCTTTTACTATAATTACCTTTATCACACATAATCTACGTCTACCCAGAAATCATGTCTAAAGCCGAGGTCGTTAGCCCACAATTTAGTATCCTTGTCCACCCACAACTCCGAATCAGTCAGTATAGTGAACTCAGCATCTGATAACGCACTTGGTATTTTAATCATTTTAAGGGTATTACTAACTACCTCAATAGCATTCACCCACTTTCTCCTCTCAAGAACTTTCCATCTACCATCCTCATCAATCCATATGTACTTATCAATATTCTTTTTTATGAAAGCTATCTCGTCCTTAAAGAAAGGAAAAGGACCATTTCTAACATATATTTCTGGAAGCTTTAATGTTGGTAGTAGAAACGTAATTAGGCTCTTAGATTTAAAGTCTGTGTAGATAATTGCTCTAAACACTTTAAATCCATTACTTTCTAGTTGCCTTCTAATTTTATTCATAACCTTCTCAACTTGCGAGTATAGAATATCTGGAATAGAATATCCATGTTTAATTTTGATTGCTAAGATGTGAATTCCTTCTGGAATTCCTGTTTTTCTCCTATGTGGAGGATATTGGAGATCAAAGAAAACCTTATTTGGATGGTTGAGTAGGATTTTACTAGCCGAGATAAACTTCATAAGTGACTTTGTGGACACAACTGCTGCAACATTCCTTCCCTTATCAACAGGATCTATTACTATAAATGGAGACTTGAATAGTTTAATTGCATCAGTGTAGGGTTTCCTGTAAAAGCCTTCTATATCTATTATTATTGGAGGTCTCCATCTCTCTGCAACCGCCTTTATCAAATTAACAAAACCATTGTAATTTAATATTAGTAATTCACATAGGTAGCCTGAAAAACCTTTCGTGTAAATTTCAGCCCCGTAAATACCGAGCTTCTTAAGAAAGGTCTTGAGAAAAACAACATCGTCACATAAATGCCTTCTATGCTTAAACTTTTCCTTAATGTATAGCAAGTGATAATAGGTTCTATCTACAGGACTTTTCCAATTATTTTTCTCAACTTTGTAGGCCGGTACTACACTAAAGCGAAGATTATTGTAAAGTACCTCAATATATGGATGCTCAGCATACCTAATAATGATTCTATCCCTTCCAAAAAGTTCCTCGCCAAGCGACAAAATGACTGTCTTCAAATATTCTTTTGAGTAATCAGTCGATAACCTTATAAAAATATCTATATCACTCTGCCCCTTCACCATTGTTCTCTTTGCTAATGATCCCGCTATAATAACATCAGCACTTATCCCTAATTTCTCCAGTAAGTAATCCTTAATTCTCTCTTTTACTTTACAAGCTTCTTTCTCAAGTTTTTCATACTCTTCCTCACTATACGTTAACTTTGGTTTTAATTCTTCAAGAATTTGATGAAGTTTTTCAACGCTCAATAGTAATCACCATCAAGTTAATTTCACGACATGAAGGTCCTCATATATAGCTCCTCTAGGTGTTAAAGTACTTTTCTTTAACTTTACACTATCAATAACAATAGTTTCTTCAAATTGCATTCCTAGTAACTTGTTATATACTTGGTTCGGCAATCTGGAAAATGACTTTACTCTAGCTACTGTTATGTGAGGTTTGAATTCCCTTCTTTCTGCAGGAAAGTTTAGCAATAACATTAGGTTCTCAACTTTTTTATGTAGTATTTTTAGCGAGAGACAATCTTTAACATCTATGAAAATAACTCTAGGTCTTCCTAAGTTAGGAAAACCGTTCACTCCAGAGGCTACTATTTTAAACTTTTCATGGGAAATCTTACTTAAGGCGTTCTTAACTTTTTCAACCTTAACCTCTGTTATTTCACCTAGGAATTTTAATGTGATATGTAATGAGTCCGGATCCTGAAAGCTTGCTCTGACATTATACTCCTGCAATATGCTTCTAATATTTTGCGCTACAGCTTTTAACTTATTAGACGATGTCTCAATCGCTATAAAACACCGAATCATAGCACTACAAATATCATAAAAATAATCTACTTCTATAAAGAGATTTGCAATAATTAAACTTACTGATTTTTTGAACTAGAGCCTTGCAATAAACCAGTAGTTAATTTCTTACTTAGAAGGGGAATGAAGCAAGCACTAAAAATTTCTAGAAGTATTTACTTTAGGGTATCCTTATGGAGAAACCACATGTCAAGTAAAGAAAATATTAAAGTAATATAACCCTTTGTGGTATACTGATTCTTTTTGTGAAGGTATTGATTTGTTTATGTGGATTACCAGGGTCAGGAAAAAGTTTAATATCTAAAGCTGGAGAAGAGCTTAATATTCCAGTAATAGTAATGGGAGACTATGTAAGAAAGGAAGCTAAAAAGAGATATGGCGTTATAAATTCAGAAACTACGCGAAAGACAATGATAGAGTTGCGTGAAGAACTTGGCCCTGAGGCAGTAGCTAAATTGATGGCCGAGGATGTAAAGAAGCTTGATAGCAAAGTTGTTATAATTGATGGAGTTCGAAGCATATATGAAATTAATTTTCTACGGCAGGAGGGATATAGAGTTATTGTGATATTTGTATACGCTTCTACAAAAAAACGGTTTGGTAGAATAGTTGGTAGAGGACGCATAGATGATACTAGAGATTTATCAGATTTCTTTGAGAGAGAAATTAAGGAAGTTAAGGTAGGTCTAAAAGATGCTTTATGCCTCGCTGACTATGTATTTGTTAATGAGGAGCTTAGTAAAGAGGAGGCTCTAAGTATGTTTAAGAAACTAATTAATGAAATAATGCATTTAGAGGGGATTAAATTATGAAAAAGGATAAAAAGATCATAGATAAGATAAAGTATGACTATGAGATTTTAAATTTACTTGATAAGGCAGGTATAGAGGCTTATACCTATGTGTACCCGTGTGAGGCTTTAGACAAAGTAGTTAAGGCGCTACTTAATGTGGTAGATGGACAACCAGAAGTTATTGAAAGGGATAAATTTATAAAAATAGTAAGGGTAAGGGCACAAGGCCAGGAACCTATATTTAAAATATTTAATCAATTTAGGAATAGGAAAGTATTAGCTACCGTACGGAAACACCTACTTAAATACCTGGGCGATAACGAAATAACGCTGTACTTACATAAACAGTCGGCATTTGCAGGTGTATGTTCACTATGCGATGTAGGAGAATCCCCGCTAGGAGAAATTGTTGTTAAGATACGTGTAGATAATCCTAGAGACGTAATTTATTGGTTAACGAGATTTTAAATCTACTTAATCAATACCCTCCTGGATACTGGAATTTCAATTTTCATAAAGTCCTCCGCGACAAAGGTTGCTGGAAACACCTCTCTAGCTTCTGCTAGAAGCTTCCTGGGATCTTCGTATCTAGCACTGAAATGTGTCAGGACCAAGATCTTTACATTCGCTTTTTTCGCTATCAATGCAGCTTCTTTTGCCGTAGAGTGTAAAGTTTCGATACATCTATCCTTTTTATCCTCGGTAAACGTAGCTTCATGTATTAAAACATCAGCATCTTTCGCAAAATCAATAAGCCTATTATAAGGCCTTGTGTCCCCCGAAAAAACAATTTTTCTTCCCCTAAGTGGCGGACTTACATAAAGCTCATGCCGAAAAACTTTATCTCCAATAACAACATCTTTGCCAGATTTTAGGTCTTTCCAATATTTAACTGGAATTCCATCTTCAAGTGCTTTTTTAGGATTAAATTTTCCTTCTCTTGGCTTCTCCTCTATCATGAGAGAATAGCTATACCTACCATGTATATTTTTAATTGACTTGAGTACATAGCTACCACAATCGTAGACTCTATTATCTGCTAAATAGTTAATTTTTAGCTTAAATGTCGGCTTTATATTGAGGAGGTTCGCGTTACACAATATAAAACTCTTGATACCATATGGAGCATATATTTCTAACGGCTCTTTTCGTTTTAATAATGTAAGAGTCTGCAATATGGGGATTAATCCTAACACGTGATCACCATGTAAATGGCTAATGACAATCCGCATTTTCCTTCTAAGGCCAACACCAGCTATATTTGCCTGTCTCTGTGTACCCTCCCCGACATCGATAAATATAAGCTCATCACCATACTTGACAACGATACTAGAGACGTTTCTTCTTTTCGTCGGTATCCCTGCTGATGTACCTAAGAAGATAATTTCCATGTTCAAATTACATTCGCCTCCATATATTAATAATCCTCGTTAAGGAACCGTGAACTGGGATGATATGCTTCTCTAACTCTTTATATAAATAGTCATTTCTCGATTTAACTTTTAGACCACTTGGAGAGATAAACACTAGAGTACTATTTTTGCTTAGTATTTTATAGAAGGATGATAAAAATTTTTCATAAATTGTTGTTGCTGTTCTACCATGCGTAGATGTTATTCTACCATAAGGCGGGTCTGTAACTATACAAGCAACCTTCCTTAAAGGTGGGTTACAAGCATCCCCAATTATTAAGTGAGAATACGTAATATTGCTATCAATCCACGCTAAATTTTGCTTTGCTCCAAAAATCCATTTTCTCTCTATATCAATGCCTATATTTTCATATTGAAGAAGAGAAGCCTCAATGAGAACACCACCAACGCCACAGAATGGATCTACTATTATCTTCGATTGATCACCTCCTAATCTTGATAAATTAACTAAAAGACGTGCTAGTTTTGGATGTAAACTTGAAGGTGAAAAAACCGGTCTCTTACTAGGCGTTCTATGAACAAAATCTTTTTTATCCTTATATATCATCTTCGTGAAAAATAGCAAGTTATCTGTGACAAATATTGCCAGTATATCCTTTGTATACTGATTACGTTCATATAACGGTATATTAGAATTTAAAACACTCACTAGTTTCTCTGAGAATATGTTATCTTTAGCAAAATTATATATCCTGAAACTTTTAATACAATATCTATCAACAAGCTCTTTAGCAGCTTGCAGTAGATCGCTTTGGTAACTTTCATCCATATGTGTTATATGAAACTTTTTAACAATGAGATACACGGTTTTTAATGTTGCACTCTCCTTAACAATTTTCTTAATATCTTCTTCAGAGATATTTGTACGTACATAATAAAACTTTCCATATCTACGTATGGGAAATACTCTATCCCTACTACTTGAATACTTCAAAACTAGAGATCTAAACTCAGTCAGTGAAAGAGATGGATAGTCTAAAGAAACTCGTATAAGATACTCGTTCATGATTCTTCTTCTAGTAATAATCTCCTAATGTACGGCTCTATTTTCACTTTACCATACTTATTTCTCACAGTATTACTGCCTACAATCTCTGTAGCTCCAGAATCCAGTATCTTTTTATCAGCATTATTAATTAAGAGAAGATGAGTGGCTGCAACGTAGATATCACCTACACCAGCATTCTCCCTAATAAAGGAAATTGCTTTCACCATTGTTCCGCCTGTGGATATTTCGTCGTCTAGGAGTATTACAGACCTATTATCGAGTGAAATCTCCTTGCCAAATCCCTTAATCTCTATTGACCCTGTATATCGATCTCTCTCCTTGATTAAATATGTAGACTCTATACCTATTTCACTCGCTATTTTTGAAATATTTCTCCAGCGACCTTCATCAGGAGATATTAGAACTACGTCATACCCGGTATAATTGTTAATTATGTACTTAACAAGAGATGAACCTAACTGAATATTGATAAATTTGATTTTGCTATATTTTGGAATCACATCTGGGTTATGCACATCAAATGCTACTAGAGTGTTAACACCTAGATGGTAGAGTATATCTAATAGAAGCTTTAAAGATATACATTCGCCTTTTAGAAAACGCTTATCTTGTCTAGAGTATGATAAGTATGGCATAATGAGGGTTATATTCTCTCCACCATGTTCAGAAAGAATATCAATCAGTTGAAACAGAGCAAATATTCTATTATTTGTTTCAGGAAATGTAGGAAAAAATGGGGCTACTTTCCGGCCACGTATTTTTTCAACCTCCGGTACTCTTACGAGTAATTCTCCATTTGGAAAATACCGTATATTTGCAACAACTTTCTCTAGGTTTGTACCCTCAACTATATCCTCTAAGTACTCTACATAGCCTTCATCCGCAATTACTAATTTACACATTCTTACACCTAGTTAGGAATATAGCCTCCAGAAATATCTAAATTTTACTCTACACGATATAATTGTAGATGAAAAAGAGAAAAAGCTCAAAAAATAGCGATATATGCTTAGATCCCATATATAAAGGAATCCTTTATTACATATATGAGGAGAAGCGAGTTTCACCTGATGAGATAGCATCCCTATATGGATTTACGAGACAAGCAGCAGATTATAGGCTAAGAAAGCTAGTTAGTAATAATCTAGTTAAAAAGGAATATGTAAAAGGTAAGGTATATTATTCACTTACTGATAAGGCTCTAGGAATAATTTATGAGAAAAATAGCAAATTTTTATTGACAAAGGATACAGTCAGTATAATTAGAAAAATAGCGCTCCTTCCAATTGCTATTGGAGTTATAGGTTTAGGTAGGTATATTGCTTTAGGAGAAACATACCGTGGTATGATAACGTTATTTTTATGGTTAATTATAGCGGTAATACTTCAACTTATAATATCTGCGATAGAAAATAAATACATTAGAGGGAAATAACCAAAAACCTGTATGACGATGACTCTAATGTTATTAGCGCTATTTGACTAAATACTTAGAGACTTGCTCAACAATTTTATTTGATACAAGAATCGTTAATAGTCCATGTATGATATTGAAAATTCCTGTAAGGATTAATGTAACTATTAAAGCATATGATACGTTCATGGAATATCCAAAATATGGTTTTAGTATGGATGGCAGTACTTGCAGAAGATCTGGTAGTAAAATTAGGAATATCAGTAAATTGTAGAATGTCATAATTATTGTTCTCATACTTATAGCGCTTAAGGTAGTACTTATGTTTACTATATGAGGATTGCCTTTGGACTTTGCAACCATACTGTAAATCTTTAACCCGAGCATCATAGAAACTACAGCTAAAAACTTCGCAGAAGGGCCTATTATTGGGAAATCTGAGGTTAAGTTTAGTATAACCATATGTATTAGTGCAGTGAGCACACCAATGTAAAAACCACCAATATAATAGGCCATCATATCTGGTATCTCTGCAAAATCGAATTTTAACCATATAAGAATAGGCATAGGAATTTCAATGTGTAACAGCGATATGGCTGCAGCTAGTGAAGAGAATACTGCGCATAGAGATATTTTTAAAGCTAGACTTAACTTCATTTTTAACATTTCTTTTTCAGTATGTCCCTTTAGAAGTAGGGTATAGATATAGTTTACTACTCAAAAATGGGAAAACACTTGAAAACTTTGAAATATGATCTTATATACCTACAGCTGAAAAGATTATTTTGAATTATGAAGGCATGGATCATTACAATTGGAAATGAAGTATTAATTGGTAAGGTCATCAACACTAATGCTGCATGGCTTGCTAGAAAGCTAACAAATTTAGGTATAGAGATAAAGAGGATCGTTGTAGTACCAGATAATATGGATGAAATCGTAAAGATGTTTCAGGAGGCAATTTCAAATGCTGACATAATAATATCAACTGGTGGGTTAGGACCTACATTTGATGATATGACGAATTTTGCCTTAGCTAAAGCCTTAGGAAGAGAAGTAGAAATTAATAAAGAGGCATTTGAAGAAATTAAGAAAAAATATGAGAAAGCGGGATTGCCATTAACAGAAGAGAGAGTCAAGATGAGTAAAATGCCCAAGGGTGCTGTTAGTTTACATAATCCTGTTGGTACAGCTCCGGGAATTATGGTAAGATACGATGATAAGCTTATTATTGCACTTCCTGGTGTACCTAGAGAAATGGAGGCTATATTTGAAGAGTCGATAGAGAAAATTCTTTTAAATAAATCAAAGAAAAGGTTGATAGAAAAAAGTATGGTTATAAGGGGAGTTCCAGAGTCATCTTTAGCTCCAATAATATCGGAAGCTATGAAACGTTATTTTCCACTATATATTAAGAGTCACCCGAGGGGGGAGGAGTTAAAGTCATCAGTTATAGAGGTGCATATATCTGGAATGAATGGCGATGAATTATCTAAAAAGATTGAAGAAGTAATAAGATTTATAACCGAGAAGGTTTCCAAAATAGGTGGGAAAATAAATTAATTAAAATACTTTAAAACTATTTTATGGATGAATTCCGCGGGGGTTCCCCTAGCCTGGTCAACGGGGGCGGACTAAAAAAGGGCCCAAACTGAGGATCCGCTGGCGTAGGCCTTCGTGGGTTCAAATCCCACCCCCCGCACCAATTTCTAATTTTAATACATCTAAAATTCTGTATGTCCTTCTATCTTAGAAATTAGAAATAAGAAAACCTCTGATAACCACATTTATCTGGAAATTTCTAATAATTTTCCATGATAACTGGAGTGATGAATAATGATGGTGGACCGGGTGGGAATCGAACCCACGACCCCCCGCATGCCAAGCGGGTGTTTTAGGGTTGGGGCCATCCCCAACCTCTCTACCGCTGAGCTACCGGCCCACTAAATTACTTCCCTTAATCCATTATAGTATTTTACTACACTTACCTTTATATATTCTTATCATATCCTTTCATATCCTTGTCCTTTCAAGTAGTTCAACTTTTAATGTCCTACTGTTTTTAAATCTCTATGGATTAAGCTTGATAGCTGTGTTAGTAACTCACATACTTTGCATATCTCTCTTGCTGTTGGATAACCGCAGATTTTACATCTGGAGACCTCAAGCTTTTTCCCAGTTTTTAATTTTTCTGCTAAACTAATTAGATTATAAATCATTCCTGGATGCTTTCTTTCTAATCTATTTATGAAATTTCTAACTTCTCTTCTTAATGCAAACCTGGCGTAGGGACAAGGTTTGTCAAAGTACTCGATATTGTTTAGATATGCGTAGAGAACTATTTCGGATTCTGGTAAATACTTAAGAGGGTATACTCTCGGTATTAAGAGACCTTTTACATCTAGATCGTAAATTATATGCTTATAGTTTCCTTGAATGATATTTAGTAAAAATGTTTCTGCAACATCATTAGCATTATGACCAGTTAGTATTAAATCAACGTTTAGATCTCTCCCGACGTATTCGATTAATCTTCTCCTAAAAGCTCCACAGTACGTACATGGAATATCCACCTTATAATTTCTAACGAGCTCATCCAGTGTAAAGCCAAAATACTCCCTAAATGAAACTATTTTATACTTTATTGATAATCTCTTTAGTAAATTAATAGCATATTTTATGGACTCGTCTCTATATCCTTTAATTCCCTCATCAATAATAATTGCTGATAACTTTGTAGCAGGATATTTCTTAGATAATTTCCATAGAATGTATGCCATTGTTAGACTATCTTTACCACCAGATACAGCAAGGCCTAAATGCATTCCCCACTCTACTTGACCACTCAGGGTCCTCTTGACACGAGACTCTACAGATGATATAAAGTGAAGTCTACATAAATACTCACCTGAATATTTTCGATGATAAAAAGCTTGCCTATCACAATACCTACATATATACCTCAATTTTCAATCACATATCTTTATAAGGTTCCTTGAGCTATATTTGAATTATCTTAAGTACTATATGAGCAGTTAAGTTTAGTACTACCAAAAATAATGAAATTACTGAGAATAGTATTAAAATTATTTTTTTGGTTTTTTTCTTCATATTTAGTAAATCTAGGATTGCCGATAAACAGCCATAACCATCAAGCATATATATCGGCAACATATTTATGAGACCTATATTTAATGAGAGAAAGAATATCCAGAATAAAACTTCATACATTATATGTGGTAAATATATGGGTAAGAATGGAAATTTCGGCGGGTAATAATTTTTAGGAATATATCCTAAGATACCTCTATTTGGATTTTTTGGATCTTGAGCGGCTACTATACTTAGCTCGCATATTCCATGGCTACTATGGTTCATAAACTTTATATACACAGTTTCTCCAGGAAGAACTCTAATTGACCTTAAGTCTGCAACTGATTTAATGGGTTTACCATTAATTTCTATTATAACATCCCCCTCTGTAAGTATAGTTTGATTTGATAATGGATAATTTGGCAATATTTCACTAACTATTACTCCAGATGAGGGGGCATAAAATGGTGAAAGCAGTAAATGGAATAAATATGGATTTATAACTAATGGTAAAAATATTAGAGCAACTATAATATTCATATACGAGCCAGCGGCTAGAACTATAAGTCTTCTTTTAGGATTAATCGCCTTAAACTCGTTTTCGTCAGGTTCTACAAATGCGGCAGGTATTAAGAATACGAAGGCAAACCCCACACTTTTTATTTTAACTTTTGATAAGTGTAAAGTTACCTTATGACTTAGTTCGTGAGGAATAAATACAAGTAATATTCCAGGCAACATTTTAAGAAAAACATAACCAGTAACGGTCACACCGGGTATAATAATTTTTGCGGGAGGCTCAGGACCGGGAGCTATGAGGAAATAATGTATCAAGTTACTTATTAGTAGATAAAAAGCTGCACACATTAACCCTAAACCTACGATAACTCCTACAATATAGAATACATATAGTGCTTTTTCATACTTAATCACAATATCTAAGAGAAAATTATTAAGTCTACTTGTTTTTATAAAAGCGTAAAGTGGTCCAATTTCTACATTATCCAACTTGATATATTTTTTTATGAGACGAAATATTATATACACTACTATCCATAATAGAACCACATCAATTAACCACGAAAACTCGGTTAAGGAGTACATCTCTTCTGATCACATTAACATATTTTAGTTATAAACAATTTATTAACATTAATAAGCTTACTATAGAAATCCGCAGAAAACTATATGTATGCACGTTTTTAAGCTAATTGTGGGGTTTTATATTTTATTTACCCCTATTAGTAAAAAGGGGTAAAACATGAATTACAAGTTAGTATTTGGTATCGAAAATTCAACTGCAAACTTGGACTTGCTTAATCAATACACTGATACGGTTAAATATATTTTTAACGAATTGTCTGATTTTCTAATATTTTTCATAAAAACTGCTTTACACACATTACTATGGATTTCAAGACCTGTCTATATATTACTTCTCATTATAGGTGTGTTCATATACCTAACTAGAATACATAGATGGTTGGGAAGAGATTTAATCTTTAGTTCTATAGCACTTGCAATATTTTCGGAACTATTTCTACCACTAATTATCAACTATATCGAGTCAAGTTATCCCTAACATACCTCCAAACTTTCTAACAAGATAACCTAAAGGTGATGCTCCTCTAATTATTTCAATATCTATACCTAGTTCCACACATTTCTCGATATACGGAAGTACATTATCAAGATTGTCAACTACATAATCAGCGGTCGTAAGCAACAATTTTAGTTTTTTAGCAAATATATATGCTGGAATTACATCCATACCATATATGATTTTTTTCTGATCAATCAACCTAGCGATATCGTAATAAAGGGAAAATTCAAATGAAACCCTATTATATCCTATATACTTCATTATTTCTTTAGATTTAAGCACATTAATTACACCCTCATATCCACCTACATCAGAAGTCACCTGAAAAACCTTTATTTTTCCCTTGTACATGGAAATAACATCCTTTAATGTTCTCCTGAGGCTATGTGGATAGGCTAAAATACAAGGTACACTTTTACTTGCAGCGAAATTTAAACCATCGACAACAAACTGCTTTATTTCGTCAAACTTATCCATAATATTTTGGTTATATAGCTTACCGCCGTGAAAAGCCTTATTTGAAACCTCAATAATGCGATCTTTAACCAGTACGATAGAACCGATGTGATCGTCAATCGCAATAACTACAAATTCTATACTCGACTTTTGTTTTAAATGACTAATTAACTTTATACAATCATTCTGACAAAGAAAAACTACATGGCCTCCAATTTTAATGTCCACACCTATTGTTCGGCCTAGAATACCTTCTTCAATTTCTGAAGCAATTATTCGTCCAGTAACTCTTAATGAATTTAGATCTTTATCTAAGGCTAATTTTAAAGGATCTATTGTGGCTCTAACATATATGCGCTTAGCACGTCTTCCAGCCTCGCTGGACAACTTATATTGCCAATCAATATTCGTAATTAATTTAGCTCTATAGTTTTTAAGCAACAGATATGCTATGAGAATATCAACAGCATTTTCTATATATACTTCTATAACTTCCCCACGATCATCTAGTAACTTATATTTCATATGTCAACACAAGTTAAACATCATTATCTTAAAACTATAATTTAGGTAGAAATAGTGTTAAGATAGTTATTTTACTTACTTAAAAGTTAATATATTAAGGTCTTCCGGTATTCTGGCTAACTGCTTAATTCTACTACCTATGATATTTTTAACTCCTTTTTCATATGCTAAATCTACAAGTCTTTGTGTAATAATACCGTCGAGAATAATCGTGTCAACTTTGCCTTTTTCAACTTCCTGTAACTCTTCTATCAAACTACCTACACTAACTCTCTTTATAATTTCATTATCCTTTATAAGTAAAGCTTCTAGTGTACCAATAATCTCATTAATATATGGCGTATAAGGCTTTAGTTCCTCTCTTTCAATGTCTTCCTTATTAAATGGTTTCATATTTTTTAATGCTTCAAATACCTCCTCGGGCTTTAGTTCCTCGACCTCTTTACCCTCTGGTGCAAATGCGACAAAGTCTATTCTGCTAATGGTACTAGCTAATTTTTTAAGGTTTAAATAGCCACTACGATCACCATCCAGAAAAGCTATTATCTTCTTTTTATTTTTTAGTATGTCTTTCAATTTTGGTGGTATTTTTCCACCACCTATACTAATGACATTTTCAATTCCATACTTAACGAGTGTAATAACGTCGGCTCTACCCTCCACGAGGATAACTTCGTCACTCGATAATGCCTTAGGACCAAGTGTTAGTCCATTCATATCTTTAACCTGCTTAGGCGCTAAGTAATTTTCTAATTCTCGTAGTACATCTTCTGCTTCTGGAATCTTCTCAAGCTTCCAAGACTCTAAGATCTTCTTTGCTCTAGAAATGATCATTTTTATCTTCTCCTCTCGGAAATCTTTAATACTTTTTAACTTTACTTTCGCTCTGAACGGACCGACTTGATCGACAATCTCTATCATAGCGGCTATTAACGCTGTCCCAACGATATCTAGAGTACTAGGAACCTTAATTATTCCAGAGGTAGTTCTATTTCTTGATTTAATTTCGACCTCAATACGCCCTATCTTACCTGTTTTAGCCATTTCCCTTAGGTCAAACGTAGGGCCAAATAATCCTTCTGTCTGTCCAAAAATTGCTCCGATAATATCGCTTCTTTCGACACTACCATCTACATCGAAAGTAAATTCTAGGATATATTTAGTATAGCGAACTTCACCGATACTTTCATTAACCATAAACATCACCAAAGAATCAAACTGCCATTTACTTTTTATCTAATTTTCCTTTTTATGCTTCCTATAATATTATATTCACGCAGTATATAAACTAACACAAAAAGCAAAAATGATAATAGCTCATTATACCATTTATTCTTAGGTATTTTATACATAACTTTAAGAATTATCTAAAAATGTCATAAATCTACATATAGCATCTTCTTTGAATATTTCTACATATTTCCTCAACTGCAATACCAAAACGTTTAGTAGTATTTCTGAATAACTCCCTTGAGTACTCATCTATAACAAAACCTAAACTTTCGAACCTCCTCTTTAAATTTTTGTATAAAACAATTCCCTTTCTATCCCAGTCCGTTAGAATCACTATTCTCTTGAAACTACCCTTATTATAAATAGACTTAAAATTGGGAGAATTGCATACGTAAATTGGGATATTTATATTTAATTTTCTCAGTTCCTCAAGATCGCTTTGTCCCTCAACTACTATGCATGTATCAATTAGAGAATTAAAATACTTAACTATTCTTTCTTTAACTGTTGACGCTTCCTCAATCTCTCTTCTCGATAATTTCCCTAAGTTCATCAAGTATTTCACCATGTTTATCAAAATACTTCCTAATAGGGTCCAGTATTTCATTTAAATAATCGATAATTGACAATTTTAAGTCGTAAGGGTGTATCGACCCATCTATGTAGTTCTTCTCAAACTCTATTATACTGTAAAGTTCAAGATCACCCTTTTTGCTTTTAACAATAAATGCTTTCTTATTATCTGTTAAATACGGGAAGACAATATATCTTAGCAGGTAGTAGAGAGGGTTCGTTTCACAATCTCCTTGTGGACAATAGCTTTTCATAATCTTCCTTTTCACAGTTTCTTCATCATCATGAATTAGTATACCAGACTCAAGTTTACTTTTAGACATCTTACTAAACATTTTTTCTTCTAACTTTGTTGGTACTGGGGAGTATAGCGATGGAAGAAGAGGAGTATGCACACTTACAGGCGGCGATCTATTAAAATACTTTGCAACGTCTCGGGCAAGCATATGTGCTTTTCTCTGGTCAATCCCGGCAAAGACGACATCTAAGTTTAATGCGAAGATGTCAGCAACCTGCATTAATGGATATATAAGCCAAGCAAATTCTCTAATCTCATCTGTATCCCTTCTCCCTAGAATTGGCAAAGCCCTTAATATTCTCCGTAAACTAGCTTTCTTACCAACTCGTATCACGGTTTCCCAGTACTTTACGTCACTCACAACATCACTAGCCCAGACATATTTCACCTTATCTTTCGGTACGCCTATAGCTGTAAAT
This sequence comes from uncultured Nitrososphaeria archaeon, assembly GCA_964437705.1. Taxonomy (GTDB): domain Archaea; phylum Thermoproteota; class Nitrososphaeria; order Geothermarchaeales; family JDFR-13; genus CAYTHX01. The sequence goes on from CAYTHX010000003.1 coordinate 99,984, forward strand.
GCGTGTATAAAATACTCACCGGCAAGTCTGATGTGATCCATATTACCACCAAACTTATTGTTTATCCAGGAGTGCCAGTCAGCGAGTAGTATCGTAAAGTCTATCCCGGCATTAACAGCATCTTTAATTTTTCTTCCCTGAATTAAACCTATTCCTATATGTATAAAGCCAGAACACTCGAAGCCGATATATCCCCTAGGTCTTTTACGCATTTCAAAGATAGATCTAAGCTCATCTATAGTTACCACTTCTATAGTATCTCTTGCTACTAAATTGACCCTGTCCTCAATATTAGTCATAGCTAATCACTTACCACATAACTTCCTAAATTTATAATTTGACAGAAACGGCAAATATAAATTACTTAATCATAGTTTTGACGGGATGTAGCCCGCGTCCAACCCTTTGACCCTCATCGCTAGGCCGCTTGGGCCGACTCGGGCCAGGCCCTCACGCGGGCTTTTGGGAGTTGTTCCATGTCTGGGTACCCAGCCATCATCTTTATCAGGCTGGTCCGTCAGACATGGATACCTTTTTCTCCCATAGATATTAATCAGTATAAGGTGAAATTTTATTTTTAATGTTAGTTGCTATTCACAAGATTTGTTATGTCCATTTCGAATACGGCAACTGGCATTTCTAGATTAAAGTTGTAAAGAACTTGAGGATGAATTTCCCCGATAATGCCAACTTTATAATTACTAAAGAAAATTTCTCCTACTCTGCCCTCTATGAATGATGGGTGAGTAATTGGAGTAATATTAACATGAACCCTCAAACGCTTTGTAAAGGCATCAAGCACAGACTTGATTTCTGAATATCCTACTTTACTATGCGAAATAGCAGCAGCTACGTGTAGAGACTCTTCAATTCCACGATCAAATACTTCGCCAACCTCAAAGATCTTGTGAGGATACGGCTCATCCTTAGAGATATATAGATTTCTTAGTAATTGCGGAATTATCCATATCCTTAATGCGGAGTACTCAGTTGACTTTGACTCTTCAACCATAATTAACTGCTTTCCGGAAATTAACATCTTTTCAGTTTGTTCTATCGGGTTCGTTAAAATGTAATTCATCACCTCTGTAAAACCTAAGCTTACCATTAAATCTACAACTTTACTAATAATTCTCGACTTTCTATGCTTTTCACCAACAGAGTAGCGTTCAGGAAGCTTTGGTGTAATATTCCAATATCCATACCCAATCGCTATTTCCTCTACTAAATCAATAGGATGTAGGATATCAACTCTATACTTTGGCACTTTAACAATAATCTTTTTATCTTTTATTACCTCGACATTAAACCTACATTTTAATAATGATTTTATAATGTCGTTAACTGATAATTGTATACCCAAGTACTTAGTAACTAAGTCTATAAACTTATTTAGTTCAAGCTCAATAATGTTAGGTGTTAAATCAGGGGTGGTTATTTCTCGACCCTCAGCTTCATATACTACTTTTACAGAATGTATCTTGCCTCCATAATCTGCAAGTGTCGTCGCTAGAATGTTTAGTACGTCGATTGCCCTGTTGAAGTCGGTCGCCGTAACGTCCAGGAATAGATTTCTCGTGTTTTCATATACTCGTGTGTACTCTGAGTTTATTACAGGTGGGAACGATAGTACATTACCCTCCGCGTCTATCAAAATCGGATACCTCTTAAATCCTTTTACTAAGTGCTTATATTTCTGTCCTACTGGATGTTCATCTAAAATGGACTTTATAGACATTTCATAATTCATATCTAGCGGTATAAACCTAAATTCGTTAGAAACTGTTGTATATCTTACTGGGAAGTGTATAACGTCAAAATTATGTATACCTATGGATACCTTTCTTCTTTCTCTTCCTAATCCTTGATGAAGATCTTCCTGTAAATTTATAATTTCGATTAAAGTATCTTCATCCATTTTAATATCCTTAACCACACAACTTACTAAATAAGGCCTTATATTGGCAACACTAGAGTCTACATATACAGTTAGCTCGGACGACTTAACCTCATATTTTTTCATTCCTATTTTGTCTAAATACAGACCCTCAAATGCCCTAGCTATACCAACTGGAGCACCCATATCAGGTCTGTTTGGAGTATATTCAACCTTAATATAATCGTCTCCAACGTCCTCTATATCCAATCCAAGCCAAGGAAGCTTTTCAACTAAGTCCGAAACCTTCAGATCCTTACCTATGAAATTGTTGAACCTGTCTACACTTAAGGTAATTACAGGCATAACTTACACCTCCCTTAAAAAGCCGAGATCATTACGATAAATTATGCGGACGTCATCAATACCATGTCTAACCATTAATATTCTCTCTATCCCTATACCCCAAGCCAATACAGGCCATCTAACACCTAATGGAACTGTAACCTCAGGTCTAAAAATGCCTGAGCCAGCCATTTCAAGATAACTACTTAACTTATCAACGTATACACATACTTGTGCAGAAGGCTCTGTATATGGAAAATAACTTGGCCAAAACAAAACTTTTTTAAATCCTAACTTTTTATAGAAAGTTTCCAAGATACCAAATAGTTCTCGTAAGTTTGCATTTGGATCAATTATGATCCCATCAACCATATAAAACTCTGCTAAGTGTTTATAATCCACAGTTTCATTTCGAAAAACTTTACCAATAGCAAATATTTTTACGGGCTTCTCTCCATATTCATATACTTTCCTTACAGTTACAGAGGTAGTATGCGTTCTTAAGATTAATGCTCGAGCAACATTTTCATCCCATTTATATCCCCAACCTTTTGATCCAGTTAACCACCCGTTTTCATGAGTCATCCCTACTTTCTCAACAACGCTTCTGGAAGGAAGCTCGCCATACTTAGGCTCTTTTAAATAAAATGTATCATGCATATCTCTGGCCGGATGATCTTGTGGCTGAAATAAAGCATCAAAATTCCAAAATGACAACTCGATTAGCGGTCCCCATTCCTCAATAAAGCCCATAGAAATCCAAACCTCCCTAATTTCGTCTAGTAACTCTCTCATTGGATGCTTTCTACCTCCAAAGACAGGTTTGCCGGCAATCGACAAATTATATCCCTTAAACCTTGCTCTTCTCCACAAACCACTCTTGATAATCTCTGGAGTTAACATGGTAATTAATGGAAGAGATTCCTGAGTAACTTTTAACTGTGTTGCATAGCTATGTCCCTTATCTGTAACCGAAACAATTTCACGTTTAATTACCTCCCTAGTAACGAAGTTAGGCCGTTTCATTAGCATCTTAATAATATTTAATTCATTTTTTGATATAGTGCTTTCGGGAACTCTACCTTCACGTATCAGCTTCTCCACCACTGCCAACACATTTTTCGGATATTCTTTTACTACCTCTACAATCCGCTTGTGATCAGAGCTGGATATCTTGATAACGCCCATTTCCCGAAGCTTCCCTATTCCCGCCTTAACGTCATCTAGACTCATATTAGGCATCTGCTGTAGAATCTTTCTAAGCTCCATTTCTCCCTCCTTTGAGACTATAAAGTCATAAATCAGTTTCTCTGGTAGAGTTTTTAGCTCCAGAAGTTTTTGTCCAGGAGCGTAGTATACTTCAACTTGCTGTATAACCTCAACATAACCACTGCTTTTTAACTTCTCCACAAGGTATCTGACATAATCTGCGTTCATATCTAATGATCTGGCTAGGGTTTTTAGCTCAGTACCCTCCTTATGCTCAACAAGAAATTTTAGAATTTTTAGCTCATCACTGCTAAGAGCTTGAACCATTGTTACTATCACCTAACCATCTATAACTCTAAAAATTTCTGTTATATTTTATGTAATTAATTTTATTTATTAAGTAAAAAATTAGTTTTCAAGAATAATTTAGAATAACTAGGAGAGGAGGAGGATGACAGAATTCGAAGTAACTCCATGGGAGGTTAAAGGTGAAGTCGATTATAACAGATTAATATCAATATTTGGAGTTAAGAAAATAGATGAAAAAGTACTTGACTTGATGAGGAAGGTCTTTGGTGAGATACCATTTTATGTACGTAGAGGAATATTTTATAGTCATCGTGACTTAGATGTTGTCCTACAGGATTATTTGAACGGATTACCATTTTATCTCTATACTGGTAGAGGACCTTCAGGACCTATGCACTTAGGACACATAATTCCAATAATGTTTACTAAATATATTCAGGAAAAAGTTGATACTATATTACTTCTTCAGGTAACCTCAGATGAAAAGTATATGTATCATGAAACTATGACGAAGGAGCAGATTAAAAGTTACACGATTGATAATATTAGGGATATCTTAGCTCTTGGATTTGATGTTGAGAAGACATACGTAATTGATGATATTAGACACATAAATTACTTATATCAACTGGCAATCTCTGTTGCAAGAAGAATTACATATTCAACAGTCCGAGCAACTTTTGGCTTTACAGGAGACACTAACATAGGCATGATTTTCTACATGTCTATTCAAGCTACACCTGCATTTTTAGGGTATTTTATCGACAATAAGTTTAAGCACTGCTTAATACCAGCTGCAATAGATCAAGATCCATTCTGGAGATTAACTAGAGATATCGCAAATAAACTTGGATTTCCAAAACCCTCTCAAATACATGGTAAATTCCTCCCTAGCCTAAAAGCAAGTGGCAAAATGTCCACTTCACAGCCTGAAACTGCATTGTATCTTTCTGATGATAAAAAAGCGGTTCGACGCAAGATTTTAGATGCTTTTACCGGAGGACAGGCGACAGCTAAGTTACAGAGGGAATTAGGTGGAAATCCCGATATATGTACGGTATATGCATATTACAAGTACATCTTCGAGGAGGATGATAAGAAGCTGATGGAAAGATATGAGAAATGTAAAAGTGGTACTATATTATGTGGAGAGTGTAAACAAGAGTTAATTAGTAGAGTATGTGCGTTTTTACAAAAACATCAAGAAAATAAAGAAGCAATAACTGAAAGCGATGTTGAAGCTTATATGCTTGATAATAAGCTTAAATTTGAAGAACTGATTAAGGCATATGAAATGCTTAGATAATTTTTATTTAGAAACTCTTAAGTTACGCTAAATTATTATATACTTCTACTTTAAACTCTAGAAATTCTAGTTTATATAGGTAAGCCCCAGCTATTGATTACTCCACAATTAATGAAAGTAGATGAAACTAATTGCCCCATGAAATTTTCTACATAATCTATAATGTATAGGGGAATATACTTATGTCCTCTCCTTTTACGGAGCACATTAATTTTTCTTGCCATATCTACAGTCTCAGGAGAAGCAAGTAGCAGATCAACATCATATCGCTCGGTAGTTATTGGTCCGAACTCGCTTCTAATCGCTATAAATTTATATTGACAAGACCTACATGACAAGAACTTCTCAACTTGCCTCTTACGTAACGAATATGATGGAACTCTGTAACTTTTTGTGGTTATGAGCGGGCCAGATGATATCCCTATTAGGATGATCCTAGATGATCTGATAGATATCTGGACACACTCTTCAAGCATATATTGATGACCAACGTGTAGTGATGAAAAAGTGCCACCAAGAGCGATATATTCCTTTTTTCTCACAAATATTACCTATATAATTAAAAACGAATATTTTTAGCATATAATATTTTTGGTTATGTATGTCAGTGGATAGCGAGCTACAGTATTATATTAGAGCTGGTAAAATTGCTAGAGAAGCCTTACAATTTGCGTCCGAGCTTGTAAATATGAAGAAACATATAAGTATTTATGAATTATGTGAAAAAGTTGAGAAGTTTATTATTGATAGTGGAGGCAAACCTGCTTTTCCATGTAATATAAGCATTAATAATGTAGCAGCTCACTACACATCAATTAGCCCTGATGATGGAAACCTTCCAGACCATGGAATTGTTAAAATCGATGTTGGAGTTCATATTGATGGATATATAGCAGATACTGCAATTTCTATACCATTATCAAAGGAATATAGCGATATAGTGGAGGTAAATAAAGAGATTTTAGACTGTATAATTGAGAAATTTAGACCAGGAGTAAAATTAGGAGAGATTGGGAGTTTAGTATCTAAAATGGCAAAGCAACATGGGTATAAAACAATATCTAATCTAACAGGACACTTAATAAGTAGGTACTCGTTACATGCTGGTAAACATGTACCAAATGTACCTCAGATAATTTCTCCTCGAATAGAGATTGGTGAGATATATGCTATTGAACCGTTTCTAACGTTTCAGAACGGCAGTGGAAGAGTTATCGATTTACCTGATATAAGGATATATAGCTTAATACGCATTAAAAAGATTAAGGATGAAAACGTTGAGAAAATAAGAAAATATATCCATGAAAACTTTGATAAATTACCTTTTGCTCCACGCTGGCTATACAATAAATTTGGACAAAATATTATTGAAAAGCTTGAATATATGAGACAAAAAGGAGTACTAAGGGGTTATCCCGTACTAGTAGAAGAGAGAGGAGCGTATGTTTCGCAATTTGAACATACAGTAGTAGTTCTTAAAGATGAAACAATCGTTATTACATAGCTTCTCTCTTAGGCTGCGCGTATATCAAATGAACCTTTAAGTTACCTCCACACTTTTTACATTTCTCATCTGTAATCTTTGAAATATAATCATCCTCCTTAAAGTTGCGTATTTCTCTTAATCCACATGAAACACAAATTAATTCGGTTTTAATTTGAGGTAACTCAAATCTAAATCTTCTTCTCTTCTTTGTCGAGTCAAAAATTGTAAATGCAAGTGCTAATATTATTATGAGACCAAAAAGCACAAGGTAGTCATTTATGCTCAAGATACTCACACCTCTATGGAACCCCAATTGTATTTCCTACACCAACTATTATAATAGAATCCTCTTCAACAGTATTTTCAAGAATAATTTTCTTTATTCTTTTATGTACCTCTTCTATGGCATTAGCTATTTCTTTACGCATTACAGAAATAGCTTCTAATAATGACTGTTTTATTATGATAGCATAAACTGGAATATTATATTTAGTAACAACCTCCTCAATTTTAAATTTCTCTACACCTATACCACCTATAGCTGCTCCTATACCATCTGCCACACTCCCACTTTGCTCACCTTCAAGTTTTAGTGCGGCATCAATCATGATTACCCCCTTTATAGACCCATCTTCCTCTATAATCTTCTTAATAGCTTCTCCTGGTTTACCTACATTTCCTCCAGGTCCACTTGCCTTAACTAAATAAACTTTCCTTCCTTCAATGTATGTTTCATATACATCTGTATCCTTAGCTAACTGTCTTTTACACTCATTTCCAGTAAGTAACTTATGAATTACAAGTGGACCAATACTATCACCTATAGGTGCGCCTAATTTAAAGGCAAAAACAGCACTTAAGTATGCTTTAGCTTCATTAAATATTAATGGAGTTAACATTTGGAGCTGTATAACTAACATTAAGTTACCCATCTTCTTTGCCAGTAGGTAATAATGCCTAATTATTTTATAGATAACCTCAAGAGCTATAGACGCTTCAATCATATTCTCTAAATTCCTAACTAGTGAATTATCTACATCATCTTTTAATATACGCTTTACATCTGCAGCCAGCTTATCATCTCTAACATTAACTATATGCTCTACTTTACGAACAATCCCCGCTGGATCCATAGACTCAGGCAAAATCATGAATGACTCTAGGAGTATTCTAAGCTCCTTTTCAACGTCCACGCCTTCTTTAGCCCATTTTTTTAAGGCGTTTAGAGTCTCTACACTAGCTATATTTTTCATTTTCTCAAGTTGTGCTAGCATTCCACCAACTTCCATCAAAGCCATTTGAAACTGAATTCTCTGCCCATAAAGTAAGAAGATTAAAAATGGTATGTAAAAGAGGAGGATAGTAACTAAATCAACATCTCCGAATGAAGACTGTAAAATTAAATGTATATCCATTACTGGTATATCCCCCGATAGTTTACTTAATTTTAATTACCATTACCAAATAATAAGAAGAAACTAATAAGCTTTTAAAAACGACATTATTTTTCGAGAGCACCTCCACACGTGGAAAATAGTTTTGCAAGAGAAACTCTTTAACAGAAAAGATCCATTGCTGAAAATAAAAATTAAAATATAGCTATTTGCTTCTACAATAATATTGGGTTGGGGAAGCGGCCATAGGGCCGGGGAAACACCCGGTCCCATTCCGAACCCGGAAGTTAAGCCCGGCCACGCCGGGGACTAGCAGGGTGCGGGAGCCCCTGTGAACCCCCGGTGCTGCTTCCCCAACCCACTTCATTGAATTTATTAGATGTCCTCTGGAAGATTATTACTAGGTTGGGAGAAGACGTTAAGTAAGGGTTATGGAGATGGATGATCTCCAGATAAAGAAAAAGAGGTTACTCGAGATTGTTAATAGGGTGAAAAAGAAGGGATCCATAGATTTAGCGGATTTAATAGAAGTTGAAAATGAATTTGGCTATTCACCTAGAAAAATTATTGAAGAATTACAAAAGCGTAAAGCAAAAAAGAATATATTTAAGCCGAGTGGCTATGTAGTACACTCATACGTTGGTAAAGAGGAAGAGTACTTGATATTTCCAGATGTATTATACTGTAGTTGCCTGTCTAAATATCCATCAAATATTTTCCGAAGAAGATACTGTCATCATATAATATGTTATTTATTATCAGAAGCTCTAGGATTAACACAAACATATTATTTAGATGATGAATTATTTGAGAAAATATACTTAGAGTTACTATAACACTATTAACTCTTATAAAGTGATAAAGTAGATTTATTAGAATGAGCGTTAAGAATCGAGTGATAACTATCTTTGGTGATGTCTTATGAGCGTAAGTGAAATGTATAACTATATTGTAGCCATCATATTCATGCTTGTAATACTCACATATATAATAGCCTTCTATTACAAATACTATAAGTTGACACATGAAAAATAAGAGGAGCTTTTAAATTTTAAATATCCTGCTGTAAGCTCTTAACCGAATTGTAGGTACACTCATCGGACCTATTAGTGATGATGCGTCTAGAAAACCAGCTTCCACCCTAATATAGTCACCAACCCTTATGTACTCATCTGTATATAGTGATAAGTCACCTCTATATGAAATATTTATCGGGTCTCCATTCGTATCCTCAATTACAAACTCGTATTGATCTTGAGTCATGGGCGCTGTATGTGGAATTAGAGATGGTTCCCTAACTACTCTACCTTCGACGCTCACAACCCTATCAGCTATGCTAAGATCTCGAGCCTTTTTAGTCTTTACATCTATAGGTGGTATAGACTTTGAGCTAGATGGATTAATTATAATTGTACTAGCTTCGTCGCAAAACACAAAAATTTGGTCGGTTCTTTTTGCTCCCCTAAATCCACTTATCCTAATTATATCTCCTACATTAGCTTCTTTGCCTCGTAATACAGCCTCTTCACCAATTAGTACTAGTGTAGCATCCGCTGTATCATCGATAACATATAATCCTAGCGATCTATTTCCAGTTTTCATACTAACTCTCTCTTTACCCTTAGCACCAATACGTAAATCTAGGGATTTTAGGTTATATCCATTCTCGACCTCTATGAGTGATGACTCTTTATATATTATATCAATTTTCACTCCAGGTAAGTATTCCACATGTGATGATCTACCTATATGAATTTCTCTCTCACCTCTCATACCAGTTTTTACCCTTCCATTAAATATCATAATGTTATCGCCGGGTTTGATCCAGCTATATTCGTCAACGGCAGTATTCCATAAAACAACTTTTATGGCACATTCACCAGCTGCTAACAAGAAATTTGCTAATGTGCCCTCTCGATCTGCAGCTTTATATCGCCTTACACTAATACTCGTTATTACTCGTCCATATACATTTACACGAGACTCTGAAAGTTCACATTCATCAAGCCTAACTACATAATCTCTAATGCTAGGGTATGATGAATCTTTCTCAATATCTATCTTAATTTGTGCATTTTCGCTTACGTGAATCTCAACATCGCCTATAATACTTGTTTTTGTCGATGCACCACTAATATCTACAACTGCACCTGGAATTATTCCTAACTCTTCCAGCTTATCTCTAGTATATCCCCAGAAAATTATATTTACAACACCAGTTTTATCGCCTATTCCGCCTCTAACATAAGGCCTTTTACCAAATGTTGGGGAATCAAAATATTCCTCATTCTTTAGCCATAATATCCTCCCTATTACCCTAACACGATTAAGCCCTCCTCTCAACTTACCAATTTCTAAATAATCAGCTACCTTTGAATCCAGTCTAACACCAAGCTCTAGGGTTACTAAGTATAATGCTGTTTTAGGGGACATATTAAGTTCGATCATTTTTTTGGAAACCATTCTCTCGATATCCTTATATGTTAAATCGGGTCTTTGCCTTAAGATTTCATTAACTATCTTAGGGTCTAGGACGTCACTCATCTAATTATCCCCATTCAAAAGACAATATACCTAGGAATATAATTAATCCACAAGAAATATACGCTTAAAAATCACTCTTTCTTTACATAGATCTTGATTCTAGAAACATATTTTGGTAACCCCCTAATAATACCTTTACTTACCATATCAATCTTGATATCCTCCACCCTCACGTTACTATCCTCATAAAACTTATTTAAGAAGTTAGCTACATCTACAGCCTTTATAATATTTCTACCCATACCTTCTATAATTAACTCATCATGACCTTTACTTAATAACTTGATGCACACATTAAGATAATACGACATGTTTTTCTTACCGACGTATACCGTAGGAATCTCCTTCTCCTCAACACTCATTTAATATCCCTCACAAATATCATCGTAAGTCATTAATAATATCTATAATATTATCTCTTCATCTAAATTATCTTTTATCTTTTAATTTCTATCTTGATGCTTTTAATCATACTCTCTCGGCTTAGACCTTTAATAATACTAGGGAAATCATTAGTACAAATAGTAATGGTATGTAGAATGCTATGGCTAACAATTTAAGAATTTTTAAGCTTCTCCTAATCATATTCTCGGATGATCGCAGTAGAGATGAACCTAAAATATTAACATCAATTTCAATAGAATGGTAATCTACATAAAAACTGTGTGTATTCCTAAGTAAATAATTAACCATGGATGATATTTTATGTATTGACTGTCGGTCTTGGTCTTTCTCTCCCCATACACTGTATCCTCTCTCATATCTTAAACTTCTTGCAGTAACTTCATGAGTGTCATCACTAACGACGATAGTATTTGTGCCCTGATACCTTTCTCTAATAGACTGCACTAATAACTCTTTATAATGAGGATCTACATTATTAGAATCAAAAACGATAATTAAGTTATTTTGCTTTGGTACTCGCCATAGAAATAATGATACACCACCATATCCTAAACCATCGTCTAAATCATATTCTGGGAAGTAAATTGATGTAAAGGCCGCTATTATTGGGTATTGCGGCGCATTTCTTAGCTCATGTAGTAGCTCTTCTGAAAGCATAAGCATCTTCTCAAGTTTACTTCTATCAATTACGCTAATTCTAGAACTTAACCCAGTATGTGCATCGACGACTATTACATCTTTAAAGCCAAACTTTATACCCAAATCTTTAATGCTCTCCCCGATTTCTGCCGGTATATCCTCCATATCATCACAGCTTAGAATTATAACTGCATACGGCCCTATAGTAAAGCCGTAAACATATACATCATTTTTAGATAGCATATAGAGACTTGATATAGAATCTATACCCGATATAATTGGAGATGACCTAACTATAGCATGGATAACTTTATCTACATCATAATGACTTGGTAAGTCGCGCTCATGAGATACTGGCGTATGGAATACTGCTGAAAATGACCCATGAAGAATATAAGTTGATCTTTTAAGCTGTGAAGGCATACATGAGCTACCGACATTTTTAAATGGCCCAAAATGGAATAGTGGAAATATCAAATTGAATGTATATGGCCCTTTAAACACCAAACACTTAACAGTAACATTATCCCTGGACGAAAATTTTAGTAGTAAGTCTTCTAATAGGGCTGGATCATCAAGAAGCCATGATCTTATATATCCGTTAAAGTAAGTTACTGCTCCATTACTCAGCTTCTCAACTAATTCAACATATAATATCGATATAATTGCAAGTAAACACATAAACACTGCGAATAGTATATCTAGGGATCCAAGTACGTATTGATGAAGAAGAATTAGTGCTATATTTGTGATAACTGGTAAATATGTCTTTGCATGGTGCTTCTCATAAATTATTGCGTAATATACAAAACTCTTGAGCGCGACGATTACCAGAAAGAGTACTTCTATAGCTAGGTAGCTATTTCTTAAGAAAAGATGAAGTAAAAGATATATAATAGTAGAAGTGTATATTGAGATATAGTTGATAGCTAACAGCCTTCTTAAACTAAAGAAGTTATAAGGCGTTAAAAGCTTTTTAAGAAGGAAGTACTCTACTGCTAGTATCGAAGATAACACTAGCGGCAATGAAAATACATACAAAAAACTACTACTAAATATATATGTTATTATTATGAGCATACTAAGTGAAAATACATATAGCGCGGTATTTCTTCTTAAACTGCCAACTGAAAATAATTTTGAGTAAAACTTCTCGTATTCACTCAACGTACTCACTTGACTTAAGCTTATGCTTGAGCCTCAACATTTTTTATATGACAGGGAAATACAGAAGAATCATAGAGATAACTAGGAATATAATCGTAATTATAATTAAATGTATAGGCTGTATCTGAACTCCAGCAGTGGAATCTTCAAAGAACCTTAGTAGCCCTGCCATTGTAGCTGGTGGTGGCGCCTCACGTCTTCTCCTTCTTGAAGACATATACTTAACACCAAATATTGTAATTAGAAATCCACTTATTAATAAAGTAATTGGTACCAAATGTCTGGTTAACCTAAGTATTCTAGGCCTAGTAAGAAGCTTAACAATCTTAAAGCTTCGCCCATGCTAGGTGTTAGCACATGATGGTTATTTATTGGTTCAAACTCTACTTTGTTACGCATTAACTTTAAATATACTTGTGTCCGGCATTCATGTTCGCTTCTAGACCCACCAATAACCTTAACTCTATATGTAGCCACTTTTCCTAGGTCTTTTGATAAAGCTGATAGTGAATAAACTCCGAATTGGATGTCACCCCGCACAGCTGCTGGAAGTCCAGTTTCAAAGTGGCTAGTTAGAGTAAGGTTTTTTCCAAAGCTTGGTGAAATTGTGCAATGAACTAGCTTAATCCAATGGTTACCAATGTTAGATATATTTCCAATCCATCCTGGATCTCCAAATATTTTCTTAGATAGGAGCATTATCGGCAAAACTGTTGGATCAGCTTCACAGATAGCAATTTTATTATCAATACCATTAAGGAGGCTGAGAGGATAGCATGGCGTAACCTTATATTCCTCAATTAAATCAAAACAATCAACAGCTATAACTTCAGCTTCAAACTGCTCCATAAGAAGCTTAAAAGCATTATATAGTTTACAAATACTCTGTACAGACTTATTATCTATCGACTTATCTATATCAAATATTATATTACATTCTCCAGAGGCATCCTCATAATATTTCCTAAACTTTTTGAGATCAGCATGTATAATCTCTCCACCAAATATCTTTTGATAACTCCTCCATGCATCAATATCCTTAGCTATAACTATAATTTTCAAGACCTTTAAGCAATTGACTACACTTAAAGTATCGTCTATAAGTTTAAGGACATTCAATAATTGGTTTAAATCTATGGAATGTATGTGGATATAGTTATATTTACCATCTATTTTAAGCCTATTAATTAAGGACAAAGAGGAAGGTAAACTATTATGCATTCCGTGAGATAAAATAATAAATTTACGGTCACCACCCCTCTTTATAATATTATATGCAATCCGAGACACGCCGCCTGTAACGATCAGGAGACAAACAACATCAAAATCATTTAAGTCGATATTATCGCTAAAGGCAATATCTAAAATTTTAATATTCTCTAGTTGAGGAATAGAATCCAAAATAGAGCTTATGAAATCGCGACTATGAATATGTGACGCGAGAGGTATGAGAACACTATACATATACACCACCAAGATAAGAAAAACATTATGAAGAATTTTAGTGTAGTGGGCCCGCCCGGATTCGAACCGGGGACCTCCCGCGCGTCAGGCGGGCGTCATAGCCACTAGACCACGGGCCCAAAACCAAGTCTTTATACCCACAAACTTCTATTCCCAAATATATTTTAAAGTTTTGCCTTAACCATTATTACATAATTTTATTTAGATATTTATTTATAAAATATATCTAGCTATTAATAGACATCAATAACCACTGAAAAAGACTGCAAATTTTCTTAGCTATTTCTTAACACATTAATCATCAATCTATATCTATTATATAATGAATTAAGTTTTATTATACATACAAAAGAATATATTCTTGATTAACATGCCTACTCCTAAGGAAATAGCTAAGAAACATGGAGTCCCAAGGGAGCTTGCAGCAATAATTTACATGCTAGGGGATATATACAGAGATGATGAGAGACTTATCAGATGGCCTAAGAAAAAGAAAATTATAGGAGGCTATGGACCACAGGAAATTGTTTTAAGAGATGCCAATTTTAAGGAAATTTCCTCAGGATACCTATTCCTAACCTCTAAAAGGCTTGTTTACTACCCGCTAGAGCCTAAGTTATCTGGAAAAGAAAGTGTGAAAGCTGCACTTGGCATAGCTACACTCGACCCTACAGAACCTGGTCTAAGCCCATTCATGACATCAGTTAAGAATATTATTGATGTTAAGCAACCAGCTGAAAATTATATTCAAATCAGTTTTAATGGGGGGAAGTATGGTTTATGGTCAGATTGGGAGTTTGGTGATTTTGGAACATGGTATACGTCAGGAGGAAATAAATTCTCACTTGATCATCCTGGAGTCTTTATAGTTGGAGAATGGAGACCAAAAGAAACAGTACATATTATATTCCCAGCGGTTGAAGAGAAAAAGTCAATGGGACTAGAAACAATATATGATGTAGATGGGTGGATTAAAGATATAAGGGCATTAATTAAAGCTAAAGTTAAGAAGGAAAAGTATGAGAAAAAAGAAAAGAAGAAGACTAGAAGAAAACTTAGGTACTGTCCAAGATGTGAGGCAGAAGTTGAACCAGAGGATAACTACTGTACACAGTGTGGATATAAGCTGAGATAAAATAATAATTAAAACTTACAAGGATAAATTCTTCCAATCCTCTTTATTTATTATTAGATATTTTTTAACCAGCTATAGTGATATAGAGAGATATACAAAAGCTACTTAATTGGTATATATAGGCTTGATCTAGTTGCTCCCACTCCAGGCATCCCATGTTTGACAGGTTTGTTAGTTATTGCAAATTCTCCTAGCCTTTTACCTATCATTTCTGGTCTGATCTCTACTGGTACGAAATCTTTTCCATTATGTACATATATTGTAAGCCCTACCATTATTGGTAGTATTGGCATTTCTCTTGCATGTGTTTTTATCTGTCCTTTATACTTCCCTTCCACCGCTTTATATACCTTCCTAAGAAGAGCCTTTTCTTCCGGTGTAAAGTTTCCTCTTAATATATGCCTTTTTTCTTTTGATGGTAACAATTTTGCAAACTCTTCTAAGCTCATCTGTTTTAACTCTTCTAGTGTATATCCCCTATATCTAAATTTTTTCCTTCCTACTATAACGCTCATTTTCCTATATTGATATCTTATAGGTCTTTATTAAGTTTTTATCTCTTCCTTCTTCCTGTCCTCCTTGCTCCAAAACTACCTACTTTAGCACCTGGCGGGGCATTTCTAGGTACAGTTTTCGGCTTTCCTACGTGTTGATGTGAACCTCCGCCAAATGGATGGTCTACCGGGTTCATCGCTACTCCTCTAACTCTTGGGAACCTTTTTCCACTCTTTGCTTTTAACCAGTGATACTTCTTTCCTGCCTTTAAAAATGGCTTATCTACTCTTCCACCGGCCGCTATTACCCCTATTACCGCTCTACAATTTGGATCTAAAACAATACTTTTTCCCGATGGTAATCTAACTTCTATTCCATGTGCAGATGGACCTATCACTTGTGCATATGTCCCGCTTGATCTAGCAAATTTTCCTCCATCCCCAGGTACTTTTTCTACATGTGAAATTAGTGTTCCAGGTGGAATATCCTTTAGTCTCATTATATCTCCAGGTGAGGGCTCATCCACATCATAGAACCTAATCATTTTTCCTAGATATAACCCCTCTACAGCATATATATAGAATTCCTCACCATCTTCAGTTTTGAATTTTGCTAGTGGTGTACCTCTACCTGGATTATGCATTATATCTACAACAACCGCTGTTTTTGATTCTTCAGTCGGTGGTATTCTAGATGGAGCTATACATCTATGTGTTAAAGCCTTAAATATCGACCCCCGCCCTCTTCTCTGTGCTAATATCCTTTTACCCATACATTTTCACCTCACAATATTCCTAATGCAACTGCTACTTTCGTCGCATCATCTATACTCCTAAAGGTTACTATCGCTTTCTTCTCTCCCTTAGGTGTAATTAGAGTATTTACCTTCTTAACTTTGACCCCAAACTTCTTTTCAATAATATCCTTAATTAGCTTTTTATTTGCATTAATATCTACTATAAAAGTAACTTTCCCAAGCTTTTCTATTTGCAAAACAGCTTTTTCCGTCATTAAGGGAGTTTTTATCACTTTATAAAATGGGTCTATACCTATTTTTTCAGCCATACAACATCACCCTATTGACAACATATTTTAACCTCTCCTCAATGATTGGTATTGCAGACTCAATCCATACAGTAAGCCTTCCAGGAACACCACCAGGTGCAAGGTGGAGTACCGAAACGTCTCTTGCTGATATAATATCTACTCCAAGAACATTCCTTGCTGCTTTAAATATTCCCTTATCCTCTCCATACACTATCAATGGACCCTTCCTAACCTTCTTACCTCTCCCTCTCCATTTTGCTTTTCCACCAACATGCTTTATTTTCTCTCTAACTCTTAGTATATCATCTATAATGCCAATACGCTCCGCAAACTCTCTAAACTCCTTAGTTGTTGAAATCGACTCTACTTCTTCATCAACTATTAATGGTATATGTGGAACATTATCTATTATGTGGCCTCTCTTCCTAACTAGCTCTGGATTTGCTGTAGCTGCAACTGCAGCTGCTATTCCAAGAAGCCTCTCCTTTTTATTTAACTCTTTGTAAATCTTTTTTTCAGGCGTTGTTACGTGTGGTTTCCTACCTCCCCTAGCCATAGCTACAATAGCAGCTCTACCCCTAAGTGGTGGAGTCTTAATTCTCGGAACTCTAGCTAAACCAAGACCAACACCAAAATACTCTGCACCCGTTTCTCTACCAGCTAGTGGATATCTACCTTTCGGCTGTAACCTATGTGTATGCTGATGTATGAATACCCTTCTAATAACATCTAGCTTAATTGGTACAGTAAATACTTTAGGAACCTCGATCTTCTTGACCTCTTCACCAAGTATATTAAATACTGGAATCTCCATTTTAATGCACCTCACCTAAATATGTATACATTATCTCAACTGGTTTTGCAAGTTCCTCTGAAACAGGCCTAGCTGTAAAGCGCATTCTAATAAGTCGCTTAGCAGGTCCTGGCACAGAACCCTTTAGTAATATAAACTGGCTCTTGATAACACCGTACCTTCTAAACTCTAGTGGCTTATCAAATTCATCTGGAGACTTTATATCAAGAATCTTAAGCTTATAAATAGTTCTCCTATGGAATCCTAGCTGACCAAATAGAGGAACTGTATACATAGTTGCTGACGGCTTCCATGGACCAAGTGCACCCGGCTTCCGCTTGCACTTTCTAGACTTATGATGTAATATCTTGATTCCAAATCTCTTTACGGGGCTTTGGAAACCTTTACCCTTCGTGACGGCAACTACGTCAATATACTGTCCAGGCTTAAATACGTCAGTAATATTTAGCTCCTTACCAAGCATCCCCTTTGCATATTCCCACTTTTTATCTATAGTCGACTTTCCACCTAGTTGAATCTCGAATACCTCCGGCTTCTTCTTACGTATTCCGGCCTTATGTGGCTGCATAGCAACCAAGAGACGTAACACATAGATTTTATCTAGGTTACTTTCAATTCTCTCTAACACATCTGTATTTCCGCCATTTAACCTCTGAACTCTCCTTCTAATGAAATCTGGAATATCATTAGCTACTGCTGTACCGAAGCACATTAACGCGTTTTTATATATATCCGCTTTATATGCAACTACACCTAGCACGTAAAGAGGTGGAGTTTCAATTACAGTTGCAGCCGAGAAAACTTCTTTTCCGTATGTTGGTGAGTATGGATAATTGTCAATATAAAATACACTTGTCATACCAGCTTTATAACCAGCAAAACCAAGAGGAATAACGCCATCTACATCTACATCAGGCCAATACTTTATAATAGGAACTATGCTTTTAGCCCTCTTTCTCGGCGTAAATGCCAATGATCCACGCTTTGGAGCATGCTTTTTCCGCGCACCCATACTGAAGCCCCTCGGGTCCTATATTCTTAAAATCAGAGCTCATTAATAACCTTTTAATCCTTAAGTATTACCGTTTAGCCAAATATAAATAATTTGTTATTGATAAACTAATCATAACAGCCTCCTCAACTCTAACAGTCTTTACATTTTGATTAGGTATGAAATTTATAACTAGATTTGTAAAGTCATATGGTGTATAACCATAATGCTCTAAGATTTCGAATAAACCGTATTCTGGGCCTCCAAACACCAACCCGATTCTCTCAGATCCTCTTAGTATTTGTATAAGCTCCTCTGAAACTTCATGTATAGGCCTACCTTTCCTGGAAGTTATTACCACTTTCCCTTTATAGCTTTCTAAAAGTGACGGAAGTTTTGTTTTTATATTTACAACTTTATAGCCAGGATACTCTGGGACATCATTTCTATTAACAACCTCACCGTGTAGATATGTCGATGATGACTTCATAATTTTTACAATAACACTTCTATATAATGGCAGTCGACCTTTAACAGAAACATACTTATCTAAACCAACATCGATAATGGACTTGTCTGAGAAAGACCTCAACACTACTCCCTCCCTGTATTCTGGA
This sequence comes from uncultured Nitrososphaeria archaeon, assembly GCA_964437705.1. Taxonomy (GTDB): domain Archaea; phylum Thermoproteota; class Nitrososphaeria; order Geothermarchaeales; family JDFR-13; genus CAYTHX01. Next base: position 119,227 of record CAYTHX010000003.1, read on the forward strand.
AAACTTAATTCTTTAATTGGAACTTTTTCCTTATGTAGTGGAGTTCTAAGTGGAGGCAAAAGACCTACATACTCTAGATCCCTGTCGAGAGGAAATAGCACTTTTCTAAGATAAGGCGCTGTAGTTAAGTATCTCAAAATCTTAATCATTTGTTTTGCAGGCTCCTTGTATCTATTAATCGGGTCTGGATAGACATATATTGTATCTACTCCAAATATAGCCGCAGCTCTAGCAAGACTAGCCACAACAAAGGATCTTTGGAGAAGTGAGTGTAGGTTTGATGTAAATGAAGATGGTATGAATATATCGATCTTCATTTTGACATCCTCCTAGCTTCCTCCACAATCTGTATAGCTGTGCTGGTGCCTATTCTAGATGCACCTGCTTTAACGAGCTCAAGCAGCTGCTTATAGCTTCTGATACCACCTGCAGCCTTTATCTTAATATCCTTAGATAACAACTCTCTAAATGTTAATACGTCATCTACTGTAGTTCCTCTAGGAGCAAATCCCGTTGAGGTCTTGAAGAAATCTGGTTTTGTAGAGTTAATTACATTTGCAATTACGTCACTAAACCTACCATTTAAATAAGGTAAATCAACAATAACTTTAATTACGATATCGGGATATTCACGCTTAAGGTACGAAACTACGGACTCTACATCATTCTGAAAAAGATCAAAGCGGTTACTAAGCAAGTAACTAATACAGCTAACTATATCGAGCTCATCAGCACCATCTTTAATAGCACGCTCAGCTTCATAAATCTTGTTTGACGGTGGGGTAGCTCCCAGCGGAAATGATATAACCGTAACTACCTTTATATTTCCCTTACTAACCAAATCCTTAACAAACCTTACATATATAGGATTTACACATACACCATAAAAACCATACTTTTCAGCTTCCTCAATCATTCTAATAATATCACTAAAGGTAGCTGTTGGCTTCAAATTAGTATAATCAATTAATCTACAGACTTTAGCTATGTTTACTGGCATAATAAACACCAAAAATATTACATCCTTAATTTTTTAATGAAAGATTATAGATATACTACAATATTACTCGTTATGAGCTTTGGTAGCTTATAATAAAGATTTAAAATTAAATAAGATACGATTTTTAAAAGTTGGTTCGAAATGGTCTTTACTTCCTAACACAGAGAAGTACGTAGACTCTATCAAGGAATGTCTGGATCTGAGATATAAGTTTGCAGCATGAAAAAGCATCAACACCAGATAAGCTTGATAGTGTAAAGATCATAACTTTGCACTGATTTAGCATATATCTCAGAAGAAGGCTTAAGTATCGAGGGCTATAAATACACCATAGGTAATCTATCTTGTTTTTTGGATATAGTGGCAAGTAGGGAGGATTGCAGATTATAAGGCTGGATTTACGTAAAGATGACACATGATTACACAGTAGAACATCAATATTGTTAAATGCACCATTAAGTTTTGCATTTACTTTAGTTGTTAATACAGCGTCATAGGAAATATCAGTGGAAATTACATAGTAGTTTTTCGATGCTAGATAAATCGACACTATACCTGAACCTGAACCTACATCTACACAAAAATTACATTTCTTAAGTAATCGGGATATACCGAGATTCAAGCATTTTAAAAGGATACCGGTTGAGAAAGTATACTTTGGATGAAAAACACCTCTAGGAATAACTAATCGATAACCATAAAAATATGTCTCATAACACACTCTCCAAAATAGGGTGTGTAATATGTTTAACAATAGCCTAGCAATATGGCTAAGTATAAGGTTGATCATAAATTGCTCAATATAGAATATAGTGATTCTATCCCTTATGAAGTGAGATAAAAATTTACTAGGCTAGAGAAACTCATATAAAAGTGATAATATATATTTTCTTCCTAAAAAGATACTAATAAGATACGATTTTTGATAGAAAAAGTGTATTTAGCATATATTGCCTAAGAAATAATTTTATTAAAATTATATTTGTGCTAAACACCATTTATTTATTGTTGAATTTTTCTGCTTTGGATACGTCGCTTTATAATGTCTAGTTTATGGGTGTTCTACCATGAGGAAGAGAAGGGGACAAGCTAAGATTATGTATATTGCTATCTTAATTGTAGGTATCATTATTGGCGGTGTAATAGGTTACGTCTTAGCTCCTGCTAAGACGCCTGAAGAAGTCCAAGATATCATGTCGGAGAATGAAGAGTTAAAAAGCAAAATCACTCAACTACTTGAGAAGCTGGGTAAGAAGGAAATCACGATTACCATTTGGACAATAGGTCCTGATCCACCATCAGAATATAGGTACAAGAACTTTGAGATTGCAGCTAATATGCTGAACTCATGGCTTGAGAAGATGGGGTCGAACGTAACTATAAAGGTAACTGGAGAGTTTTTCGTAAGACCTGTGGAGTGGGGAGAGTATAAGAATAAGTTTTACTTAGCGTTTAAGGCTGGTGAAGCTCCAGATATATACCTAACTGGACATGAGGATATCGGATTCCTAGCAGCAAACGACTATATAATTCCACTAGATAACTATGTTAAGGAGTACTGGGACGTCATATACTATGACGTTATACCAACACTATGGGACGCAGTTAAGTACAAAGGAAAGATTTGGGGTGTACCACAGGATACAGAGGCTAGACCACTATACTTCAGAAAAGACATACTAAGAAAACTTGGCTGGAGTGAACAAGAGATTAATGAGCTACCAAAGAAGATCGAGAGAGGAGAATTCACTCTACAAGATCTACTCGGGGTCGCTAAGGAAGCTGTTGATAAAGGACTTGTTGAAAGAGGAATTCTACATAGAGTTAAGGAGGGATATGACTACTTCCAATTCTACTTAGCATACGGAGGTAAGCTCTGGAACCCAGAAACTGGAAAAATGGTATTTTCAAAAGAAGCTTGGAAAAAGACTCTAAAATGGTTCTACGATGCAGTATGGGTATACAAAGTTATTAGCCCGAATCAGTTTAGTGGCGACTGGGATAAGGACTTCCACGGACCATTTACATCTGGTGAAGCACTATTCTTATCTGGAGGAACATGGCACAAAGGCGAGTGGATTCAGAAAGGACTATTAACTGAGGAATCATTTAAGGAGAATATAGGATATGCTCTACATCCAGCTGGAGAACCAGGCATGAGTCCAGTAACACTAAGTCACCCATTAGTATATACAATAACTAAGCAGGCTGAAGAGAGAGGAGTAGCAGATATATGCTTCATACTAATAACACTAGTTACAGACCCACACATAAACTCATACCACTCAGTTCAGAGCGCCCATCTAGCAATACTCTATAGCCAAATCTCAGACTCCAGGTACACTCAGGATTGGTTCTTAAAGGACGTAGCATATATGCTAAAGTACACAACATTCATACCTAACCACCCTAAGTGGGGAGACTACAGTAGAATAGTATTTAATGTATTGAGAGCTGTTGAGAGCGGGGAGTTGACACCGGACGAAGCATATAATGTACTATTAAGTGAAATTCAAAATACATTAGGAGACGATGTCGAGATTGTATCCTAAATTACTCCCCAACCCTATTTTTATTTTTGTGTGAATGATATGAGAAAAGGATTAGCAAAAATTAGGAAAGGATATTTATTAGTATTCCTAGTACCAAGTTTAACAATAATTGTTATATTCTTCCTAGTACCTGTAGTTTTAACATTTCTAATAGGATTAACAAATATGGATTACTCATTTAAATGGAACTGGATAGGATTAGCAAATTATTTATACATTCTTAAAGATAGATGGGCTGCAAAAATTCTCGGAAATACCCTATTTTACGTCTTTACTACACTTATATGCTTTAACGTCGGAATGGCTTTATTCATATCAATCGCCACAACACATATAAACGAAAAAATAGGGTCTGCATTTAGAACTATATGGCTTCTACCTAGAATTACACCCTCAACCGTATATGCTCTCTTATGGCTATGGGCTTGTAGAAGAGAGGGGTATAGCTTATTTAACTGGATATTATCAGCATTTGGGTTTCCACCTATAGATTGGAAACTCTCAAACCCATGGCTAATAGTCATACTAGTAAATGGATTTATAGGTACAAGCTTTGGAATGATAATATTCACCGCAGCGTTGAAAAGCATTCCAGAAGACTATATTAAAGCAGCTAAAGTTGACGGTGCATCAACACTACAAATTATTAGACACATAGAGCTACCTCTAATCAAATGGCCAATAATGTTCGTAACTGCGTATCAAACGCTCTCACTTTTAACAAGCTATGAGTATATACTTCTCGTTACTGATGGGGGGCCGGGCCTCTATACAACTGAGGTTTGGGCATTATACTCATACCACTTAGCATTCGCCCAATATGGTGGAATAGTGAAATTTGGATACGGTGCTGCTTTAGCGACAATCCTAGTTATAATAGGGCTTATAATGTCGGTACTCTACTGGAAGATGTTTAAGTTTAGAGAGCTTATGCTCGAGCCTAAAATCGAGGTGTAGACCATGAATAAGCGCGTGATAGTTTCGAAAATTAAGGACCTCCCAATATATGTAATACTAGTAATAGTTACAATACCGATAATCCTACTCTACTTAATGTTATTCCTAAATAGCATATCAACAAAACTATATGGTTTAATACCAGAAAACATAACATTAGAAAACTGGTTCTTCCTTAGCAGCGGTAATATCAAAGTTCCCGGAACAGCTACTCAGTATTATCCAAACGTATACCTAGTTGCAGCAAACACATTTACACTAGCTATAATCATAGCATTCTTAGAAGTAATATTCTCCTCACTAGCTGGATATGCACTTTCGAGATACAAGTTTAAGGGAAGGGAAGGAATATTAACACTAACAATGATACTACATGCATTTCCAGGTATAACACTTCTAATAGCACTATTCTACGTCTTAAATGCACTAAAGCTCTATAACACGCTAATAGGCGTAGTTATAGTTAAGGTTGCACTCGACCTCCCCCTAGGAATATGGATCATGAAGGGCTTCTTCGATGGTATACCGTGGGATATAGAGATGTCTGCGCTAGTCGATGGATGTGGTAGGCTACAAGCCTGGTGGAAAATTATCATGCCAAACGTTAGAAATGGATTAATGGCTGTACTAATATTCGGATTCCTATCTGGATGGGGAGAATTCATATACGTACTTACATTTATAGCTTCACAAGAGTACTGGACATTCAGCATGCTAGTATACGCCTTAACAACTGGAGAATACTCATACATAAACCCCGGAGTAACAGCTACAGTAGCAATACTATACATGATACCAATAGTGATATTCTTCTTATTCGCCCAGCAATACCTACTTAGAATACAAATTGCAGGTAAAAGTACAGTTTAACATTATTCCAGCTAAAAAATTTTTTTAACTAAAAGAAGGCTTTACCACTACTCTTATCAAATAAATGAATTTTATCCATCATAAAGCTAATATTTATAGTATCACCTTCATTAACCTCCTGTTCACCAGGAACTACAGCATTAAGCATAATCCCTCCAACACTAATATGCACAATCTTATCCCTACCCAGAGGCTCAACTATATATACATTTCCACTATACTCACCTTCACCAACAATTATATGCTCAGGTCTAACTCCAAGTATAACCTCGCCACTAGCACTTAACTCCTTAAGAAGCTTGCTCTGATCAGCTAGAAGAGGTATAGATATCTCACCAATATCTACGTAGGCTTTCTCGCCATCCCACCTCAGCGACCCATCAATAAGGTTCATAGGAACACTTCCTATGAACCCAGCTACAAATGTATTTGCAGGCTTATTGTAGAGTTCGGATGGCGTTGCATACTGCTGAAGCTGACCACGATTAAGAACAGCAATTCTATCAGCCATAGTCATAGCCTCAACCTGATCATGGGTAACATAGATAGTAGTTATCCCAAGATCCTTCTGCATCTTCTTTAACTCAGCCCTCATCTGAACACGAAGCTTAGCATCAAGATTAGATAGAGGCTCGTCCATGAGGAAGAGCTGAGGCTCCTTAACTAGCGCCCTAGCTAGCGCAACCCTCTGCTGCTGACCACCACTAAGCTGTGCAGGCTTCCTATTAAGAAGCTCCGCAATATTAAGAAGCTTCGCTACACGCCTAACCTTCTCCTCAATCTCCTGCCTAGGCCGCTTCTTAAGCTTAAGCGGAAACGCAATATTATCAAACACGGTCATATGCGGGTACAACGCATAACTTTGGAAAACCATACCAATATTCCTATCCTTAGGAGGAATATCATTCATCAAAATATCATCAAAATATATGTAACCACTACTAGGCCTATAGATACCAGCAATCATTAGCAAAGTAGTGGTCTTCCCACAGCCAGAAGGGCCAAGCAAAGCAATAAATTCACTATCACGAATCTCCAAATTAAGATTATCAACAGCCTTCACACGCCCAAAGTACTTAGTCAAATTAACAAGCCTAACACTCACCATACCCAAACCACCAGAAAAACAAAAAGGGAAAACCACAGCCAGAAAAACAAGAAGCCCTAAAAATAAATAGAAAACACCTAATAAAAAACAATTTACTTATAAACACAAAACATAATATCCAGAATACATAATATTCTTTGAGAAGTAGGATGGGAAATTGAAGGTCATAAATAAAGGGAGAATTAGGAAAAATTGGAGAATATTCATAAAGAAAGGCTCAATAAAATATATACGCAGAAAACCAAGAGCCGCACAAGGGCTACGTTGGATATAACCATAAAAATTCGACTATCAAACCTTCTGAGAGAAAAACAAAAACCACAGAGAAAATACAAGAATTAAAACCAGAAATAAGTTTTACTCTACATTAGCTCGTAAAATACCTTTTATTTTCGCTATAGTAACTTGAGTTACAGTTAATTAATAATTTTCTAGCATAATTGCGTTTGTTGGTGCAATATATGAAGCCTGGACTATCAAGGCTAGCAGTTATTTTCATAGTAACGGTACTACTAGGAGTAATATTTGGAATGGTATGTCAAATATCAGGATTATTCTCAACAACGGAAGATGAAACGTCATCAATTATCGCAAACCTAAACTTCATCCTTAACGTTGGTGAACCAATCTACATCGAGAAATTAGAGTTTGAATCAATATGGCCAGGACAAACCGGAACAATGAAAATTACTCTCAAAAACCTAGCCTCAGTCAACTATACAGTCCACATCAAGAATAAGGGGTTAATAGCTCCAAATAAAAAAGCAATAGTAATCGATTTTGAACCAGTATCGATAAACTTACTAGCTTACGCAGAAACAACTATCGATGTACCATTTAAAGTTAAAAGCGGAGCACCCATCGGAGTATACGAAATAGTAATAGCAATATACAGAGGGAAAGACATAAACAACGCACTACTCATAACAGAAATACACCTAGTAGGATATGTCGGTGGAGAACCAATACAAGTCAGAGCCGTAACCCTACCATCACTATGGCCAGGATCCTCAGGAATAATCACCCTAGACATCGAAAACATATCAGACATCCCATACAACATATCCATATCCCTAAAAGACGTCACAGGACCAAACGGCAAAAGCAACCACATAACCCTAAACGGAGGAATATATCTAATAAAAGGCAAAGCATACACACAAATAGATGTACCAGTCACACTATCAGACAACGCACCAGTAGGAACCTACACAATCAGCATCAACATAAAACGAACATAACACAACAAAACCATAAAATAACTATCCTAACACAGCAAAATCTAAAGCATAATGAGTATAATTCTCAACACCTAACCAAATAATCCTCATAAAAATTTAAAGTCCCATTTCCTAGAAAAAGGAGTATTACAAACTAACTAATCAGATATTGGTAAAAACGAAATGTAGTTATTATCGTGATATGATAAGTATAGTAATTTCGAGAAGCTAAAGGAAAACCTTTGGAGAAAAGGTTGTTGGTGGTGGGCTAAAACTCTACATCTAGTAGCTTTATCCATACTTGATTTAACAAGGTATTAGAGTACTGTGTAATTCCAAATGTTCTTACAATCACGCTTGGTAATACATACGTCATATCAAGCAATGCCCCTACACTTAAATAGAGAAGAAGACCGGTCTTCCTATCATATGCTACTGAAAGCAAATCAGGAAAGCCTATCGATACATATTCCTTACCATCATATAACACTCCTCTAATATACTCAGTAACATTTAACTGGAAATCACACTCCCTACACAAATTAATTGAATAATTATACTCTACCAATGAATGCACATACTCCCATGACTTATAACTCAAATCAATAGAACTCAAGAAAACACGATCATCATGTACAATTAACTTACCATCCTTATACTTAAACAACGGTTTTATAGCTATACGCTGCCTATATAGACATGAACAATTAGATAAAACCTGAATTACCCTTTTTACATCTCCCTCAGACACTGGATAAATAATAGAGCTAAATGGCAACATAGACTTATTACTATAAATCTGGCGATTAGCAGGAATCACTTTACCACTAGACATACGAAAGTCTCTATCAGCAGTATTTGAGGAGTTAAGGAGGATAAGGGTCGCCTGACCATTAATCCTTTTAGATGGATACTCGACAACATGAGTATCCGCCAGACTATAAAGCAAAAGAGTACACTCCTGCTTCAAGTCATTTTGACTAAGCCAAAATACCCACTCTCCAACTTTCCTCCCACTTTCATCAACAGTTTCTCCACTACATAAGTCGACAGTAACAATTCTAGACATAATTAACTTATTAAATACTGATAGGTAATAATCACCCTTATTACTCCAAGAACTATCAATCTTAGGCTTAGGTGAATACTCTTTACCCATCTTAGCAATACCGTCAGTAAAAGTAAGAGTAACATTCACTTTAGCACAATCATCTCTACGATCCACAACACAAATATCAATATACAACCTATTGAAAGCGATAACCAGAGCCTTTCCCTTATCCAAAGATGGATTCTCACTAAAATCGCGTAAATACTCCCAATAATCCCTATAAAGCAACATCGCAAAATAAGCTCTCTTTTCTTTAACTATATCCTGATAATTCGAAAAATACTCGTTGCAGGTAGAACCATCCACTGAGGAAGATTATCCCCAGCAACACTAACCTCATACCTCAAATGAAGACCAGAAACGATAAAACCAGAATATACCACACTCGGAAAACTAATCATAGAAACTAGAGAAACAGCAAGAAGAACAGCGATCACAACACAAATACACTTTAATACTCGCAACCCACCACCCACTTAAAAACCGCAAAAAAGAAAACATAAATATTCCTAAAAACAAAAATAACATATAACACATTATAGACACACGACATACTATTCTTTAGGAATTGCCTGAAGCAAAATACAGCAAAGTATACTATGCTCACCCAACATTTACATACGGCACACTATGCGAAAAAAGAGCACTAGAAATAATCTCACAAACATTCCCAGAAGCTAAAATCGTAAACCCAGCAGACTACCAATTCATTACACACGGAGGAGGAATGGAAATATTCTACATGCTACTCGATACATGCGACGCCATAGTCTACACAGAAATCTCCGGATTCGTAACAGCAGGAGTAGCCAACGAAATCAAAAGAGCACTAGAACAAGGAAAAGACGTCTACAAACTAGACTGGAGAACAGGAGAAATCACTAAAATAAACAAACCACCCAAAAACACCCTAGACATACAAACAACAAAACTACTCCAAAAAACACTCTACACACAAAACATAGACGACACAGAACTCGAACAAAAAAATAAACACAAAAATCAAAGAACTAGGCGAAATCATAGACAGAAAAACAGCACTACAACTCATAGCAAAACAAACAAAACCACAAAAACCAAAACCAAACATAAAAATAGACCCAATAAGCCGACACTACCACTGGTGGCAAGAACCGAAATATGCACAAATCCCGGTAGACAACGAGAAAATAACTAGATTAATTCAGGAAAAAATGAAGGAGGTTGGAGCAACTAACCTAGGAGAACTACTCAGAAAACTAGAAGTCAAGAACTTTGAAGCAAGCTATCACTTTTACTACCGCCTAATGAATAACTTAGTTAATAAACCTACAGTAAGCGGCCTTATGAGATTATGCAATCAACTACAAATACCATATATAGAACTAGAAAAAAGAGGAATATTTACTGAACATCAATTCCCATATGATCTAGGCAATCCAGCACTATGGAAACTAGCAGCACATGTAATAAATGAAGGAAGTATAAAAAAGGATCATGGAGTACATTATGCAAACATAGATCCCGTACTCCATTGGTATTTTGAACGATGTGTCCTAGAGGCTGGAGGAAGTTATGAAGGGCCAGATCCACATCGAGGAAAAGTATTAAGATCATATGCAGATGCACTTACAGGAAGAAGATTAACCTTTATAGGGATTCAATGTGGTAAAAAGACGATTCACCAACCAACAATAGACCTATATAGAATGTCAGATGAAGTATGGAAATACTATGTACAAGCAACATTAGCAGAAGATGGATTTGCAATACTAGGATTGACAGAAAATAAATGGTTAGTTATGCATATAGGATGGGCAAGAGCAGTAGACATCACAAAACACGTACCAGCGGATATTATTTCACAACTTAAACCAGGCGACTATAACCTAAATGAAATCCGAGAAAACTACCTAGAATTATACAAGATAATGAAAGAACATCCACCTAAACTACTCATAAAAGAGCATCATGAATTCGTCAGGAGACACATAAATGAAATACCTCCTCAGCTATGGCCAGAACCACGTCCATGGGAAGTCTATGTATCAAAACATAGGCGAGTAACTGTAATGTGGCAATTCCTCGTAGGATCACAACAAGCAGTAGACCTACTAGCTACAAAATATGGGATGCTACCAGGAACATGGAAAGACTACATATTCAGAAAACAATATGACTTCTACCTAAAATACAGAGGGAGAAAACTAACCGAAGCAGAGCCTAAACGAGTACATAGAGTTAAAGAAAACCTACAGCTATAGTGGTCTAAATAAAGAAT
>CAYTHX010000004.1:0-100566 GCA_964437705.1 uncultured Nitrososphaeria archaeon
TGTGTGATTAAGTTATTATTCATAATTTTATTCCCTCCTCCGGCTTTGCCGGAGGGGGTTTTCCAACCCACCCTCTTTGGGGGTTTAGGTCCGGCTTTGCCGGAGGCTAAAACCCCTGTCCACCCCCAACTATCACATTACCAGTTGGGAGTTTCATCCACTTTATTTGGTATTCCTTTTTCCTTTTAAAGATAGAGAAGTTTTTGTTGGTCTTTATTTTTGGTTTGTTTTTTGTTTGATAATTGGTCTTAGATATATGCAAGAGGGACTTTTTAAGAGAATTTTTTCTTAAAATATGAGGAGATATATGAAAATGATTCCAGTAAATAACGTGTATAATTGTCTAGTACTGTTTCGAAGATACATAGACCGCTTAAGTAGATATCCTGTGGTATCTCCCTATCTTGTTATGCTATTCGGTGACGATATTCGAAATAAGGGTAACATATGGACGATTATCGATACATTTTGGATAATTCCTAGGTCACAAGTATTTAGTATGGCCTATGAAACCTATAGCGGTATTCTATGTATTCAAGATCATCATTACGATTTAAAATTAGCGATTGAAGGTGAATATGACACTTATATTGGTGTTGATGTTAATTGGAGTAGTAAAAAGGTATATGAAGATTTTAGACGCAGATACCCTAATGCTTTCTATTTTCACGATAAAAGATTAGATGCTGCCAGAAAAATTTCTAAAGAATATAATGTTAACATAAGGGAAATTATAGGACCAGACGGACACGTAGCCTTACAGATAGAGTATCCTGTTAAGAACATGGAAGTCGAAAGGAAAGTCGAGCTTATATATGAAGCAATAAAGATATTTGATAAAATCTATATGCTCGCGTTTCCAGAATCAGTAGACATGATCCTAAAAACAAATTTTATTGAGGATGACCTCCCGATACTAAATCAATTATTAATAATTGCGGAAAAAGTCATACATAATATTAACCATGAAGTATTTAGCGTGGAAAGATTGTCAGTTGAGAATTATTATGCAGGTTCACATATTACTAGCTTAGATCTAAGAAATAAAAATACTAATACTATACTAAAAATAAACACTTTAGTCAAACCTGAAGAAAGGAGATATCACATAGACATACAACTAGAAATTGAAAACAAACGCCTAAATGATGTAATGCCAATGCTAAAAAGAAGAAACATAAATATTTTAGAGAAAAAGAGAAACTATGCAGTATTTCAGATACAAGAAAAAGAAACAAACACATTAAAAGATCTTATAGACGAAATAACTAATGAAATAACAATAACAGAAAACATATAAAAAATACGCAATCAATTATCTCACTAGCACAAATAATACTTTGGAGTCTCTCCCTTAACTGCACCAGTTATTACTAACCTTAATGACTCTCTACCACAGAGATATAAACGAACCCGTACTAAAATTAACAGCTTTCCTAGGTTTCATATACGGCTTATACAACGTAATACCTCCACTCATATTCCTCGCACTAGGTGAATACACCATAGAAGCTATTTGGAGAGGTACAATACTGCACCTACCATTCCTAATCACAAGCACATACGCACTCATACTCACCATCAAAACTCATCATAAATAAAAAACACGCGTTTTCTCTATCCTCATAAAACTCAAATCACACCTTACAATCAACACTCAAAAAACAGCGTCCACATTTAAAGGCACGGATAAAAAAGGACCTGCAAAACTGGTTTAATCTTAATACCACAGAGTGGCAATTTAAATGGAGCGAACTTATCAATGATATTGAGTATGCAAATACAGAGTTACCATTTACATTGAAGGATCCCGATGACTTTCCAGTTCTATGTGACTATATTGATTTATTCATTCTAAAGGAATTAGAAAAAGACGCTAACCATCCCGTTTGCAGAGATTGCTAAGAAACTCGGATTGAAAATACAAGATATTCACTATCATTTTAAACAACACATAATCAGAAACTCTCTGATCGAAGACTTTCAAATATTCCTTGTAAAATTTGATCCCAAAATATCAGTAATGCCCATTTTAATAATTAACTTTCCAAATTATGAGTACCTTGCAAAAACAGCGAATGCTCTAAGAAATAAACCTTTCGTAGAGGTTTTAGGTAAAATCTTAAATAAAAACGCCTTACTAGTTATTGCTTACTTACCAATATATGAATTTTTCAATATGTTAAATTCTCTAAACCAATTATCTGAGCTGGGATATATAGAGAAGTATAAGTATTATCTCCAAGCATTTACAGAGAAAGGGCAGAGAGCCACTATTCCCTATCAAAACTTTAGGGATGGTGAGTGGATATATAAGCATGATGAGTATATCATGAGATTATATGAGAAATTGAAAGAAGTAAATAAGAAGATAGAACACTAAAATATGAACATCATACACTGACTAAGAAGTCAAATTACACCAAAGAGAAACGATAAAAATAAATACAAAAGCACCAGAAACAGATTCAAAAAGCAAATAATTTATTATTTAAAACCCAAGTAGAAATAAGATGATATTAAGTTTAAGTAGAGACTCCCCGGTAGCTTAGCCTAAAAAGCGCGCTTTCATTCATCTCCATAAAACTCAAATCACGCTTTTATAATCAACACTTAGGACCATTAACTATTTATACCATCACGGGAGAATGGTTGTGAAGTTTATCATAAAGATGATTTCCCCTCATTTTTTTAGGTAATTCTATACTCTATTAATAAAACGACGAATTAATTTGTACTTTCTCATAAAATATTTTATTTGCGAGGAGGTATTATGCCAAGATCAAGATATGTGTATATTTCTGAACTTAGAGATAGACTTTTGAAATTAGCGGAAGAGTACATGTACTTCTCAAAAATGAGAAATGAATTCCTTTTAGCACTTTATGAAGAACTAGATAGATTTTGGAAGAAAGGAGAGATTACTGAAGGTGAATATAGGCAAAAGGGCAATGTTTTTCGTGATTTTATAATCCATTTAGTCTGGCTTAGATCAGATAAAAAGTTTAAACTTAGGGATATGAGAGTAGAGGGTTTTACGGAGAGGCATGACCTAGATCTAGCTTACGTATGCAATGAAAAACTTCTAGTCGCAGGGGAGGTAAAGATGTTGGGAAGTCCGCCACATAGGAGGGGAGGAGAGACTAAACCCGAAAGAGCTACGAGAAAAGATCTCGATAAAAGATTAAAAGAAGTTAAATTCACTCCGGTAGATCTTAAGCTTAAATATACTGGCACAAATATAGGAGACTGGCGCGCTTGGATAAAGAATTCAATTCCGCAGTTCTACTCTTTTTGGGTTTGTAGGATAGGTAAGGAAGATAACGCCAAATTAATAATTAAAAAATTTAAGGCATTAAGGGACTGGTATAACAATGGAGTAGGTATCTTCCTCTTTAAGGAGGAAGACGACCAATACATACCTTTAGAAGTAGAGGAGGAAGAGTTAAAAATTATTTTGAATGAACTAAATATCGATAAAACTATAGATAAGATAGTGGAATTCCTTGGTAGTAATGTTTAAAGTATCTTTATGAAAAACTCCTCTAGAAATTCTTCCTTAATCTATTCTCTCTCACTTCTCTATAATACTCTTCTATAACATTAACCTCCTCTGACGAAAGTTTAAGGTAACTTTTTAGAAGAATTTCATCAATTAGTGCTACTACATCATCGTACTTCCCCCTTCTCATAAGCTTATCAAGATCCTCTACTTCCTTTTTTAATATTCTACTTGTAGACTGAGGAAGTGGATATGGAATTAATGTCTTCTCTAACTCCTTCGGTTCAATCTTCAGAACTCCTCCACCATAATATCTTCCTGCAAGTTCTGTTGAGAGAAGTGTTAGAGAATTATAGAAAGATGCTACAAATACTTCACCATCAATTCTTTCTTTAAAGAAGACATTATGAATAGTATTTGTGCTTGTTGCTCCTGCTAAATTTAAAGATAGTCTTGGAACTGTATGAGACATATAAGTAAAGAAAGCATCTGGTGCTCTTACATAAGGAACACTATACCATATTTTTCGGATCTTTATCTTATATCTTTTAGTAAGCTTTAAGTGCTTTAACCCATATTCCAGATATTTATGTACGTTAAACTCAACTATTTTTTCAGGTGAGAGATTTATATTAAGGAGATAACACTTTTTCCCGAGTTTACGTATCATTTCCCAATCTTCCTCTCTGAATAAAATACCTTTAATGTCTTCAGCTTTTGAAACCACAGGTGTAAGGAACTGATCTTCTATCTCCCAATTCTTAACTTCTACCTGACTTAAGAGAAAGAACTTATTGCACCCTGTGACAGCGCCTATTGTAACATACGCATATTCACCAAAGGTATTTATATAATTCTTTATTTTCTTGAGAATCTGCGAGAGTTTCCTAGAAAGTTCACGAGAAATGATATATTTTGTCCATTTCTCTTCAGGGGTAGGTTCGATAAAGAAAAGATCTTCTCTTCTTATCATATCTAAATTTTTAAGGTCTCTCTCGTTCCGTACTTTTACGATCGCAGCTCCTCCTCTTCCAACTTTATTAGCTAAGAGAAGTAAAGTATCTTCTAATACTGTTCGGAACACTCTCTCTTCGAAAACTATAATATATACCTCTTTAAACTTCTTCAACAACCACTTTCTGAAAGGCTTCGCATACTCTACATTAAGGAGTTTTGTTGGAAGAACAATAGCCATTCTACCCTTAGATTTCAGAAACGATTCAGCATGAATTATAAAGGGAACCCATGAAGCCGTGAGTTCAGAGAGTTTAACGCCAGCAGACATAGCAATTCTAAGTGCTTTCTTCCTATCCTCTCCCTTAAAAAGTTGATACCTTATATAGGGAGGATTACCTACAACAACGCTAACAGGAGGAAGTTTGGAGAAAAAAGTGTTTGGTGGGGCGATCTCAAAGAAGCTCTTCTGAATTATAGTAGGAACTACTCCAAATTTCATTAAAAACTTCTGTTTTAGTCTCTTAATAGCTTCTTCATCTATTTCTACGCCAAAGAGGTGATTAGGAAGATCCTCTTTCTTAACTCCAAGCTCAAGTAAACGTGACGCTGCCTCTAAAAGAAATACGCCATCACCACAACCTGGATCTAAAATTATATCCTCTGGGCTTTTGATAGCCCACCTAACTAAAAACTTAGCAACTTCTCTTGGTGTTATAACTTGTCCTAATTCCTTGACCTTATTATTGCTTGTGGAATTCAATGACATTTCCAATTCGAGTATACTCGAGAAAAATTATTAAAGATAACTATTAAGATACCTATTTCAATTTCTTCACTCTGCGGAGGAACTGATGATATGATATACCGTAGTTGTCATTCTTCATCTTCTTCCCTGTTTTCCTCGCGCTTTCAACCTTTATTATCATAAAAAGTCTCGCTCAAGCAAGCTTGCCATCAATAGGATGTAGATCGTCACCTTGCTCACTATGTCGTTCAAATTGGCTTTCAAGTTAAACTTAATAGATATGACAGTATATTCTCTACCTAGAAATACTTTTTAAGTGCTTGAGCAGCTTCCAGTGGTGTTCTGCTGAATCGTCTGAGGTTATGTATGAGTATAGTTTCAACGCTATTGTCCTTGTGGAATTTCATTAGTGATTTGAATGCTTCCCCCTCAAGTGAGTCTCCAGCCCTTGATATAGTCTTCCTCTCGAAGATACTGGTTACCTCGCAGCCGTATTGTTCATCTCACTAATATCTTTAGATTTAATTATTTATGTCTCCATTATGAACTGACACTCCACCACAAATTACAGCTTTTATCCCAACACCAAAGCTATTTGATTAATAACTACTAAGCTAACTTATATTAGACCTCGATCTTCTCACCATACTTCTCTAATTCTTTAAGGAATTCAATAATAGTCTGCAGCCTTTGTCTAGCAGTTTTAAGAGCAAGTGATAAGCTCATAACGTCATCCTTGCTCTCAATAACCTCTATCCTAGGTAAGTGGATGCCTTCCTTTGAAAGTTCCTCTATGATCTTATTGGTAGCATCAATAATCTTGTTTGTATTGACTAGGATTCTTTTCATTCTATCTAAGGTGCCGACAAGAGCTAGAGGTATTACACCAACAAAGCTCTTAATAGCATCATCTATGACTGTATCAAGTAACGGCTTTCCCTCTTTTGAGGCTTTCTCTATAGCATCCTTAATAACCTGTTCAAAATCTGGCATAAGTTTAAGAATATTATCTATCTCCTTAAGTAAGGCTTCAGCTAGAGGCCTATTTATACTTGCCGTTAATGCTTGTCTCTTAAGCTCCTCTACCCGTATGAGAGTCCCTACCCTCCTAGCCATAGCGACAAGTGTTCTTCTAAGAACTTCATCATAACTCATGCTAACCACAATATTTTATTGCCAAAATTACCTCTTTATTTTTATCTACAAATAATTAGCAAAATCTAGGTTTCCACGGCTAGTTTTGCTGCAACGGGGTTTCGTTAATCAGCTAGCACAATGCATATCTTCCTCCCAATCCCCTCAAGTTTACCTATAATTTTACTGAGAATGCACTTTATTCCGTTTATCAACATTATAAACTCCTTAACATTACGTTTCCAAAGCAAATAATTTATTAATAAATCCAAATAAAATAATTATTAAGTGGAGAATCTGGCCCCGGTAGCTCAGTTGGGAGAGCGCCCGGCTGAAGAATATCTCGGGCAGATACCGGGAAGTCGTGGGTTCAAGTCCCACCCGGGGCACATCTATATATTTCTTATATATTTGTGCTGTTTCTCTTATGTTATTTTAACCTATTTCTGCAGTTTTAATTATATTTTTGTTTTTTGTGGTTGTGTGAAAAAGAGGGTGGGTTGGGGGAGTTTTTCGAGTTCCCTAGCTATTTCCTTGGTAGCCCCAGTTGTTTTCTGGCTATACTGAACCCTATTTCTCTCAGGAATTTTTGTATATGTAGTTTTTTGTATATCGCTATCTCGTAGCAGTTTTTCTTTGTAATGATTACTTCTCCGTTTTTCTTAGTGCTTTTAGTTCCCGCCTTAACTGCTAGATGCACTTTAGTAGCTTCGATGTTGAAGTATTTTCTTAATAGATATTGTACATATTTTAATAGCTCTAGATCACTGTTATATAGACTTATTCGAGCGCATCCACAGTTACTTCCTTCTGAGTCGTAGATTCCTCTTAGGAACATTTTAACGCATTCTTTATTGTATTCTATGTATTCTTTTAGTGTTTTTAGTGTTTGGTTTTTGTACCATGTGTAGAAAGCTTTTGAGTAGTAGCATATTCTATATAGGTTGCTTCTTGTTTTTCGGTGTTTTATTTTTGGTTTCTTAAGTTTTTTATTTAGGACTTTTGCGATAGCTCTGCTAAATTCTTCTGCGAAGTCTTCGTCTTTTGTTTCTAGTTCGATGATATATAGGTAGTTGCGTTTTTTCCTGACGTGTCCGTCTCCGAGTAGTACTCCTATTACGTATGCTAGTTCTTTTGTGGGTTTTGGTTGCCATCTGGTCTGTGGTGGTTTATGTGTTTTATGCTTCCAGTAGTGTAGTGTTGATTTGGGAATATTGAGTTTCCTTGATACTGTTGTGATACCTAAACCCATGTTAAGTAACTCTATAGCATGTTGATACTCTTTAGGTGTATAGTCTTTTTGTGGCATAGCCATACCCCCTCCTCGAAAATTACCCTCTCATCTCCTACGCTTTGAGAGGGTGGGGTTTTACCCCCGGGAGGTGAGGAGGGGGTATGGCTATGCCTATTGTATCTTTATTTTTTGTTTTGGTGTGTATGTGGTTATGTTGATTATGTGGTTAGTGTTATTTTCTGGTTTTTATTTTTTCCCTCCTCCGGCTTTGCCGGAGGGTTTTTCCAACCCACCCTCTTTGGGGGTTTAGGTCCGGCTTTGCCGGAGCCTAGACCCCTTGTCTACCCCCAACTTTCGTGTTTTCAGTTGAGGGTTTCATCCACTTTATTTGGTATCCTTTTTCTTTTTAAAGATAGAGAAGTTTGTTGGTCTTTATTTTTAGTTTGTTTTTGTGTTTTTGGTGGTGGGTGTTGGTGTTTTAGTCGTCATTTGTTTGTTGATCGTGTTTTGTGGTTTTATCCGTTGGGTCGTTTTTGTGTAGTTGATTTGTTGTTTTATCTTTTTGGTTTATTTGTTTTTGTTTTGTATTGTTGTGTTTTTGGTGTGTATGTTTTTGATTGGTTTTTGTTTGTTGTTTTTGGGTTTTTGGTTTCATTCTTAGTGTTGTTTGTGTATTTGGATTTTGTTTATTTTGGTTTTCTTCCTCTTGCTCTCTTTTTACATCCGTTTTCTTTGCTATATTCGTCATTGACGGTATTTTTATTATTTCATGATTTAGTTGGTGCCTTGTTAAGTGAGAAATTTGCGTTTTTGCCGTTATTCCTTCTTCTGGTCTATGTTTCTATGTGTGTAGTTTCTTTAGTTAGCTTGAGGTATAGGGGTGTCCTAAGTGTTGTACTTTCCTCTCACTTTATTCGTCTATTGCCTGTTTATCCTCTGCTTAGCCTTTTAGCTCATTATGATTTATGGGTTTCTGATTTTGTTGAGAGTTTCAAGTCGTTTTTAGCTGGTTTTAGTAAGTCTTCTTTGGCAGGGTTCTTTGTTGATGCATCTGTATATGCCTTTTTCTCTTTTATATTTCTACTTTTTATCGTTTTGAGTTATGTTCCTAGAGTGCGTTTTTCCCCTTTATGTTACCAAATATTTCGGTTTAGATGTGAGTATCCTATATGTTTTTGTGTTTATGGGTTTGGGTTTAGAGTTTTTATTATGGCTAGGGTTTTATCGTATTCATTTATTGATGAGTTGAAGATTAAGGGTATTTTGTCGAGGGTAAGTCGTTTAATTGTTTATTATGGATATAATGGATTGTTGTACCTCTATTTTATTGTTGATTCTCTTAACCTTTTGAATGCATTTAAAAGTGTAGTTGCTTCTGTTAATATGTTTTCTAAGGTTATTTCAGTTGTTGTTGAGGAGCCTTTACTCTGTATTAATAGGTATAGAATGATAGATGTCCTGGTTTATAATGTTAGGGAAATTGAAGGACCTATTTTGAGAAATGTATTTGCTGATGAGGAGGAGTTTGGTAAAGTTCTTGTCTTAGAGGGTGGTAGGGCTCATTATATAGGTTTATGGATTTCTGACTGTGAAGATGTTAGATATCGATCTATTATGGAGTTATTTGGTTTTCAATTTGTGTTAGATGAGGATGCGGCTGCTATGTTTAATAGTGCATTAACTTTAGCCCTGCCTGTTAATATCTCTAGTCATAGTACACCACTAAAATTGAGGAGGAAAAGGACGGTTCTACATGGTGTTAATGAAATAAATGTATCTATTAACTTAGGTTCTCATATATTATTGGTTGGTAAAAGTGGTTGTGGTAAGTCTACGGCGTTAGCTGCTTTAATGAAGTATATTACGGAGCATAATTTTGGTAGGGTTTTAGTATTTGATTGGGTGGGGAATTTTATTGACTTACCTGTTAATAAGGTGGTTTTAAGGCCAGGTAGAGATGTGTTTCTTGATTTATATGGTTGGTTTGGTAAGAAGCAGATTATTGAGCTGTATGAGGAGGCTGCTATACTTAGGTTAGGGTATGAGAAAGGTTGCTTTACGCCTAATATCTTACTAACGGTTACTAATGCTATAGATGAAGCTTCTAGCCATATAGAGCTGATATTAAAGCTAAGGGAGATTATGAAGACCGCTAAGCGGAGAGATGAAGTTGATGGTGCGTATGGTGCGCTGAGGAGGTTAATTATAATGAATCCTGATTACTATTCTCCTAAGCAGGAGGATTCTAAAGATTTAATTAGGTACTTAATGGATAATCAGCTAGTTATTATTGATTTAAGTGATATGCCTAGTGAAGCTGATAAGCTTCTCTTTGTACTATCAACGCTAAGTGTAGTTATGAATGTTTGGTATCCCGAAAAGGAGCCTATATACATATTTATTGATGAGGCTCATAGGTTAGCTCCAAGACGTTATGAAGGTAAGAAGGAGTTTATTCTTGAATTTATGGCTAGAGAAGCTAGGAAATTTAATATTAGGCTTGTTATTGCTAACCAGACATTTAGCGGTTTAAGCTCAGCAGTAATAGTGAATATGGATACGATTTTCATATTTAATATATCTGAGAGGGACGAGTTATCGGCGCTTCATAGGTATTTTTCATCATGGATAGAGAAGTATAAGTTAAGTGGAGAATCGCTAAGGCAATATGTGGATAAGATTATAGGAAGCTTACAACCTGGAGAATGCTTCATGATTTCTAGTGGCGCAGATGCATTAACAGAGCCTATACCTGTATACTGGAAACCAATTCCATTAGCAAAACCTAAAAGAAAGGTGATTGATGAGGGGAGGTTTAGGGAAGCTATATTGAGCGTAGATTTTCCGAGAAAGCTTCCAGCAAGTCAGAAGGAAGCATTAATAAGTAAGGCTAAAGAGATGATTCTTGAAGTACCTATGGATGATGTTATTAAGCTTTTACGGCAATTTGAGGGTACAGATAGAACTGTATATGTGGGGAAGTATAGGGTCTTAAGAGAAGGCAGGTTAACGTTACCAGCTAAAATTTACCTACGATATTACGGTATTAAAGATAGAAGGTGATTCATCTCCGGGAATTTGTTTAAGTTTATTTTTGGTTTATTGTTTTTATGTTTTTGGCGATGATTGTGGCTAGATAGTCTGAGTTTGTGATGAGGGACCTCCTTTGATGAGCCGTAGTATGCTGTTTATCCCTTTGGTGTTGTTGTTCTGTTTTGTTCTAGGGTTTTTTGTAGATTTCTTTGGTGTTTCTAGTGTTTTTAGTTGGTTTTCTATGGTGGTTGGACGTGCTCCTTATGTTGAAGTTAGTCTTCCTTTTCCTTGTTTAAGTGGTGTCTTTTTGTGCTTTTGTTCCTTGTTTGGATACTATGGTTTCCGTATAGTTATGTTTCTAATTTTTTCTTTGATATTTTTTATGATTCTATATGTTTATGGTGTTAATCGTTTTTCTCTATACGTCTTATTGATGCCTAGTTTTCTCTTACTTCTCTTCAATAGTTTAGAGTTTCTAAGTAGTTTTCTTTTGTTTTTATCCGTATTTCTTGGGTATTTTAGCTATATGGGTTTAGCAGGTTTAGTGTTTGGGTTAGCTTGTTCATCTAGTATAGTACCTCTGATATTCCTGCCGTTTATGTATATTTATGTAGTCAGGAGGTCTAGGTTATTTCTTGAATCATTTATACTCTCCTTTTTCATGTTTAATTTTCCGTTTATTATGATGAATCTTCATTCCTGGATTTCCTCATACGTAGATAATGCTCTTTACTTCTTTCCCTACCTATCTAATATTTTTTGGCTTCTAATTATCGTCGGAATACTAGTTACATACTTTATATTTTCACGTTATAGAGAGCTTCACCCACTATCTGTATATATAGGTTTTATACTAATTTTGTATATTGCCTCTTTCTTTACTAATCCTCTATTTTCCATTTTCATTTTTCCTTTACTATTTCTATTTGATAATACTGGCTTAATCCTTTTCTTCATTTTCGACTTATTTAATGTTCTAAGTGTTTTTAGGCCGCTAAGCTTTTTCATGAATATCCTTGTATTATGTAAGGTTGTGGCTTTAGTTCCCTTACTATACTGGTGCTTATATATCTCTAAGCCTTATATACCACATACTGCTCAGGATAATATTTTAAACATTCGAAGCACTATTCTAGATTGTTGGAATTTTATAAAGGGTATTATTTATAGAGGTGATGTTATATATCCTGTATTGTTTCTTATTACATTCTTATTACTTGTTTATAGGTTAGATTTTCCTACAAAAATCTACTTTGATGAAATTTATTATGTTGATAAGGGTGCTAGACCTATTTTAGCATTAAAAGGTGATTTTAACAGGATACATCCCCCATTTGCTAAAGAATTAATTGCACTTGGTATCCTTTTATTCTCAGATAACCCCTTTGCATGGAGAGTTATAGGTGTACTTTTATCATCATTTGTTCCACCATTAATATTTTATATTGCCCATAGGGTATTCCACTCTAAGAAAATTGCATTACTATCCTCCTTATTTATTATACTAGATCCATTATTCTATGCTCAATCTAGAATTGCTATGCTTGATTGCTATCTCCTATCTCTATCCATAATTGCAATGGCCTTTTTCATAAAATACTATTTTAGTGAGGATAAAGGTATAGCTGCTCTATATTTATCTGGTTTCTTCTATGGCTTAGCGGTAGCATCAAAGTTACCTGGAGTTTTACCATATATTCTATGCTTATCGTATTTACTTAGTGACTGTGTAAAGACCCGGGATCTCAAGCTACTTCTTCATGTTATAATATCTTTTGTAATTTTACCAGTAGTAGCATATATCTCTACATATATTCCAACCTTATTTATTAGGGGCTATGGATTTAGGGAGTTTATAGACCAGCAATTTTATATGCTAAGATACTCTGCTCATTTACCTACAGAAAAGCCCCATCCATATTGGTCGCAACCATGGACATGGCCTCTTATATTAAGGCCTGTATTGACCTTATATGATAAGCTTATTATTAATGGATCTGAGTATATTGCGTGTATATGTGACTTTGGTAATCCACTAACTTGGGTAATAGGATTAGTTTCAGTACTATTCTTGATTATTGATATATCTTCAGGTAAAACTGTTAGTGACGAAGTCAAGTTTTTTATTCTCTGGTTTTTAATTACATGGATGCCTTTTTTCCCACTAGGTATACTTAAACTATTAGGACTAGGTAGAGAGATGTTTATCTATTATTTTCTACAATCCATCCCGCCGTTAACAATTATTTTTAGCTTTTCTCTTAGTAACTCAGATAAACAATATAACACTAGTATCTCCTTTCTCACTCTAATAGCCTCCACTATCTTCTTTATATATTCATATCCAGTCATCTCTGGATTACCAGTACATGTCGACTATATCCGTGGAATGAAGATTTTAAAGCTCTTTTAAGCCTATCGGTTTATACTCCTAGTTATCCTCTTTTAGATACTACTTGTTTTTTGGTATGGCTATTAATCAATTGAGTAAAAAAGATATACGTAAATATCTTGATATCTTGTTAAAGTATGGTTTTAGTGATGTTCCAAGTAAAATTAAGCGTGGTTACGAAGTAATTCTCAAAGGAGGCTCACTCATCTACTTAGAGTCTCAACCTGTTCTTGTTAAGCGTAATAACTACATCATTCCATTTATTGGCATAGCTGAAAAATGTAACCTAAAGAAGGTTCTTGTTGATCGTGGGGCGGTAAAGCCTATAACCAATGGCGCTGATATTATGGCTCCAGGAATCGTGAGATACGAAAACTTCAAAAATGGTGATGTCGTCTCAGTTTTGCTAGAAGATGTAGGAACCATAATTGCTATCGGAGTAGCTCTTATTAATAGTGAAAAACTTAAGGAAATGAAGAAAGGTAAGGTAATAAAAAATCTACATTACTTATCTGATGTTTTCTGGAGTAACGCTAAAACTAGAAAGGTATAGTTTCTAAATTTTTAATCTCTAGCTATGGTTAAAGCTATATATATCCCAAGCTTCTTAATCTTCTCTTTATCTCCTCTTCCTCCTCCGGAGTATAAACTGTCTCTTCTTCTTCAGAGAGTGCTTCTCTAAGAATGAACTCAGCAAGTTCATTTATAGACTTAAATTCCCCTCCACTTTCCTCGACAACCTTCTTAAGTTTTTCATATATCTCCTTTGAGATCTCAATTGATACTTTTTCTTCCACGCAAAACACCTCATTACTTTTACTTAAACAAATATATTTGCTTTCTAATTAAATTTAAATTATAAATAGCAGCTTAGTAAAGTTTGTTTGGTAAGATTAATTGTGTATTAAGAAGTTAAACAGTGGATTGGTGTTGGAGAAATGGTTAGTGTAAAAGATGTACCAGCAGATATATTTTTGAAAAAGCTGAGAGACTATATTAAGAGAAATGTTCCTGAAGTTCAAATGCCAGAGTGGGCTAAATATGTTAAGACTGGCCCATCTAAGCAACGTCCACCTGACGATCCAGAATGGTGGTATATGCGTGCAGCAAGCCTATTAAGAAAATTGTATATTCATGGTCCTATAGGGGTTAGTAGGCTAAGATCATTTTATGGTGGTAGAAAGGATAGAGGGGTTAAGCCTGAACATCATATGGATGGTGGGGGCTCAAATATTAGGAAGATCTTACAGCAGCTGGAAAAAGCTGGCTTAGTCGAGAAGTCGAAGAGAGGGCGTGTGTTGACTAGAGAAGGCAGGTCTTTACTTGATAGGCTTGCTGCAGAAATAAAGAGGGAACTTGAGATAAAACCTTGGTATGAGCAGTATGTTGGTGGGGAGTAGATTATGAACGATCGGTCACAAATAGATGAGGCACAAAGAGCTGAAATTTTAAGGAGAGTATTGACTATTGAGGCTAGGCAAAGACTTAGGAATGTTTCACTCGTAAAACCTGAGTTGGTAAGAAGAATTGAGGATTGGATTGTTTCTATGGTATTAAGTGGAAAATTAAATAGGAGATTAGACGAAGAAGATATAAAGAGGATATTACTACAAGTAAGTAGTAAGAGGGAGTTTAGGATAAGGAGGCTATAAAAAATGGCACACTATAAGCTTCTTAGTGTAAAGAAGCGTTTAGCAAGCGCTTGGAAATCTAATAGGCCCGTGCCGATCTGGGTTATCGCTAGAACAAAGGGAAAAGTACGTGTTAATCCAAAGAGACGACACTGGAGAAGAACGAAGCTAAAGCTAAAAACAAAGAAGTTCTTTAGGTAATTTCCTAGTTATGGTGGGGTAGAAAATGAGTGAAGAGTTGCCATTTGAGGAATCTGAAATTACAGAGGAACGTATTTATGTTGTTCCACTATGGATAAAGTTAAAGAGAATAAGGGGTCTACATAGAGCTAAAAAAGTTACTAAGTTCCTTAGAGAATTTATCTCAAGACACATGAAAACTGATATTGGAAATGTTAAGATTAGTACTAAGGTTAATGAGGAGATATGGTCTAGAGGAATCCGTAATCCACCTAGAAGAATAAAAGTTAGAGTAGTGCGTACTAGGGAAGACTTAGTATGGGTACTGCCTTATAAGGAACAATCAGAATTAAGCTAAGTAAGGGGGTTTTATTGGAAATTATTCGGATAAGATTATTAGGTAGTGTAAATATTGGATTATATGCTAAAGCTACAAATAAGTACCTAATATATCACTCTGATATAGTTAGAAGGAGAGTGGAAAAGTTATTAAGTAAATTAGATGTATTGGGGCTACCTGTAAAACCAATAAACACAAGAGTAATCTCTCCCTTTATAGCTGTTAATAGCCGGGGGATAATAATTTCAAAATATACGTATCCAGATATTAAGGAGAGTATCAAGAATGTAGCTATAGAGCATGGATTAGAACTTGTCGAGTTAGATACAAAATACACTGCTGTAGGTAACTTGATAATTATTAATGATAATGCTGCTTTGGTATCGCCTATAATCCCAACTTCTTCGCGGAAACTAATTGCTGATAGACTTGATGTTGAGGTTTCATGTGCTACTATAGGGAGAACATCGTATATCGGGTCTCTACTAGTTGCGAATAATCATGGTGCATTAGCTGCTCCAATTATAAGAGATGATGAGTTAGAGATCATAAAATCTGTACTTCATGTAGATATTTATACTGGAACTGTGAATAATGGTATACAGTTTATATCTTCAGGTTTAATAGCTAATGATAAAGTGGTATTTGTGGGGGAAGATACGGTAGGTAGAGAATTATTTGTTATTAGTCAAGCATTTGGAGGTGGATAATTTTGGAGAAGGAGTTGGCAAGATTAATTATTGAGCAGAGAAGACTTCTACAGGATATAGAGGCTATATATTCAGAAATTGTATTGCTTGAAAGGACGATTATGGAGAGGCAAGCTGCACTTGCTTCCCTAAGGGAGTATAAAGATTCTAAGGAGGAAAGAGAGGTCCTTGTACCATTAGGTGGTAATGTATACCTTCCGTCAAAAATAGTTCCCGGTAAAAATGCGTTGGTTGGTGTTGGCGCTAACATATATATAACGAAGCCTGTTGATGAAGCGATAGGATATATCGATAAAGCTATTAACCAGTTGAATCAAATTTACCGTAATCGTGTATCTCTTCTTAACCAGCTAAGGAGGAGGTATGACGAATTAACAGCACTTATCTCAGAAATGCAATTACGTGCACAGAAAGGGGAAACCAAGTAAATGTTTGATAAGATTAAAAGTAAATTTCAGGGTATAATTCAGAGACTATCTGAAAGAGAAATTAAGGAGTATGAGTTGAATGAAATATTAGATGAATTTATGTATTCACTAATTGAAAGTGACGTTTCATACGATACAGCTAATCACATAATTGAGTTTATTAAGAGGAAGCTAATTGGAAGATCTATTCCACGTTTTAAAGCTAATCTTAAGGATATCGTAAAAAACGTAGTTAAAGAAGTTTTACTTGAAATTTTGATTTCAGGTAGATGTGATGATTTATATGATACTATTTTGAGTTCTGCTAAGAAGCCGTATGTAATCGTATTTTTTGGTGTAAATGGTGTTGGTAAAACTACAACAATCGCTAAGATTGCTAAATATCTTATGGATAAAGGTTTAAAGGTGGTGTTAGCATGCTCAGATACATTTAGAGCAGCTGCTATAGAACAGCTAAAATATCATGCAGATAAGCTAGGTATTAGAATGATTAGCCATCAATATGGAGCAGATCCCGCTGCTGTAGCGTATGATGCTATAGAGCATGCAAAAAGTAAAGGTATCGATGTTGTATTAATAGATACTGCTGGTAGGCAACACAGCAATGTAAATTTAATGGAGGAGTTAAGGAAAATTGTGAGGGTAGTACAGCCAGATTTAAAGATATTAGTCTTAGATGCACTTACGGGAAACGACGCTGTAACACAAGCTAGGTATTTTAATGATAATGTTGGTGTCGATGCATTAATCTTTACAAAGGTTGATGCTGATATTAAAGGAGGCGCTATTATCTCTGTTCTTTATGAACTCAAAAAGCCTGTTTTCTTTTTGGGAGTTGGTCAAAGATACTCTGATCTAATCAGGTATAATGCACAAGAAATTTTGGATATGATTATTAATAAATAGGAAGCGATAATTTAGTATTTAGCATTGATTTATCAATAAACACTCTTTACATTTTAAGGTGAAGACATATGGTAAGACATTTACTAAGTATTCTCGACTTAACTAAAGAGGAGGTACTTCTATTAATCGATCAGGCTATTAAAATAAAAAGTGGCGTTATAGATGTATCTAGATACATGGAAAATAAGGTACTTGCTATGATTTTTCAAAAACCATCGACCAGAACTAGAATTTCATTTGAAGTCGCTATGCTTCAAATGGGTGGCCATGCTTTATATCTTGGGTGGGATCAACTTCAACTAGGTAGAGGAGAGACTATAGCAGATACTGCTAGGGTACTAAGTAGATATGTGGATGTAATTATGGCTAGAGTATATACACAAGACACTTTACATGAGTTAGCCAAGTACTCGAGAGTTCCAGTTATTAATGGTTTATCTGACAAATATCACCCAGTTCAAATCTTATCAGACTTACTAACAATTTATGAGAAATTCGGCAAGTTATCTGGACTTACGCTTGCATATGTAGGTGACGGTGGAAATAACGTATGTCATTCTCTACTAATTGGTTGTGCAACGGTCGGGATAAATATTAACGTAGCATCACCAGCAAAATATCGTCCAGATGAAGATGTAATTAAAGCTGCTATGGAGAGAGCGAGGAAGTCAGGTGCTGTTGTCAAAATTACCGAGGACCCCCTAGATGCTGTAAAAGGAGCAGATATAATTTATACAGATACTTTTGTTTCCATGGGTATGGAAGATGAACGTGAAGAGAGAATTAGGACATTTATACCTAGATATCAAGTAACCACGGAGTTACTCAACTCAACCGGAAAAAAGACCGTATTTATGCATTGCCTACCTGCTCATCGAGGTGAAGAGGTTACATCAGACGTCATTGATGGTGAATCATCGATAGTTTGGGATCAAGCTGAAAATCGATTACATATGCAAAAGGCTATTTTAAGGTGGATAATTAATGTCTGAAGTTAATTACTTATTTGTTTATAGCGTGGTTGACGAAGCCGGGTCACTAATGGCTAATGTATTGAGGCAATATATTCACTTCGATAAGTTAAGAGATAATTACTGGATGTCTGGAAATATCGGGTTATTAGAGGTTAGTGAAGATATAGTCTATACTGATAACTTGGAGAAGAGATATCAAGTTAATCCTAAAACTATTATCTTTATATCAAGGCATAGTTCTACAGCAAAAATAAAAACATTAAGTGTTCATGTAAGTGGAAATCCAGTGAGGTCTGCCGATTTTGGAGGGTCTCCTAGAAGCTTAGCGCCAAGTCACCCAATACTCATGAGGTCTGTACTAATTAATTTAGATTCACTCGCTACAAGTAGAGGTTTGAATAAAGAGTATAAGGTTACGATGGAAGTTACGCATCATGGACCAACTGAAATTACATGTCCAAGTTGTTTTGTTGAAATAGGTTCGTCTATTGAGGAGTGGAGAGATGAAAGAGCAGCACATGTAGTAGTAGAGGCTATACTTGAGGCTATAGAAAAACCATCTGAAGGGAAAGTATGTATTGGGTTTGGTGGACCACATTACGCTCCAACATTTACAAGAAAAGTTTTAGAAGATAAATATGCAGTCGGGCACATCTTCTCCAAGTATGTTATAGATGACATTGATGCTAAAATCATTTCTGAGGCCTTAAGGAAAACTATGAACACAAAACTAGCATTGCTAGATTGGAAGGGTATGAGAGGAGGAACTAGACAAAAAATAAGAAGTTACTTAGAAGACCTCAGGGTAAGTTACGAGAAAATATAGATTTTTATAGGTATGGCTATATTAATCTAGAAAACTTAATTATTTGGTTATTATCGTATAATTAAGTGATGTAGGTGAATTAAAACATGGTGTTAAAGAGGTATATAGAGATTTTGAAGTCTGCTCAAAAGCCTACTAAAGATGAGTTTTATAAGTACTCTAGGTTAGTTGTTTTAGGTATAGCCTTACTAGGTGGTATTGCGTTTATCATTAGAATAATAATGACATTAATTACTCTTCCTGTGCTTAGGTGATTATGAATTATGGGTAATGAGGAGTCTGGACGTACAAGGAAATATTTTGCGTTAAGAGTTACGGGTGGTCAAGAGGAAAATGTAGCAAAAATTATTATGCAGAGAGTCGAAGCTACTAATCTTCCGATATATTCAATTATCATTCCTCCACATTCTAAAGGCTTACTTATTGTAGAGGCTGATAATGCTGCTGCTGTTATAGAAGCTACAAGTGGAATAAAGTACTTTAAAAGGCTTGTTTTTGGAACTGTACCGGAAAAGGAAGTATTAGACATGTTGATCGCTAAAGTTGAGGAGGAAGAATTTAAAATTGGAGATATCGTTGAAGTTATATCTGGACCATTTAGAGATATGAAAGCCAGGGTCATGCGTGTAGATAAAGATAAAAAGGAGATAGTAATTGAATTTCTGGATAGGTCTGTAACTTTACCTATCACAGTTTCAGCTGATATGTTAAGAAAAGTGAAGGAGTAGGTGAGTATATATGGGTAAGAAGCAAGTTGTTGAGGCTCTCATTAGTGGTGGTGAAGCAACTGCTGGACCACCATTAGGACCTGCGTTAGGACCCCTAGGTGTCAATGTACTTCAAGTTGTGAATAAAATAAATGAACTAACAAGAGATTTTAAAGGTCTAAAGGTCCCTATTAAAGTCATCGTAGATGTAGACACAAAGGAATTTGAAGTTGAAGTTGGTATACCAACAACTTCAGCTTTAATCGCT
This sequence comes from uncultured Nitrososphaeria archaeon, assembly GCA_964437705.1. GTDB lineage: Archaea > Thermoproteota > Nitrososphaeria > Geothermarchaeales > JDFR-13 > CAYTHX01. The sequence continues at coordinate 19,968 of CAYTHX010000004.1, forward strand.
AGAGAAGCTGGTATAGAAAAGGGGTCCTCAAATCCTGGTAATGAAATGGTTGGTAATATAACATTTGATCAGCTACTAAAAATTTCGCGTATCGTTAATCAGAAAATTAAACTTAAGGATTTAAAGAAGGTTATTTTACAAGTTATAGGTACATGTGTAAGTATGGGTGTAACAATAGATGGAATTGACCCACGTGAAATGACTAAACTCGTAAAAGAAGGTAAATATGATGATAAAATCTATGGTGAGAAATGATGAGCAAAGTATTAACAATTAGTAAGGACAGTCTTAAGGAGGCAATTGATAAGGCTAAGAAAGAATCGAAAAAAAGGAATTTCTTGCAGAGCGTTGAATTAATAATTGCAATTGAGGGTTTAGATTTAAGAAAACCGGAAAATAGGATTGTTGGATCAGTAAAGCTGCCTAATCCGCCAACAAAACTAAAGAAAATTGCAGCATTTGCAGATGGTGCAATGGCTGAAAAGCTTCGAGAAGCAGGAGTTGATGCTATCTTCTCCAGTAAAAATTTAGATGAAATTTCTGGGTCACGTAGAGAAGCTAGGAAAATAGCTAAAAAATATGATTTCTTCGTTGCTGAACCTGCTTTAATGGCTAAGATCGGTAAAGTTATGGGGTTTACACTTGGTCCTAGAGGGAAAATGCCACAAATTATAACCCCAAATATAGATGTTAAAAGCTTTATTGAGAACCTCCGATCTTCCGTGAGGATATATGTGAGAAATAACCCAATGGTAGCAGTTGCGATAGGTCAAGAAGACATGGATTCTGAGAAACTAGCTGAAAATGCATTAGCTGTTATTGAATATGTTAAGAGTAAGCTTGGTGATAAGGGCAAGATTAGTAGAATTTACGTAAAAACTACTATGGGACCTACGATTAGGGTGATGTAAATGGTTGTTAGACAATACTTATCTAAGCGTCAAAGGAAAGAGTTAATGCGAAAATTATTTGAAGAGTTGCTGAGAAGTAATAGATATCTCATAGTAGTAGATGCAAAGGGACTAACGCAGAAACTATTAACTGAGGTCAGAAGGAAAGCTAATGATTATGGATTTATAATTAAGGGTGGTAAAAATGGTGTTTTATTAAAAGCTATTGAGAATGTGTATCCAAGTATGCTAAGCACCCTGAAAGAGTTAATTTCAGGTCAAAACGTTTTCATATTTACAAACAATAATCCAATTGAAATTGCTATGAAACTAAGTGAATTGGAGGTTTCATTACCGATTTCACCAGGTGAAGTTGCCCCAGAAGATATAGTTGTCCCTGAAGGTAATACTGGAATTCCACCAGGACCAATTATTAGCATTTTTTCATCACTAAGCGTACCAACACGTATCATCAGCGGTACAATTCATATAATGAAAGAAACTGTAGTTGTAAAGGCTGGAGAAAAAGTCTCAATGGAAGCAGCCAGTATATTACAGAAGCTAGGAATTTACCCAATAAAATCTAGACTCAAATTCAAATTTGCAATTGATTTTACAGATACTACCATAATACAAGCTGAGGATCTGACACCTAATATTGAAGAGTTAAGAAGTAGAGTTGAAGAACTCGCTAGGAGAGCATTCTATCTAGCGCTTGGAATAGGATATCCGCATCCAGCTGTAATTCCACATCTATTAGCTAAAGCATCAATGAATGTATTTAAGCTTAGCCTTGAAATCGCATATGTAACTGATAGAAATATAAAGGCACTACTACTGATAGCTGTAACTAATGCTAAGAAGTTAGAGAGCTGTATTCAAGAGCAGGGAAGTTAAGGAATATATCCCGGAGTTTTATTCTCTATAAAAATTTAAATTATAGTTATGATTGTCTTGATTTTATTGGACGTAGGTGAATGTCAGAATGAAGTATATATATGCTGCATTGCTATTACATGAATCTGGAAAGGAAATAACAGAGGAAAACCTAAAGAAAGTAATTGAAGCTACAGGTACAGACGTTGATGAAGGTAAAATTAAATCACTAGTAGCTGCCTTGAAAAACGTAGATATTGAGGAGGTTATTAAGTCGGCAACCGCTATCCCTGTTGCGGCACCAGCCGCCCCAGCTCCAGAGGAGAAGCCTGAGGAGAAAGTAGAAGAAGAGAAAAAGGAAGAAGAGAAGGAGGAAGAGAAAGAGGAAGAGGCACTGGAAGGACTAGGAGCATTATTTGGTTAATATATGGCGTTTCCCATATAATTATTTTAATCTCTTTAATTCATTATTCTCTTATTGATTATATTATGAGTGTGGAGTATAAAATAGACCCTAGAGAGTTTGACGTCGACTTTATGCGTAGTCATGGATATAAAAGAAAACAGTGTAAATTATGTGGTTCTTTCTTTTGGACTAAAAATCCTGATGTAGATGTTTGTGGAGAGCCACCATGCGCTTCATACTCATTTTTAAAGTCTCCACCTACAAAAGGACGGTTTTCTGTTAGAAAAATGAGAGAAGCTTTCCTAAAATTCTTTGAAAGTAATGGTCATATGATAATAAAACCTTATCCTGTAGTTTCAAGATGGAGGGATGATTTACTAATAACAATAGCATCTATTGCAGACTTTCAGCCTTTTGTAACAAGCGGCATATCAGAGCCTCCAGCTAATCCTCTAGTAATAAGTCAACCATGTCTTAGATTTGAAGATATACATAATGTCGGGCTAACTGCAGGAAGACACTTAACAATTTTTGAGATGGGAGGTGCACATGCCTTTAATAAAAAGGATAAGTGGGTTTACTGGAAAAATGAAACTATAGAATTCCACCATAGATTTGCGACAGAAGTACTCGGTATTCCAGAGGAACAAATAATTTATAAAGAACATTTTTGGGTTGGAGGCGGAAACGCGGGGCCCGATCTTGAAGGTATTATTAATGGGTTAGAGGTATCTACGTTAGTATTTATGAAGTATAAGGTTATAGATGGAGACTTGGTTGAAACACCGATTTTAACAGTTGATACTGGTTATGGTATCGAGCGTTGGGCATGGTTATCAACTGGTAGTCCCACAGCTTTTCACACAATCTATGAAAACCTTGCAAACGATATCTTAAAATGGGCTGGTATTACTCTTGAAGACAAAGTTATTTATAGAGACACCCTTTTCTCCGGAGGTTATTCTGCTAAGAATATAGAATACATAATTAATGTTAGAAATAAAATTGCTGATGAATTTGGTTATGATAGAAATACGCTGAACGACATGCTCAATACTATGAATCAGCTATTCGCGGTTCTTGATCATCTCAAAGGAGCAATTTTCTTAATTAAGGATGGTGCTATGCCGTCGAATGTTAAAGAAGGCTACTTAACAAGATTACTATTAAGAAGATGTTTTAGAATACTCTCAAAATATAACCTGCTAGACAATATCGATAAGCTAATAAAGCGGCAAATAGAATTATGGGGTAAAGATTTTAGCGAAATCCGCGAACTAGAGGATGTAATTTTTGAAATAATACTGCTAGAGCATAAGAAGTACTTAGATATTATAGAAAAGGGTAAAAATATGATTTTAAACATATTACGTAAGAAAGGGTCAATTACATTAGATGACTTAATTCTCTTGTATGATTCACATGGTCTTCCACCCGATTATGTTGCGGAAGTTGCATCTGAACATAATGTTAAGGTGACTATTCCTGAAGATTTCCACTCATTGGTAGCTAGTAGACATCAGCAACAAGAACAAACAATTACCAAGAAGGAATCAGGTCTAGATGTAAAATTTGACACTAAGCGCGTTTACTATGATGATATGTATGCTCGTGAAATTGATGCTAAAGTACTATGGGTTAAAGATAACATGGTAGTTTTAGATAAAACTGTATTTTATCCAGAAGGAGGGGGGCAGTTAGGAGATACAGGCTGGTTATTTAACCCTAGTACTGGGCAGAAAACTCGTGTAGTTGATACTCAAACTGTTAATGGAAGTATAATTCATATTACTAATAAACCTTGTTCTCTCAGAGCAGGGGATCGTGTAAAAGCAGTTATAGACTGGGATCGTAGATATTCACTCATGAGAACTCATACAGCTACTCATATTATCCTTGCAGCCGCAAAGAGGGTGCTTGGTAAACACGTTTGGCAGACTGGTGCGGAAAAGAATCCAGAGTATGGTCGCCTAGATATTACACATTATAAGAGTCTAACAGAAGATGAAGTTACAAAAATAGAGCAACTAGCGAATCAAATTATTTCTAGAGGTATTGATGTTGAAATTATGAATATGGAAAGGGGAGATGCCGAAAGGATATTTGGTCCACAAATCTACCAGGGAGGGATGGTTCCTGGCAAGTATGTTAGAGTAGTAAAAATTGGAGATTGGGATGTTGAAGCATGTGGTGGTCTTCATGTCTCAAATACACAGGAAATTCTTCTCATAAAAATAGTTGGTGTTGAAAAGATTCATGAGGGTGTAATTAGACTAGTCTATAAAACTGGCTTTAACGCATTAAGAGAGTTCCAAGAGGACTTTGGTATCATCAGTAAATTGACTAATATGTTGGCAGTTTCTAAACGGGACTTAATTCAAAAAGTTGAGAGTCTAATTGACGAAAATCGAAGGTTAAAGAGCGATCTTAGGGATTTGCGAAGTACTTTGCTAGAGTATAAAGCAAGAGAGCTATACGAGGCTGCCCCACTAATTAATAGTCTAAAGTTGATAGTCGCTAAAGTTGACGACATTAATGAAGCTATTGAAATAGGCGAGTTCCTCGAAAAGCAGTTCTCCAAATTCATACTTGTCGGCTACGCCGAATTTGCAAGAGGCTTTACGATAATGATACTGGTTAGTAAAGATGCTCGCCATAAGTATCCAGCTCATAAGATCGGCGCTATATTCAGAGGATATGTAAAAGGTGGTGGAAAGGGAGATGAAAGATACTATAGGTTCGGTGGTCCTGGAAAATTTGATATTAATTTAATTACTAGTGTGGTGAAAGAGTATGTCAAGAAGAGAGGTTCTAAAGAAAATTAAAGAAAGAGAAGAATATTGGAGCAAAAAGTGGGAAGAAGCAAAGATATTTGTAGTAAAAAGAGATGAAAATAAGAAGAAATTCTTTGTCACGTTTCCTTTTCCTTATATGAATGGTTCATTACACTTAGGGCATGGCTTTACAGCCACGAGACTTGACGTGATTGCAAGGTACAAGCGTATGAGAGGTTTTAATGTGCTATACCCATGGGCTTGGCACTGGACAGGAGAAGCGGTTATGGGAATATGTCACAGAATTGAAGATGGGAATAAAGATGTTATTGATCGGCTGATCAGGCTAGATGGTGTTCCACCTAATGAAATAGAGAAGTTCAAGGACCCAATCTACCTAGTTAAATTTTTTACTAAACGTGGTAAAGAAGATGTAAAGAGGCTAGCTCTCTCTATTGATTGGTCTAGAGAGTTTCACACATCTAATCTCCATCCACTTTACACTAAATTTGTTGAGTGGCAAATTAGAAAGCTATTTAATAAGGGGTATATTGTACAGGGTCCGTATCCGGTTGTGTGGTGTCCTAAAGATCAAAGTCCTACTGGAGACCACGATAGGTTAGTGGGTGAGGGTATTAGACCGGAGGAGTATACATTGATAAAGTTTAAACTCGTAGATGAAGATGTGTATCTAGTAGCTGCTACATTTAGGCCAGAGACTATATTTGGGACTACAAATATATGGTTAAACCCGGATGTTGAATATGTAATTGCAAAGATAGATGAGGAAATGTGGTTGATAAGTAAGGTTGCAGCTAAAAAATTAAGTGAACAGCTCCGTAAAGTCGAGGTAATCAAGCTTGTTAGAGGCGGTGAATACATTGGGAAGTTCGTTGCTGTGCCTATAATAAATAGAATTGTCCCCATACTTCCAGCTAATTTCGTAGATCCAGAAGTTGCTACAGGCGTTGTTTACAGTGTACCTGCTCATGCACCATATGACTGGTTAGCATTGAAGGATCTAAAGGAGAATATAGACGCTCTTCCAGACGCTATTAGGGATGTCGTCCAAAACTTATATCCTATATCAATAATAGCTGTCGAGGGATACGGAGAATATCCTGCTGTAGAAATATGTGAAAAAATGGGAATTAAGTCTCAAAATGATCCGAGAGCCGATGAAGCAACACAGGAAATATATTCAAAAGAGTTCCATACGGGGGTAATGAAGGATAACTGTCTAGATGTTGCTGGACTAAGAGTTGAAGAAGCAAAGGAGGCTGTAAAAGACACCTTAATTAAATTAAAGTTAGGCGATATCATGTATGATTTACCTAGCACTGTCATTTGTCGATGTGGAACAAAGTGTATAGTTAAAATCTTAGAGGATCAGTGGAGCCTAAAATACTCTGATGAATCATGGAAATCTCTTGCTAAAGAAGCAATTAACTCTATGAACTTCTATCCTAAGGAATTAAGAGGGTTATTCATACAATATGTTGATTGGTACAGAGACTGGCCATGTACCAGAAAAACAGGTTTAGGCACTCCATTTCCATTTGATAAAAGTTGGATTGTAGAGACGCTAACTGACTCTACAGTATACATGGCCTTCTACATAATCAGCAAATACTATAACGAGGGAAAAATAGACCCTACCTTAGTAGATGATTCCTTCTTTGACTATGTAATATTGGGCATCGGCAACGAGGAAGATCTCGTTAATAAGGGTTTTGATATTAATATTTTGAGGGAAATCAGGAGAGATTTCTTATATTGGTATCCAGTAGATCTAAGGTGCTCTGGAAAGGACTTAATAGGTAATCACTTAACTTTCTTCATATTTCACCATGTTGCAATTTTCCCAAAGCAGCTTTGGCCAAGAGGTATAGCTGCAAACGGTTTTGTTAAACTCGAAGGTAAGCCTATGTCAAAATCTTCTGGTAACTACATATCACTACGTGACGCTATGGACCTGTTTGGAGCCGACGCACTAAGAGTATCTTTAGTACTTGGAGCGGATGGCCTTAATGATCCAGACTGGTACTATTCAGATGCGGAAGCATACATGCTAAAAATAAACGGATTTATAAAGATGGTTAATAACTTAATCCAAAGTTGCATCGATAGAGATTATAACCATCATGATAAAGTTTTCATAACAAAGCTTAAATCTAAAGTTAGAGATGTAGAAGATGCGCTTGAAAATGTAGAAGTAGCTAGAGCGGGACGTATAATAATTAACGATATTCCTAATTTGTTAAGAGAGTATCTTAAACTTGTAGATAGACCTGCAAAGCGTGTTATAGACATGTTCGTAGATATATGGGTTCGAATGTTATCTCTATACGCTCCATACACTGCTGAAGAAATATGGAAAAATGTTCTAAAGAATAACGGGTTTATAGCATTGCAATCATGGATATCAAGTGATTCGATAGAAGAATATCCAGAGGATATTGCTATTGAAAAATACGCATTAAGGGTTCTAGATGATATTCGGGAAATAATTAGAGTAGTTAAGAAGCCAGTAAGTAATGTAAAAATAGTAATTTCATCGAAGTGGAAATGGACACTATTCAGCGTAATCTCCGAAATATTGGGTAAAAAGGAAGCCATAAAATTAAAGGAACTAATCCCTCTAGTACTCTCCAATCTTTCTAAGTACAATATAGAAATTGATAAAAAGACAGTATCTACATTTGTTCAACAAGTATTTAGATTATGGTTTAGTGATTATGCCGCCTTAGAGGGTGTAGATATGATAATTAAGAGTGAAGAAGATGAGCACAAGGTAATGAGCAATTATGTTACTGACTATATAAAGAGGATTCTAAACATGGATGTTGAAGTTAGCTTTGAAGATGAAGTTAAAGATGAAAAAGCAAAAAAAGCATTACCGCTGAAGCCAGCCTTAATATTGTACTAAAACTTAGGATACTTATCTCTTTTAAACTGCTAGATATTATTTTTGTGTTCTTATTCATATAATAAAATTTTTGGATGATTTAATCGATGATAATTTTCAAAAATTTTGAAGGTAAAATTTTAGATGCAATTACTGACCTACTTTATTTATTGAATAGAGGATACACGAGAAAACTAGCATTAAATACTGTTTCTGCACGTTACAAATTAAAAAGCAAGGAGAGAATGATCCTCTCAAGAACGGTATATCCTACTAAAGTCTGCATATCTAGACGAAATAGATTAATTAGAAGAATAAATGATCTTTGTGATCAAGTATTATGTGTTGACTGGTATAATGTTTTGATAACTATAAATAGTGGCTTATTAGATCTGGACCTCTTTTTAGCGAGTGATGGTGTATTAAGAGATATTAGGGGAATAAAAGGAGATACAAAGAAATTATGTGATGTCTACAAAACTACTGAAGTAACTCTAAAAGCACTGTCATCTTTTTCTATTAAAGAACTAGTAATTTTTCTTGAGAAAAATATCAGTTATAGCGCTGAATATGCTAGAGAGATTTCATATATAGCTGATAAATATTTAAAGATTCCATATCACATTTTCCTTTCTTCAAGTGTTGACAAAGATATAACGAAATATGAAGTGATATCAACTAGTGATTCAATAATTATTGATAACGCAAAGAAAGTATTCGACTTGTCCTACTATACTCTTAACACTATCGAGAAAAGAGTAACAGTATACGCTATCCCCGAAGATATATTATTTAATAGCAAATTATCATCTAAAGTTGACTCTTAGAAAGAATTTGAAAAGCGCCCCCGGGGGGATTTGAACCCCCGATCCCCGGCTTAGAAGGCCGGTGCCTTGTCCAGGCTAGGCCACGGGGGCATACTGATTCTATATAGAATATCTTTGTTTGGTTTTAAATATTTAAGGGTTAGGAGGTGTGTGGTAAAAAGTAGTTGGGGATGGGTTGAGAGGGGATACTTTCTCCTGGATAATCCTATTGTTTTCTGGGTATGCTGAAGCCTATTTCCTGTAGAAAATTTCTGTATAAAAACTTTCTGCATCTCTTTATTTCATAGCAGTTTTTATGTAAACATCTTACCTCTTATCTTCCTAGTGTTTCCTACCTTAACCTTTTATGTATGGCCCTTTTGTAAGAATGCTGAAATACTTTTAGTAAATATTGTAATACTTGAGCAATTCTAAATTGGTATTAGATAGATATATAATTTGGTATCTGAAGTTAATCTCCTTCTGAGTCGTATATCCAACGTAGGAAATATCTAACTGTTTCTCTATTATGCTCGATGTACTTTTTAGGCTGCTAAATTTCTTATTGTAAGCCATAGCAATATACAAAAATCAACAATATTAAAAACAACAAAACGGTAACAGAAAAAGAAATTAAGTAAAATTAATCAGATACTAAGAATATGAGCTAATCACCAATCTATTAATTTAATTCATAATTATGGTGTATATAGATAAATTTTTAAGATTAAGGAAATATTAAAAGTAAAAAGCTATTCACCTAGTTCCTAATTAATTAGAAATGTCGAGATAATTCTGCTAGAGGATGTCCTAAGCAGTGAATCATGAATTCTTTATACCATCCAAATGGTGCCCTATGGAAATTTATATCCTCATTGCTCAGCTTTTCTCGCAACTTATTGTCTAGTAATCTTAAAAATCTAAGTGCTAATCGAGGTTTCTCGAGGTTTTCAGATAAATGTGCGTAAGGATAAACAACGACGTTTTTGATACCCAATTTTTTACATAAAGAAATAAGATCATCGATAAACTTGCTATAAATTTCTTCTCTACGACTAAAATCTCCAGATTCGATAGTTACAAAGGAGACAAGAGTACTCTCAAACTCCTTTAAACTTGCTTCTGCTTCTTCGACTGCTTCTAATTTAACTTTTTCACGTGGTTTATAAAAGAATTTCTTTGCGTGAATGTAAAGTACCCTCAAATTCTTTCCCCCAATTATTTATGAATATTTTGGTGCATAGCAAATTACTCTTAATATTTCTATCCAAAAATATTTATTTATGATCTATTTAAGGAAAAGGTGTCTTGACCGTGGATATATTGATTTTCGAGGATGATTTTTACAAGAGGATGATTCCATTAGCTTTAACACGCCATTTAAGTGATATTTATATCAGTGGTCTAACGAATCTAGAAAGGATAAAAATAATTTTAGACCATATGAAACTGGGAGACTATAATATATGGCTTAGTGGTAGGGAGTATTTATCTGAGTATATTACACATGATTTGCATGTAAGTTACTTATCAGAGCTTTTAAACTTATCGTCTAAACACGTTATTGGTATTAATAGTTTAGTTCTTTGTACAATGAATGATTTACGATTATTAATCGAGAAAATTCTTCAGATAAAAAATACTGTTTGGGTTAAAAATGGGAGGATCGTTGCCTTTAATATTAGTAAAGAAACCCTAGAACGTATATGTGAATCTACAAATGTAGCAAACATAATAGTTGATGAAAAATTTCTATTTAATCTGAAAGAATCTGGTGTGAATATATCAAATGTTGATGTTGAGGTATTAAGTAATCCGTGGGATATTATTAAAATTCTCGATGCTATACTAAAAGATGACATTATGTTTTTCTATAATTTATATAAAGAGGATTATCGTGAGGTTAAAAGGAATGTTTTCATACATAAGGACGCCATATTAGGGGATGTAGTTATTCTCAATTCTGGACCAATTCTTATAGAGGGTGGTGCTGTTGTTAATGACTTGGTAATTATTACTGGTCCTGCGTGGATAAAAAAAGATGCGAAATTACTATCTAATGCGAAAATATCGTGTGGTGTTATTGGTGTAGTGTCAAAATTTGGAGCAGAAATGGACACTGCTATCCTAGATAATTATAGTAATATGGCTCATGTCGGGTTTTTAGGACATTCATATGTTGGGCGTTGGGTGAATATAGGAGCGTTAACAGCGTTTTCAGACCTAAAGAATACATACGGTGCTGTGAAAATGAGTGTAAATGGTCTATTAACAGATTCCGGAATGATAAAATTAGGTTCATTTGTCTCTGATTTTTCAAAGTTATCAATTGGAACATATATTTACAGTGGTAAATGGATCGGGGTTTCCTCACTTATACACGGGCTTGTAAATATGGATATACCAAGCTTTACGATATGGACTGGAAAAAGCTTAATAGAACTGGATGTTTCAAAGGCTATCGATATGCAAAAAAGAATGTTTCTTCGTAGAGGAATTTGCCAAAAGCAATACCATGCTAAATTATTATCAAAAATATTTGAATTAACTAAGGAGGAAAGAACAAAATTGAATGCCCTTAAAAAGAAAGTTGAGTGGTCAGATTTCGTTTGAAAAGGTGTGGGTATAATGATGATGTTTTGTCATATCATATTTTCATCCCTTATTACAATCTGTCTTTCTTTAATACTAACTATACTTTTCAGATCTCTTTTTCTTAGGGCCAATATAATTGGTATAGATCAATTCAAAATTGATAAACCTAAAATTCCTACGTGTGTAGGTATAAGTTATGGAATTACGTCATTACTTGCTATTATAGTTCTTTATTTACTAGGTTGCGTCGATGTAACCATAGTATACTCATATTCTCTCATGATGATAATATGTATATTTGTAGGTCTAATTGATGATTTTTATGATCCTCCTGGGATATTCAAACCTATAGCTATGTTATTTGCGGGTATTCCCCTTATCATATTTAAGTGCTATACTCCATATCTTAGAACCATTTTATATGGTGGATATAATTTACCTATTCTTTATCCTTTTATGATTCTTCTCGCTTTCTCGGTTACTTCAAATACGGTTAATATGCTAGATGTCATAAATGGATCAGCGGTCATAGGGGTCTTTATGGTACTACTTTCAGGTTTGCTTGCTAGTATTATAACAAAGTCTTCTCTTGGTGTAATAATTAGCATAATCTTACTATCGTCACTTATTGGTATACTATTGTTCAACATATATCCAGCTAAAATTTTCTTAGGTAATGTCGGTTCTCTCTGCATGGGAGCTAGTATTGCATTTCTAGCAGTTACTTCAAAAATAGAATTGCCGCTTGTTGTGGCAATGTTTCCATTTATTCATAATTCATTCTATTTTTTAGCCAAGGTAAAGGGCTTTATAGAACACAAAAAGTTAAATGTAAATATAACTTTCTTAGATAACCATGGTTTTATTGTTGACGCAGAAGATAAAAGGGCACCGCTAACTCTTCTTAGATTATTAGTATCATCGTCTCCACGTAAGGAAAATGAACTGCTTAGTGACATGTTATTATTATTTACCGTATCATTAATTTTCTCAGTCATAACGTCATATCTAGTTACCATAAGGGTGTAATGACTATGAGAGGAGTGTGGTTTGTAGTTTGCATCCTGGTGATTGAGTGGATACTATTCATGTTACTAAATATATTAATATTCAATTTTTCACGTGTTATACTCATAGAGAATAGGCTGATAGATCAACTTATAAAATTAATAATTAACACGATAATTGGCGCTGGATGGTTATATAGCTGGATGAAGCTTGGAGAAAAATTTTACTTTAAAGTTAAATCTAAAACCTAAGGACCGGATTTCTCCCACTTACTTCTTTTCACCAAGTACTCTTCTATTGAATACCTTACTCGTGATGGGGTCCCATAAACTACAGTATTAGGTGGTACATCTTTAGTTACAATAGTACCCATTCCTACAACGCTATTTCTTCCAACTACTATACCAGCTTTAAGAATAGCTCCAGCACATATAACTGCGTTATCCTCAATCTTAACGCCTACCAATTTTTTTGAAGGTGGATAAGGGTCATTTGTTATTATGACACCAGGCCCTATAAATACATTATCTCCAATAATTGTTAGCGGGGGAATATATACCATACCTTCAATCTTGCAGTTTTTCCCAATTTTAACATTATAGTCAATATGTGTTAAAGATCCAATTTTTGTATTATCACCAATTTCTGTATTATCGCCGATATAGGTAAAATGCCATATTTTTACGTTCTTTCCTATTTTAACACCTCTACCAATAAAGTTTATGACCATAAAGACCACCAATAATACTAAAGATATCTAGTATTCCACGGGTAAAAATATTATGATTTTTTAATTATGAAATTATTTTCGTTAAACAAGTCATTCCATCTAAAAATAAGGTACTCTCCAAATACTAGAGCTCCATACTAATGGGAGATGGATAGAATATATGAGAGTGGTAGCCCGGGTGGGATTCGAACCCACGTCGCCGGCTTACTTCGACCCGACTTACGTCGGGCTCCAAAGGCCGGTATGCTTGTCCACTACACCACCGGGCTTGGATCAATAGTTCTCCAAAAATAAATTACTCTTATAATTAATCTATTTTACTTAAAAATCTTTAGATGAGCGTCTCTATATGTCTAATCTTTGTATTAAGTTCTTCAATTAATTCTCTTTTTCTTTTTTGATAGTTTTCATAGTCTACCTTTCTACTTAGATACTCATTTTCAAGTTTTCTTATTTTGTTTAAAGTATTACTAACTTGCTTTCTTGATTCAACTACTTGTGTTCCAATTTTTAACTTATCAGCAATTTTTTCTTCAATTTTTAAAAGTCTTTTTTCTAGGTTTAAAGTTTCTTTTAGCATTTTGTTTTTACTTCTTAGATATTCTCTTGCCTTAACCTTCCGCGATAAATAGTCTTTCTCTAGTTTGATTAAATTACTTATTAGGGTTATATACTTAGAGAGTTCTTCTTTATACTCCCGCGGTAGTCCTTTTAGTGCTAGTGTGAAGTTTGAGATTACACGATAGCCGAAGAGTAGTATTCCAGCTAGCACTGGTAAATATACAATTGCTGAGTTCTCTATGATTGAATAAAATGGTGAGTATCTAACTGGTAAAGAGATATTTATATCGGAAAATAACGTTATGTTCGAGTAGCTATATTGACTAATGATATTACCATCGCAGTCGTGAATATAAATTGTTAATTTTTCAACTATGTAATCTACTGCTAGAAACATCGAACTGTTAAGAGTAACATTTTCCATATTGTTTACGTTCATTATCTTGATAATTGGAATAGTATATTCAACTATTATTGATGCGGATTCGCCAATATTGAGACTATGAGGTATCGGTATCTTTAGTGTATCTTCATTAATGGAGATATTAAGAGGTTGTCCTACTACACTCCATGCACGTATATTATTGGCTTTATGAGGTATATGACAAGTTATCTCGAATCCCTTATTATATGTAAAATTACTGTAACTCAACACCTTTATATAATCTCTCACTAGGTAACTACCATCTAGCTCTACAAATATATGTCTGGTAATCGCTGTTGTTAATAACTGTACTTTATGTTCCTGATTGGATCCTAGTCTAATTGAGAGTTCATTTCCTGCTTTATCATTAGCTACATTACCCGTAAATAAGACAAATATTCTTTTTAAAGTTGCATTTTCTTGTGCTTTAAAGGGACCAGGGAATGATATTATCTCTAAGTCTTTGGGGACTATTATCGATATCTCTAATGATGCTACTGGGTAGCTTATAGTCGGGGCATATAAGATATTAAGTAAATATGTTTTTGAGTCTTCCTCTGTGAAAGCTTTCTTCAGTACGTATATAACTGAAATTTTATCGTATTTCCCTTCTAAATTTACAATATATTTAGTAATATTTTCATCAGTAATTACTGATACATCCAGTTCCTTACTGTTAGAGCAACACTTAAAATATACGATGTTATCACCATACTTTTTATCAAAAATTAAAGTTAGTTCCTGGGGTGTTTCGTTAGCTGGAGTGATTGTAATTAACATATCACATATTATCGTTCCACCTAGTTCTATAATTTCATATTTTTCCTTAATTTTTACTGATACGTCTGTATGTACTTCAGGTGAAGCTAATGTTATATTATGTGACAAGAGTATAAGCATTAAGAGTATGATAAGAAATAACGTAGGAATCACTTTCCTAATTTTCATCCCTCATCACCAAGCATATTCTGGGTTAATAGCTAAAATATTTAGCTTAAATTAATTCTTAATCTTAAAATAAAGTTATTACTAAGAAGTCTTTTTATTTTTTCTTCTATTTTATATGTCCGTTAACTTTTAACAGGCTTTCTGATAAATCTCTTTTATATACGTTTAGCGGCTGTTTTTATTTTTTGATGAGAAAATACCCATATATTGGGCCTTCAGAAAAGGAAATAGAACAGATGTTAAGCTTTATAGGTATTAGTAATATAGACGAACTATATAGAGACATTCCAGAAAAGTTTATGATAAAAAGACCACTGAACATACCGGGTCCAATGACTGAGCACGAAGTTGTAAGTTATATTAAGGATCTTCTATACAACAAGGTTAAGTTTATTTCTCCAAATCATGTATTTTGTGGTGGAGTTACATTATTCCCTATACCCTCTGCATTGTTATATTTAATTGAAAGAACAGAATTTTTAACATCCTATACCCCATATCAACCAGAGATATGTCAAGGTGTTTTACAGGCACTATTTGAGTATGAAAGTTTGATTGCAGAGTTATCAGAAATGGACGTTGTAAATGCATCAATGTATGATTGGTCTACATCAGCTGCTGAGGCTATATTGATGGCTGTTAGACTCGATAGAAAAGGTAGGAAAAAAGCTTTAATACTAGGGGAAATCCCAAAAAATCGAGAGTTCGTTATAAGATCGTATACATGGCCACAAGATATAAGGATAGAACATTTAGATACGGATTTAATTTCAGGACTAATAAATAAGGAGAGGTATAAAGAAATTATTAAAAAGTACTCAGCCGTATATCTTGAGATTCCGTATCTGTCTGGAGCGATAGAGGAAAGCGTTAAAGCCCTAGTAGAAATTGCTCACGAGCATAATGTTCTTTTCATACTAGGAATGGACTTATGGTTGTTGCCGCTGTTAAAGCCGCCTGGAACGCTGGAAGTTGACATATTCGTATCAGATGGTCAAGGCTTCGGGATACCATCTTCATTTGGAGGACCTCTCCTAGGCATATTTGCAGTAAAAGGAGATATCAAATTAGTAAGGCAAATGCCAGGAAGAATCATAGGTTTAGCTGAAGATATAGATGGCAAACGTGCTTTTACGATGATCCTACAAACAAGAGAACAGCATATAAGAAGAGAGAAAGCTACTTCTAATATATGCACAAATGAATCGTTATTAGCAATTGCTGTAGCTATATTTATCTCACTTATGGGGCCTCATGGGTTAGTTAAAGCAGCCTCTAAAATGGTGAAGTTAGCACACGACTTATCTAACGCGTTGCGTGATTTCGGCTTATCAGCTCCGCCATATCGAGCTAGATTTGGTAGAGAATTCATATATCCTACCGGTGAACTAGATCCAGAGAAGCTATTGCTACAAGGTTTGTCACGCGGTTACCTAATGGGCTTGCCTATTAAAGGCATCTTCGAGAACAAGTATGGTAATGTCTTACATGTCTCTATAAATGGATTCCATGACGTTGATGACATTCGTAAATATGTGTCGATAATTAAGGAGGTGCTAGGAAAGTGACCTTAAAAAGAGATTTTAGACAAGCCAGGTGGGATGAACCATTAATAAATGAAATGCCCCGATCTACTGTAAGGATAGATGATGAAATTTCAAATCTTTTGCCTAAGAATTTAATTAGAGAGTCTTTAAATTTACCTGATGTATCGGAGCCCTCTATTGTCAAGCACTACATAAAGCTTTCTCACATGAATTACTCAGTTGACTTAGGTCCATACCCTCTAGGAAGCTGTACTATGAAATATAATCCCAAATTGCTGGAAAGTATCGTTTTAGACGATCGTTTTGTTTATCTCCACCCATATATGCCCGAAGAGCATGTACAGGGAATACTTAAAATATTATATGAGCTACAAAAAATTTTCTGTGAAATCACAGGTATGGATTATTGTTCACTTCAGCCAGCAGCTGGTGCTCAAGGAGAATTTACAGGAGCATTAATGATTAAAAAATATCATGAAATACATGGAAATAGCCATAAGGATGAGATTATAGTTCCAGATTCTGCTCATGGAACAAATCCTGCAAGTGCTAAAATGGCAGGTTTTAAAGTTATTGAAGTGCCAAGCAATCAAAATGGAACATTAGATATAGACGCACTTAAAAGTGTAGTTAATGAAAAAACGGCTGGACTTATGATCACCAATCCGAATACTCTAGGGATATTTGAATCAGAAATTGATAAAATTTCAGAAATTATCCATTCAGTTAGCGGACTAATGTACTACGATGGCGCCAATTTAAACGCAATAATGGGTATTGCTAGGCCTGGTGACATGGGTTTTGATATTGTACACCTAAATTTGCATAAAACATTTGGTACTCCACATGGAGGGGGTGGGCCAGGGGCTGGACCTGTCTGCGTGAAGAAGCATTTGAGAGATTTTTTGCCTATCCCGATTGTAGAATTTAATGGGAATAAGTATTACTTTGAGTATAACCTTAAATATTCGATTGGAAAAGTACATAGCTTCTATGGAAATATCGGTGTTCTTATAAAGTCCTATATTTACATATTAAGACTTGGCTCTGAAGGACTAAAAGAATCTGCAAGAATCTCTGTTCTGAATTCAAACTATCTATTGAAGAAGCTTATTTCTTTACCAGGGGTAACTCTACCATATGGAGATAAGCCTCGGAAACATGAATTTGTAATTAGTCTTAAGAGGTTAGCTAAAGATACTGGAGTAAGTGCATTAGACGTTGCTAAAAGACTGCTTGACTACGGTCTTCATGCGCCAACAATATATTTCCCATTGATTGTCGAGGAGGCAATGATGATAGAACCAACAGAGTCTCTAGGCAAACAGGAATTGGATGAATATTATGAAGTGTTTAAAGAAATAATTGAGACGGCATACTCTATCCCGGAGAAGGTTAAGGGTGCACCCTATAACACTTCAGTCAGAAGAATTAAGGAAGCAGACGCTTCAAGGCCCAAATCAATGAAACCAACATATAGATGGATCATTGCAAAAAGCAAATCTCGAGAACCTTAATCCCAATTTTAAATTTTTGTGTTAAAAATAGAAATTACTATACAATTTTCTTTATTAAACTTAATAGTAGAGTATTATTGCTAGTTAGAAGTGGCTATGAGGGTTTATATAAAAACGTTTGGATGTACATTAAATAAGTTTGATAGTATAGTAATGGCTAGAATATTGACTAGAAATGGCTATAAAATTGTTGACTCGCCTAGTGAGGCAGATATAATAATTGTTAATACATGTGGTGTTAAAAAGCAAACTGAAGATAAAATTATATCATATTTAAAGGGAATTGTTAAAGAATATGGTAATGATAAAAGAATAGTTGTAGCCGGCTGTTTACCTGTTATCAACCTAAAACTTTTACTTCGGGAGGTATGTGCAGATGCCTTTATCGGCCCCTCACCTGGTAATAAAATACTCACTATTTTAGATTCTTTAGTCAAAGAAAAAGAAAAGAAAATTATAGATGTGTGGTCTGGTGGGCAATCTCCTCTTATTCCACCATGTGATGTTGAAAAACGTGTTATAGAGCCTATAGGAATTTCATTTGGATGTTTAGACAATTGTGCTTTTTGTGCTACTAAATTTGCACGTAGCACATTAGTAAGTCAGCCACTAGAACAAATAATTAACCACATAAAATGTGTTCTTAATATAGGCGTTAAAGAATTTCACCTTACATCTCCAGATAGTGGTGTTTATGGTTTTGATTTAAGACCTAGAGTTACAATTACTGATTTACTCCGAAAAATCGAGGAGCTAGATGGAAAATTTTACGTAAGACTCGGTATGATGAACCCGAGATGGGCTGCTAAATGGATAGATGAACTAATAGAGATCTTTAGAAATGCAAAGCACTTATTCAAGTACTTACATATACCAGTTCAAACTGGAAGCGATGCTCTCTTAAAAATTATGAACCGGTCACATACTGTGGAAGATTATTTAATGGTTGTGAGGAGGTTGAGGCAGGAAGTAGATAAGAGATTTACCATAGCAACTGATATTATAGTTGGCCATCCAGGAGAAAGAGAATCCGACCTTGAAGCTACAATTCAGCTAATCAAAGATTCAAAACCAGATGTCGTTAATATATCCAAGTTTTTCCCAAGACCAGGTACTAAAGCAAAGTTAATGAAACAAATACCAACGCGAATAACTAAGGAGAGAAGTAGGCTGGTGACGAAAGTAACTTTTGATGTGATGAGTGAAAGAAGCAAATTATGGATTGATTGGACTGGGGAAATTCTCGTAGATGAATTTGGTTTAAAAGGGAATATTATGGGTAGAAATTATGCTTATAAGCCAGTGGCAGTACTTAATGATGCTTCGTTGTCGCTAGGACAGTTTGTTAAGGTTAGGATCGTACGTGCACATCCAACTTGGTTAGAAGCAGAGATAATATAGTAACTATTATTACCTCAAAACTTATAGTAATGTATATATAAGCTTTTTAATTCTGTTTTTGAGGCTTGTCCTTTTTCCCATAACGGTAAACTTTCTCCTAATTATGTAACTTATTACATCATCTATAGTTGCTAATTGATCTGGGTGATACAAAATTGTATCGCCTATTGTATCTGGGATATGGGAGTCACTACCTGCTGTAAAGCCTAAATGTTGATAACTACTTAGAAGTTGTTTTCCTCGCTTAATTTGTGATGAATAGTTAAGTGTTGATGCGTTTGCTAATTCGATGCCATCGACATAATTAATAGCATGCTTTATTCCCTTAAATGGTGACAGAATATCGAACGGATGTGCTATTATTACTAGTCCACCATCTTTATGGATATTATCTATAATTTCATAAATGTCTATTTTTAAGTTAACCTCAAATTTTTCTGTTATGTTTAACGCTATAATATGTCCATATTTTGTAGAAATTTCCACTCCTGGTATTACTGTGACATCATCACTAAGTTTTAGTGCGTTAAATGCTCCCTTAGTGGTATTATGATCCGTAATTGCTATAAAGTTCAAATCTCTAGCTCTAGATATCTTCAATACTTCCCTTATAGTTGTAATAGCATCGCTAGAGTACTCTGTATGAATATGTAAATCCAGTTTCGTCATCAATAAACCACGGAGCCTTCTCTTAGATCCCTATCAGGAGTTAATAATGCTATGTTGCCATCATCCTTAGCTGCTAGTATCATCGCTTCAGACCTTATACCAGCTATGATCTTCTCCTCAATGTTTGTAATAATTACTACTTTCTTCCCAAGGAGTTCATCCTTACTATAATGCCCTTTTATTCCGGCAACAGTGATATAGTTTCTATCTCCCATAGAAACAATTATTTTATACAGATTTTCCTTTCCCTCTATATCCTCAACTTTAACAATTCTACCAATACGCATCTCGATCCTCTGCATATCACTAACGGAAATCTTTTTGGTAGTCTTCTTTTTCCTTAACTCATTTAACTTATTTACTAGCTCCTGAGCCCTAATTTTCTTGAATGGAACCTCTAATTTTCCTCTAATCTCTACTAGTTCTTCTCTGGTATCAATATCTGACCATGAAAACTTATCAAACCCAAAATATGAGAGTATTTTCGACGTAGATGATGGTATAATTGGGTTTAGCATAATTGAAACAGCCTTAATGACTATATAAATTGTATATAAATTTGAAATTGCTTTTTCTTTATCTGTCTTTATCTTTTTCCAAGGCTCCTCCATATTCATCAAGGCATTCGCTTTTCTAACTATCTCCATAACGTCAGTGATCACCCTTTGAAAACGCATGTTTATATAATGCTCTTCGACTTTTCTCTTCACTATATCGACTTCATTGAGTAAATTCCTTTCGTCCTCAGTAAATTCATTAGGTTTTTCTAACTTTCCACCGAAATATTTGGCAACAAATGTAAGTAGTCTATATACTAAATTCCCAAAATGATTATTTAGCTCCTCATTTATAGCATACTCAAAAGTCTTCCACGTAAAGCTTGTATCTCTCACTTCTGGCCTCATTAGTGTTAACGCATATCTCCAGTAATCTGCTGGCAATAATTCTAAGGCTTCATCACACCATATCCCAATCCCCTTACTTTTAGAAAATTTCTGACCTTCATACATTAGAAACTCTGTTGCTCCAACATGGAATTTTAGAGTATATGGATCTTCAGTAGCCATTAGTAATGCTGGGAAAATTATAGTGTGGAATGGAATGTTATCCTTACCTATAAAGAAAGCCACGTTAGTATTTTGATCTAACCACCACTTTTTCCACTCATCTTCTTTTCCTTTTTTCTTGAAATATTCAATCACCGCTGAAACGTATCCTAAAACTGCTTCAAACCATACATATATAGTTAAGTCTTCCGCGCCTGGAAAAGGTGCCGGTATACCCCACCTGTTGTTCCTAGTAATTGAACGAGGTTTTAATCCTTGTTTAATCATTTGTAAACTAAAGTTTTTGGCGTTTTCACTTAGGGTAGTAGATTCAGATATAAACTTTATCAGTTTCTCTGTAAAAGCTGGTAAATTGAAATAATAGTGTTTGCTTTTCTTTACTACAGGTTTTCCACCACAAATTACACATTTTGGGTTAACTAACTGTATAGGCGTTAAGAGAGAACCACATTTTTCACACTGGTCCCCACGTGCATTTTCATATCCACAATATGGACATGTTCCAATAACGAAGCGGTCAGGTAAATAAATCTTATCTCTCTGGCAGTATAATACCTTATCCTCTTGCTCAAATATATATCCATTATTAAATATTTTCATATAAAACTCTTGAGTAAATTTTATATGAACAGGATTATGCGTTCTAGTGTAGTTATCAATATGAATATTAAATCCTCTTAAAATATCAACTATCTTTTCATGAACTTTACGTGAAAGTTCTTCAGGCTTAATGCCAAGCTGTAAGGCCTTTATCTCAATAGGTGTTCCATGTTCATCTGAGCCAGTAACATAAATTACATCTTCGCCTTTTAACCTTAGAAATCTAGCAAATATATCTGCTGATAATAATGATCCTATCAAATTTCCAAGATGTGGTACATCATGTGCATATGGCCATGCAGATGTTACTATCCACTTACCCAAATTATCTTCACCTATAATCCAACTATGAATATTTAATAATATATCTATATCGTTCTTGGAGATATTGATAGGGTTTAAGCCCATGCTTCTTAGCGATTTTTCTCAATATATCCATAGAGCCACTAACATATTGTAATGATTTCTTCTTTGCAAGGTAGATGTCCCTTGGGAGATTAAGCTTTCTAGCAATATGTCTCAGTATATGTTTTCTCATTTCATCATTTTGATTCTCTACTAAAAACTTTAGAGGAGTATGATGTACGATATAGGTGACACCCGGACTTATCAATGGATAAATAAGTCTAATATTACTACTGTAGGCTAATTTCCACTCCCGCTCAAAGTTTACTAAATAAGAAAACAAAAGTACTTTGTGTATTTCATCACGTAAAGCATCGTAACCACCTTCTTTTAGAATTTCTACAAATTTTTGGTATCCTCCAAAAACTTCATCCGCCCCTTGACCTAAAGCTAATATCCTACCCTGTGGCACCTCTTTAAAGACCCAGTACTGAGCTAGCGCTAACGAAATATTCATAGGTGTATTATCCTCTGTTATTTCTAAAACTAAATCAATGTCTTTAGTTGCCTTTTTAACATCTGGTCTAGTGACTACTATATAATCCACTCCAAGTTGCTTTATTAATTTTAACGCTGAATTATTCTCTCCAACTCTCTTGGTAAGGAATATCGCAACTACCTCCAAACCCATATCAACTAAAAGTTTTAATACAACCGAACTGTCCAAACCACCAGAATATGATACATATACTTCACGCCTATATCCCTTCAATATGTTTTCAAGCCTACTTTGATAATACTTCGCTAAGTAACTAGAAACTTCATTTATATCATTTAATATACTTTTCGTATCTACTGCAGAATAGAATAGTTTATGTAAATTATATGTGATTTTAAATGATTTTAGTCCTCTCTTACGAGAGAGTATATAACATGGGTGGTATCTGAAGCCATACATCAATTTATTGTTAAATGTATATATCCTACGGTCCTTAAGTACTATCTCATTATTTAATTCAAACATATATGTAGCTAGGAATCCTATAGGATCCCTTAAAAGTATATATTCATCATCTTTACGTATAACCAGAAGGTAATATCCATCAAGAATCTCATCAATAATCTCGGCTGAGGAATACACATCTTGCTTAATAATTTCATTAAGTATAAGTTCTCCATTAGCTACTCGTATTAAGTCTGAATATACTTTTCCAAAGTAATACCCTACGAAAACATACTTTTTAGTAATATCGTGGGGGATTTTTTCATAAATTGTTGCTAGTATCTTCCCTTCTTTCAGCTTTATTTCAAAGCTCATAATAAATCATAATTATGTTATACCACAGTATTAAGATATTATTTTTTGGTGTAACCGATGGTTGTGCATCCGATTGAATATAGATACGGAAGCTCTGAGATGAGAAGTATCTTTGACATTAAGAATAAAATAAAGTTAATGATAGAAGTTGAAATTGCAATTTTAGAAGCGCTTGAGGAATGTCATATAATTCCTAAAGGTGTTGCTGAAGGCGTGAAGAATGCAACAACTAATTTATCAATTGAAAATGTAATGCATTGGGAACAGATCGTTAAGCATGAAACTATGGCGCTTGTAATGGCTATGACCGAGGTTTCTGGGGAATTTGGCAAGTATATACATCTAGGAGCAACTTCTAATGACATTTTAGATACCGTTATGGCAATACAGATTAGAGATGCTTGCAATATCATCCTAAGGAAACTACTTAACTTAATTATTATACTTATGAAACTTGCATGGCGAGAAAGAAAAACAGCTTGCATCGGCAGGACACATGGGCGTGCTGCAATACCAACGTCCTTTGGATATAGGATACTGCAATATGTAGATGAGCTAATTAACGCATATAAAATGCTAGCTAGGGCTATGAAAAATGCTGCCGTGGGTAAATATTCTGGTGCTGTAGGTATATATGCTGAATTAGGTAAAGTTATGAAGGAAGTAGAGCATCTTATTATGAAAAGGCTAGGTTTAGGTGTTGCTAAATATTCAACTCAAGTTGTACCCAGAGACCGTTTATCAACGCTTATGTATACACTTATCCTAGTATCAACTATACTAGATCATTTAGGTAGGGAAATTAGGAATTTACAAAGAAGTGGTATAGAGGAGGTTTATGAACCTTTTGGAAAGCATCAAGTTGGATCCTCAGTAATGCCGCATAAAAGAAATCCAATTCTAAGCGAGAAGGTATGTGGGTTGGCAAAGTTTCTCAGAGGACACATAATTGGTTTTCTTGAAAATATAGCTTTAGAACATGAACGTGACCTCACAAATAGCTCATTTGAAAGAACAGCGTTACCAGAAGTATTTCTAATTCTAGATGAGCAGTTAGAAACTATGAACAGAGTAGTAGAAAACTTAGTAGTGAACAGAAATAATATGATTAACAACATCAAGCAGGAGGGTATTTATATATACTTTGATCTTTTAGTTCAAAGAATTACATTAAAAGGTGGGAATAGGCAAGAGGCACATCATGTTTTAAGAGAACTATATCTCCAAAGGGCATCCCTAGAGGATGTTCTATCCAACGAATATATAAGGAAATATCTATCTGAAGATGAGATTCTCGAAGCTATGAACACTGATTATTACGTTAACTTAGCTGCATGGAAAGTTGAAGCGTTGATTAAAGAGTACTGTGAAGAAATTGGCATTAGGCTTGACCAAGTAGTTTCCTAGCTAGCTTTTCACCAATTCCTGGCACTTTTAGTAGCTCCTCATATGTCGCCTTTTTAAGATCCCTTGGTGTTTTATATCCATGTTGGTATAAGGCACGTGCTCTTACTCTTCCAATATCCTCAATCATTACTAATGGTAACAATTCCTTTCTTACCCCATGTTTTAACCTTAATGATAATTGATAATACTGTGTATATAACTGGCTATGTCCTAAAAGTAATGATATTTGACTAGCTGCATATGATATCCACTCAGCCGTTGACCTAATTATTTGTAAATCACCTGGTTCAACTAACCATTTATTTAAAATTTCATCTTCGCTAATCTCATTTATCCAATCATATAGAACAAGTACCGTTTTCCAGCGCTGTAGTATATCATGTTTAGTAAAAATATGCTTGTTTAGAATATTCACGAAGTCTATATCTAATTCCGGGTTTTCACTAAGCAGTTGCATAACTGACATTTCAATCTTCTTCTCCTCTCGAGAGTAATATGGTGCTAATGCGGAGTCTGGTGTCGATACTATTGAGTATAAAAGCATAAGGATATTGAGTGATGTAGTGATATTTTCTTCAATAAATTGCTTTAATGTGATTGCTGTTGATGGAAGGATATATAGCTCTGCTATTCTTCTACCGAATTTAGTTATAAAAATCCTTCCCTCCTTAATTGTAACAAAGTTATTTTCTAAAAGTATCTGTAGGCTATCCGATATTTTCCTCTTAATTCTACTTATACCGTATTGAACAGAACATAGTGTTTTCCTAAAGAATCTCTCTAAATCCTCTAAACTTAAACCGTCTCTATATGCTAGCAATCCGAGTAAATGCATATCAAAAAATTCATTCTCAACTAACTTAGACCTTATATTTTCAATTCTACCATTGATATAATAGTCCATTATATACTCAGCATCATCCTCCGATCTAGCTACGACTATAGCCTCACCATATTCATCAAATTGAGGTCTTCCTGCTCTGCCAGCCATTTGCTTATATTCAAATACAGAAATGGGTTCCCTATAACCCAATTCATATCTGTACAATGTCGTAATTATTACTCTTTTAGCTGGTAAATTTACACCCGCCGCAAGAGTTGGTGTAGCTGTTAGTATTTTAACGTATCCCTTTTTAAATGCATCCTCAATAATTTTTCTATGCTCTGCAGGTAATCCTGCGTGATGAAAACCTACTTTGTATCTAACTAACCTGGATAATATTCTAGAGAGCTCAGTAACCTCTCCAGCAGATAAAATTTCTCTAGATAGCTTCTCATTTTCTGGACTAACTTGATATAGTAGTTGCCCTACCTCTCCTATAATTTTTTCTGCAATTTTCTTGGCTAGTAATACTGCATCTCTTCTTCTTTGAACGAAAATTATTGCTTGTTCATCTCTCTTAATGGTATCCAAGGCTAAATCTATTACTGGATTTCCATAATTGTCACTGATTTTTTCAATTGCTTCATCCGAAAATATGATATATCCATCTATGTATACACCCTCTTTCAGCGGTACTGGCCTCCAATCCGTCGAAACAACTTTTGTGTTAAGCCATTTTTCAAAATCTTTGGTATTTGAAATTGTAGCGCTTAATGCTAAAAGCTGAATTTGCTTATTCGACAATTCATACAGTAATTTAGTTATAAGAACTTCGAGTGTGGAACCACGATCGATCGAATCGATATAATGAATTTCATCAACTATTATTAGAGAAATATCCCAAAGCCATGATGGTTTATGCCTTAATAAAGAATCCATTTTCTCATATGTCGCGATAATAATGTCTGCAAATCTAAGTCTCTCGCCAGGATCGTCATAGTCTCCAGTTGTTATAATGACCTTAGCATGATCACTCATGACCTTTGTAAACTCATTATATTTTTCATTTGCAAGAGCTTTTAGAGGAACAAGATATATAACTTTACCTCTTCTTTCAGAGATGTGCTTAATAGCAGATAACATTGCCACTAAGGTTTTTCCACTTGCTGTTGGTGTTGCTAAAACAAAACTCTTATTATTAAATAAGCCAAGTTTTACGGCAGCTTCTTGCGGAGGATATAAAGTATTGATGCCTAGCTTCTTAAGTCTATGCTTATATAGATCAGGTATTGGTAACTCATCGATTCTTATCATTCTAGTTAACGACCTACCTTAGAAATCCTATCAATACCAGGCTTATAAAGTACACCTTCTTCAACTAATTTGTCTATAATTGCTTCAATTTCAGTTATTGATAAGTTAGAGTGCTGTAAAAGATAATTTTTAACATCCTCTAAATACGCATACTCACCATCCGGATATCTTTTAATATGCTTTTCTATAGCGTCAAGAACTATTCCAACTTTACTCCTTCTTCTCTGTGGTATCCCGCTATATAATATATCTATATCTGGCCTACCACTTTCTACATCGAATCCTACACTCCTTAAGAATTGATCAAGTAAGTATGTAGCTCTCTCTGCATCCTCTGCCTCTACCTTATTTTTTAACTTTGCTCTTGCTATTGCTTCAGAAAGTCTAATAAGACTTTCTAGCTGTCTTGGGGATATTGAGATCGGATCTTCTTCGCTACTTCTCATTCTCATCTTTAAGTAGTAGCTCTTTATTTTTTCCATAGCTTCCTCGGTAATCTCGACATCCTGCCTTTTTGCGTATGCGATAAATTTCCTTATGAAATCCATATCAAAAATGTCTCTAAATCGAGTATCTCTTCTTCTACTTCTAAGTATGTGATCTACAAGTTGCTCATCTCTCTGTGCTTCTGGAATATCCCTAATGATATAAATCAAGTCAAATCGTGATAATAACGTTATTGGCAAGTCTATATTGTCTTTTGGTGGCCTATGTATATTATAACGGCCTTCTTTTGGATTAGCTGCTGCGATAATTGTAGTTCTTGCATTAAGAGTAGCTACTATTCCTCCTTTAGCTATAGATACTGTTTGTTGTTCCATGGCCTCATGTAAAGCTACTCTATCTTCAGGCCTCATCTTATCAATCTCGTCAATAGCACATACTCCCATATCAGCTAAGACAACTGCACCAGCTTCGAGTGATAATCCTCCTCCTGCCTCTTTAATTACCGCCGCTGTAAGTCCGGCTGCTGTAGTTCCTCTACCACTTGTGTAAAGGCCTTTAGGAGCTAAAGCAGCAATATATTTTAAAAGTTCACTTTTTGCAGTTCCAGGATCTCCTAAAAGTAGTACATGGATATTTCCTCTAAATTTAACCCCGTCAGGCATTATCTTTTCACAACCACCAATTAACGCTAATAATAAAGCTTCTTTTTCAACTTCTAAACCATAAATAGACGGCGCAAATGAACGTATAAGCTTCTCGTAGAAACCTGCTTCTCTTGCCATTTTCCTAAACTCCTCTTCTTCCTCTTTAGTTATTTTTATTTCACTAGCTTCCTTAGTTAATGTCTCAATACCTACTGTATGGACGATGAATTCATAATATCTCTTCTTACTGCTCTTCTCTCCTCTTATATGAAGAATGCCATTGATCCTAACGATATCTCCCGGTCTAGCTATCTCAATTAATGGTCT
Source organism: uncultured Nitrososphaeria archaeon (assembly GCA_964437705.1). Taxonomy (GTDB): domain Archaea; phylum Thermoproteota; class Nitrososphaeria; order Geothermarchaeales; family JDFR-13; genus CAYTHX01. The sequence continues at coordinate 48,320 of CAYTHX010000004.1, forward strand.
CCTTATAACTATATCAATAAATCTAGGGATCTGACCTGGAGGAAGTTCATCAGGTCTTTCTTGAATCCTAGCAAACTGTATATCAGTATATGTAGATAATTCTGGGACTAAATGCATTTTTCTTCTCTTTTCACCACAATATGGGCAAACTTTAGGAGCATCAATAATAAATGTAAATGGATCTAATGGGACTTCGATCGTTTGGTCACATTTTGCACATTTATACACAGCTTTTTCAATAAATGAATAAACTTGAGAAGTTCTCACTAAAAGTCCAGTGACAGAAATCAACTTGCCAAGATATTTAGAGTTTATTTCTCGTAATTTTAATGGATATCCGGCTTCACCAATAAAACCAACATATATATCATCAAGGTTAAATGTTTCACCGGGCCTCTCTGTAACTAGTATTTGATGAACCGCTTTTCGAGCTGCTTCGATAGCCATATGTGGCTTATTAGTAATTATCTCCGCCAGCTCTTCGTCATATGTTATCAAATCATGAAAATCTATGGCTAGATACTTATCTTCTAATGTAATTAACTCTAAAATTTGATTTCTATACTTGAACTTTCCTCTCTCGTCCCTAAACTCCCTTAGGAAATCTAATATCTTTTCTTCAATATTAACTTGATCACTTTCCATAATTTATACACCTGTATAAGATTTCCAAGAATTAATAATCTCCTTAAATATCCTTAGTAACACTTTCTCTTCATAAGTAAGTCTCTCAGTGATTGAAGTTTCCTCAATCTCACTTAAAACTGGAATAGCATTTTTTCTCTTATTAATAACTTCTCTAAGTCTATCCATGCCTCTCCGTAAAATTTCTAATGCAGGATAATTTTCTTCTTCTTGTAATTTCTCAATTAAAAAGGATATTAACGATACTTTAGTATAAAACTCGGGGGGTAACCTCGAAATATTATATGATCCCTTTATCTGAACCTTCTCTCTCCAGTAAACTCTATTAATCCACTCATTCAATTTTTCAATATCAATAGACGCTACTCTTTCATTGATCAGAACTTTAGCGACCCAAAGTGGCACAGATATAATCTCACCTGCCTTTGCATAAGGCAACTTTATCGTTAACGTTTCATATTCCTTTAAATCTTTTCTTAATATAACCTCAACTTCATTCCATTCTCTTAAAATTTTAAGCATTCTAATCTCTAATCCAACCATACCAATTATACTTAACAGAACTTTACCATTAAAATAATATTGTACCCTTAGCTTTAATTTCAGCTTAATAGGGGGAAGCTTAGTCTGAGCGTGAAGTTTAAAACCAGTATAAAAAGATCTAAAAAATGTCTCAAGAGATTTCCTCTAAGAGAACACAGAATACCATTTTAGGCTAATGTAATAACTATCTTAATTTCTATTACCTTTTTCAATAATTATATTGTTAAGTATTATTAGGTGAGAAAATTGTCTGTTCGAATTGAGCAGATGTGGGTTGAGAAATATAGACCTAAGACGCTCGATGAATTAATTGATCAAGAAGAAGTTGTAGATGGGCTAAAACAATTATTAGCTAATAAAAATGAGATGCCTCATTTGCTGTTTGCAGGGCCTCCGGGGACTGGTAAAACCACTACCGCCCTTATTATAGCTAGACATCTTTATGGTGAAGCTTGGCGTGAATATACATTAGAATTAAATGCATCTGATGAGAGAGGAATAAATGTAATAAGAGAAAGAGTTAAAATTTTTAGCCAGTATTTTACGCCAACTGAAGAAATTCCATTTAAATTAATTATTCTTGATGAAGCAGATATGATGACTTCTGAAGCGCAAACAGCATTAAGAAGAATTATGGAGATTAACTCGAGGGTTGCCCGTTTCATTTTAATATGTAATTACTTGACAAGGATAATATCACCGATCCAAAGTAGATGTGCAATTTTTAGGTTTCGGGGAATACCTAAGGAAGATGTAATAAAGTATCTAGAGAGGATTTGTCAAAATGAAGGTGTAAAATATGAGGAAGGAGTTCTTGAGCTAATTTATGATTACACAAAAGGAGACTTACGGAGAGCAATTAATCTTCTCCAATCTGCAGCTGGTGTGGGTGGTGGTGTTATAAAGGCTCTTCATGTTGAAGAGCTTGTTGGTAAAGTTACGCCTAAGGTAATTAGAGAGCTTATTGAATATATTAAGGCTGGTGACTTCTACAAAGCTAGGCATCTCTTGTTCGACTTTAAGTCTGGTAGTGGTTTAGATGGTCAAGAGATAATTAGATTAATTATGAATGGATTGATTGAGAGTAGACTTCTCACGCCAGAAGTAGCTAAGATTCTAGCGGAATATGAGTATCGATTAATAAACGGCGCGTTTGAAGAAATACAGTTAACAGCGATGCTTGCATCTATAATGTCAGCAATTGGACGTGGGTAGTATACCATGCAGTGGGTAGAACGTTATAGGCCTAAAACTGTGGATGAAGTTATTGGAAATGAGGATGCTAAGAAGAAGTTTATCGAGTGGGTTAAGCGGTGGAAGAAGAAGGAAGTTGAGGAGCTAGGAATACTGCTGGTAGGTCCTCCTGGTATTGGAAAAACGAGTTGGGTTCACGCATTTGCTAATACCTTTGGCTATAATGTAATAGAAACTAACGCTAGTGACTATAGGTCTCAAAAAGCGTTGGAAGAACGATTAGGTCACATTTCTAGGTCAGTTTCCTTGGATTCCTTCTTTATGGGTATGCACAAAAAGGAGCCGTTAATATTTCTTGATGAAGTAGACGGTTTAGATCCTAAAGCTGATAAGGGTGCTATAGAAACAGTAATTAAAATCGCAAAATCAAGTGGTGTTCTTACAGTATTAGCAGCTAATATCGTAGATCCTAAACGCTATAAAGAGCTACTAAAAAACTTCTACGTAATAGAGTTCAAACCTTTATCACCAAGACAAATTGAATTGTTACTAAGAAAAATCGTGTACCTAGAGAACTTAGATATTAAGGATGAAAAGTTAAGGGAAATTGTGTTAAAGTGTAAAGGCGATGCGAGGGCAGCTATAAATATGCTTCAATCAGTTGCTATAGGAATTTCAATTGAGGCTGTAGGTACAACGTTAGAAAACCTACCATTTGAAGTATTCATGAAAAGACTTTTTGAAGCAAAAACTTACGATGAAGTTGTAAGTTTGATTCAGTCAAATATCACTCATCTTGAGGATCTAATCCAGATATTATGGGACTTAGTCTCTAGAAGTGGAATGGACATTAAATACATTGCCGATTTCCTCAAGGAGCTCTCCGATATTGATATCTTATGGAGTAGAATTAACAGAGAAAGAAAATGGGGTCTCCTAAGATATCTCTTTAATTTACTACCAAGCTATATATATCGGCTAAAGAGGTATGTCACATACGAAGAAAAGTTTCCCGAATATCGATTCTATTTATTTGTTAAAAATAGGAAAGTGAGAGAACAAAGAGATGAAATATACAACTTAATACCGAGGTATTTCCATGTATCAAAACGAAAGTTCATAACAGAAATACTGCCATATTCTTATAAGTTACTTATAGGGGATATGTGGAGAGATTTTAGAGAGTGGTGCGACCGCATGTTTGGCTAATATCAACGACTGACCTAATCTTAAAAAATAGTTAACTTAAAAATTATAACAGGATGTTGCATAATTTTAGTATAGTGATGTCAAGTAGAATAAATGTTATTAAAGTTTTTCCTGGAAGGCCTTTTCAGTTCAGGATCAGACTTGGTAGTACCTTATTCAAAGCTATTGTTAAGATTAAGGGTATTGAATATAGGAGGGGGGAGGGTTTCGTAATAACAAGCTATGACGCTATCCCTAAAGTAAATGCTTTAATTGAAAGATTTAACGTGATGCTTATACCTTATATTCCCTGTGTTATTTGTGGAAAGGATGTACATTGTGAGACATGTGAATATAGTATAAACTGTAGAAAAGACTTAGAGGCGTGTATATGTAAAACATGTCTAAATCAGAGTGATGCATGGAGGAAATACTCAGAGATACAGAAAACTAATCTTGATATTAAGTAACTAAGTAACTCCCAACGCTAAGTAGAGAGGTAACCTGCTTAACTTAAAGTATCTAAAAGTAAGTAATAATTTTACTATAAAAAGACCTATAACTGAGATCTACATTATACAGAATGCAAGGTATTGAATTACGATATTAACTGAGTATTTAATTTGGCGTTTAATTGGAAATTCTCTCCCAAGCTTCTATAAAATCACTCAACAATTTCATATACTTATTATTCATCTTGCACCTAAATATTCTAATTCTTCCGAACCTTTTTTCCTCTACCAAACCTAAACTTACAAGTATCTTTAGATACTTTTTTGTTTGTATATGATTCAATCCAGTTTCTCTAGTTAGTTGAGTTATATTTATCTCTTTACATAATACTATTTTGTGTAAAACTTTTGTCATCCCTCTTGAGCAAAAAACATCGTGTAATTCGATTTTCATTTTCTTCTATATACCTCCCTTCCTAGAATATCCTCAAGGAACTTTGCTGAAAATGACGGTAAACCAATCAATGTTGTCCTTCCTCTATATCCCTTCCCAGAGTCTCTTCTCGAAATAAACCCAAAATATGATAGAGTTTTTATTTCATTCCAAAACCATGTATGACTAATTGGAGTTATACCAATCTCATTACATATTGCTTGATATTCCTCCTCCAATTCACCAGTAGATACAAATGCTTTATTCGAATATAGTAGTAACTTAGATAAGCTATATAAAATTAATTTCTCATGAATCGAAAGATGACGTAAATCTTCAACTGAGAATGATGGCGGAACTTTGTCTCTAGCTAACCTAATATGCTCAGGCTTCACTTCGGAACTCCCATAGTACTCAGCTATTTTACCACCATTTAAAAGAAGCTCAATTGCATATCTTGCATTAAAGTTATATGTTGAAGAGATGTCTGCACAAGTTTCGACGGTTTCGAAAGGTATAGATCCTTCAACAAATGCTTCTTCAACTCTAGCTAGCAAAATATCAATAAGTTCATTATATGTGTACTCGCTCAATCTAATTATATTCCTTTTTAAAGTCCCAGCTGTCCATGGGTCTAGGTTTAATAGCGGCTCCTCGCTATGCAGAATAAATAGTAGCGACAATATATTCTGTGTTTGTGAAATTTCATCCACTCTACTTATCATATAAATAAATTCCTTGTCTCTTCGAAATAGTGAGTCAGAGTCGTCGATAATCATCAGTATTCTCTTATCTTCCTTTTCAGCTGCATTCAAGGCTGCTATAAACATCTCCTCAATTGAAAATCCTCGGGGAGGCATAGATGGTATTGTTATTGAAGTAAGTTTCCTAATCAAGTTTCCTGGTTTCTTCTCTACTCTATAATTGGTATATATAATATATACTTTTTCTCTGTATTTCTTATCTCTTAGTAAATGTCGTTCAAAGTATCTTGCTAGCATTGTTTTACCTACGCCTGAACTACCAATAATAAATGCATGAGTGTAACTTTCTAGATCATCAAGTACTGGTTTAAATATGTTTAATAGATTATTAAATTCTGCTTCTCTATGTGGTATTCTCTCAGGTACATACTTGGGTAAAAGTTTATTAATATCTTTAAAGATTTTTGACATACCAAATAGATAACTATATCTGAAGATAATTTAACTCATCTATGAACAATAGAGACACAGATTAATTAAAGTATTAATGTATTCTTTTCCTAATTATTTCCCCTCCACATATAATGCATTCCTTTATTTTTTTACCAGCAGATATCGGGTATTCCTTACCACACTTAGAACACACTAATTTCCATTTAGCTACATACCTAATTTTCCTAGTCAGTGAATAGTACTTAATTCCTAACCTTTTTAGTATGTTTTGAATTGCGTAGTCATCTGTAACAACTACTACCTCCTTACCCTTGTCTCTAAGATGTAAAGCTAATGCTATTATATCTATATCCGTGTCCGATAATACAGGTAAATCTCCAGTTTTCTGGGCTATATCACTTGCTCTTTTAATATACTCATCTGGAGGTGAAAGAATTTTGATGACTCCACCACTCACCAAAGCACCGACAATCATCTCCTCATATTGATCTTTAACTTCGCATAACACAGAATTTGTCGTTACGTTTTCGCCTTGAAAATGCTTATAATATATCAACGCTGTTGTGTCAAGTACATATAGAGTGTTGCCCACCATTGCAACTTCACGTAAAATAAATTGCACTGATTTCTATTATTTAATATTTAATCAGCATTTAGAATACAGTATTAAGGATAGCATTACTGCTCAGATTAAATATATCAGATTATTACATTATAGTTTTAGTACCTAGTTATAGATAGAATGGATATATAAAAATTATGTTACTTTTTACTGCCTAGATATCTTTATCAGCCTACTCAAACTTATATCATCATCAACCACAATAAATCTCGCAGGAGTTTGTGATTTTTTAATGTATACTCTTTGTAAGTAGTCTACCTCTACTCTTATTTGTCCATCAAGAACTAAAAGCGGAGGGCTTCTCGTTGTTCCAGCCCATAAGACAATCTTCCTATTTGGGTTTAGAACCATAACCGGTCTTCTGTAAACTGGCACGAGAGGAACAATTAATAATCCTTCTAATTCTGTATCAATGACTGGTCCACCAGCCGCGTATGCATATGCTGTAGAACCGATAGGTGTCGATACTATAATTCCATCAGCCTTACAGTGCCAAAGGTGCCTTTCCTCTTTATCAGTAATACCAACGTGTATTTCACATGTTTTTCCAGTAATTCTGGATCCAAATAATACTTCATTTAAAACCGGTGGGTAATTTTGCTTTTCTCCCTCAATTTCAACTTCAAGTCTCATTTCCTCGCAAATCTTATAATTTCCCTGCAATACCTTTTCGAGTATAGCAGGATAATTAGAAGGATCAGCTATTGATAAAAAGTTTCTTTCTCCCATGCCTATTCCTAATACTGGTATGTTTTTATTTGGAAGGAATAGAAGGGTTCTTAATACTGTCCCATCACCACCGATCGATATTACGAAATCAACATTAAGGGCCTCAATTCTATCTACTGTAGGTACATTATCAAAAATGGGAGGATACAGGAGTATATCTAAACCATTTTCATTTAGAAGTTTAATAATATGCGAAGCGATTTTAATAGCGCCCTCGACTTTTCTAGCTACAACTATACCGGCACTTTTCATCACAAAAACTCAAGTATCAGCACATAAATAAATCTCCTAAAACATATTATAACTACTAATTTAATTCTATTATATCTGAACTTAATATTATTGGTAGGAGGAAGAGGAATATGAGCAGTAAACCTGTTGAGCTCGGATCATTAAAACCTGGGTCTTTGGTAATTATAGATGACGAGCCATGTAAAGTTGTATCAATAGATAAGAGCAAGCCTGGTAAGCATGGATCAGCGAAGGCCAGAGTAGTCGCTGTCGGTGTTTTTGATGGTGTTAAAAGAAGTATCGTAGGGCCAGTTGATACTATGGTTGAGATGCCTATTGTTAATAAGAAAACTGCTCAAGTTATAGCAGTATCTGATACAGTTCAGCTCATGGATTTAGAAACATATGAGGTTTTTGAAGCAGTATTGCCGGATGAAGAGGACCTGAGGAATAAGCTTGAGCCTGGAGTAACTGTTGAATACTGGGAGATTATGGGTAGGAGGAAGATTGTTAGGATACGGTAAGTTGTCGTGATCATAATAGACGGGTCATATGGAGAAGGTGGAGGTCAAATACTAAGATATGCTGCTTCATTAGCAGCAGCTGCTGGAGAAAAAGTTAAGGTAATTAATATACGAGCTAATCGTCCAAATCCAGGATTAAGACCACAGCATTTAGGTGGTTTAAAGCTACTCCACGAAATATGCGGAGGTGACGTAAGCGGCTTAAAAATAGGTTCAAAAGAAGTAGTTCTTAAATATGATTATCCCAAGGCTGGTAGATACTATTACGACGTTGGTACGGCTGGGAGTGTTACTCTTGTTATGCAAACACTACTACCCGTGCTTTCATGTGGTAAAGGCCGATTTGAAGTTACTTTAGTCGGTGGTACTGATGTAAAATGGAGCCCAACTATCGACTATTTCCGACATGTTTTCATGTGGAATCTTTCAAAATTTGGAGTTAAGGGAAGGATAGAGCTTATAAAACGTGGGTATTATCCACGAGGTGGCGGAAGAGTAAAATTAGTGGTGGATGGTGCAGAAGGTAAGTTTAAAAAAGTGGACTTTACAAGAGCATCTATCATCGCTACTAAAGTTATTAGCGTGTGTTCCAATTTACCCTCTCATATTGCTAGTAGGCAAATCGAAGCAGTCAAATTCAAATTAGAGCAACTAAGTATAGGTTCTACTGAGTATCTAGTTGAGGTCAATGGTCCAGATAAAGCATTCGGAAAGGGAACAAGTATAGTGATATACTCTGAGATGGAGAATAGCATTAGATGTGGTGGAGACTCGATTGGTGAGAAAGGTAAGCCTGCAGAGAGTGTAGGTTGGGACGCCTACCAAAGGTACCTAGAGTGGTACAACTCAACAGCAGCTCTTGATAGATTTATGGGAGATATGGTTATACCCTATATTTTCTTGGCAGGTGGGGGCAATTTTTCAGCACCAATACTAACTAAACATATGGAATCCGCTCTGTATGTAGCAAAGACTATATTAGGTATTAATTTTCAAGTAATTCAAGGAGAGTCGCGTGTAGACGTGATGATAGGGTAAAGACTTATAGCAATTATATTTAATCTAGTATTCTACGCTTGAGCCACGTTTTTATATACTCCTCAATTTTTGTCTTTAATTTATCAATTCCCTCACCGGTCAAGACAGAGATCCTAAGAACATCATTCTCAAAATAGTTATCTATATTTATATCAGATATGTCTATTTTATTAACAACCCTAATAACAAAGATTCCTCTAAAATTTCGCATGATATCCTCAAGTATCCTCTTTTGCCTCTCAATTGGGTAATATCTATTTGGACTTGGGTCAAACATAAAGATAACTAAATTAGAGACATATTTTAAGGCTAATATTGCTTGTTTTTCTATTTCATTCCTTTCTTCCATAGGTCTGTCTAACAAACCTGGAGTATCCATGATTTGTACAGTAATATCATCTATATAGAAGTGACCGAGGGAAATCATTTTAGTTGTAAATGGATATTCAGCTACTTCTGGCTTAGCCGTACTTATAAGTCTAACTAATGATGATTTTCCAACATTAGGCGGTCCGGCTACAACAATGAGAGGCGTTTCATCATTAATTGATGGTAGCTTTTTGGCAAATATCAGTATCTTAGCAAAAAATTGTATTAAGTCGGATCTTCGCTTAATTACTGATATCATCCTGCCCAATGCCTCTTTTCTTATCCTTGACATATCTCTAGGATCATTTGACAATTCAATTTTATGCAGAAATTCCTTTTTCAACTCATCTAAAACTTTAATTAAACCACGAACTCTTCTAGTATTTTCGATAATCGCTTCTTCAGGATAATATAACGATATAATTTCTCTATAGAATTTATGCGCTTTTAAGTATATCCTGCCAATTTGATAGCATCTTTTAAGATGCTTAACTAGAACCCTGTGTAATGTGCTGATTCTCCTGGATTCCCGCCGTTTAGCAGTGTAGATCTCACTCTTGGAATAGGGAATTTTCTTTGCTTCACTGGATGCCTTACTAAACGCCTCTTCCTCTATGCTCTTTAAAGTTCCAGGACCTTGTATTTTTTCCCACGGATTCATCCAATTCTTTTATCCATTTCCTCTTTATATTTCTTCCTTCTTGAAAAAATTAAGTTATGAGCCCTCTTCTTTAAAGAACCATGTGATAGTAATGGCTGCAAAGGAATAATTACCATTTACTATTATTGTTAGATCATCTATAGAAGGTTATTTTTTGGTATAATAGCTACACAGAAATTATCATGAGTAAAGTGTGCTCTTAATATCAGTGGTTCAGTAAAAAAATTCATTTTTTATTCTATTATTTTAAAATAAATTATTTTTAAATAAAATAATGGCGGGCCCGGCGGGATTTGAACCCGCGACCCCCGGGTTTCTTTCATCCCACTATGGGTCAACGCTTTTAACCCTACAAATGGGGAGTTAAAAGCCCGGTCTCAGCGGTGATTTCTATCCATCACCTGCTCTGCCTGACTGAGCTACGGGCCCATCCTCCAAATATAATTCTAGCCACTATAGTGTTTATTAGAGTTCTCTTTATATATGTTACGTGGTATTAACGATGTTTGTCTCAAATTTGTTATTTACGTAGCTCATTAACTTTTTGGTATGATTTACATAATCGGTCTAGGATTGGGAAGCTGGGTTTCCATACCTTTAGAAGGTTACAAAATTATTGAAAGGGTAAATAAGATCTTTATAGAAAGGTATACAAGTCCATTTGATTTTAGGGAACTTGAGATACAGCTTAGAGAAGAGGGAAAAGAAGTTATTTATTTAAATAGAGTAGATATCGAGGATATAGATAGATTTTTACATCATTTATCTAATATACGAAGCAAGGACGAACATGTAGCTTTACTTACACCAGGTGATCCGTTAATAGCAACCACTCATCAGTACTTAATTAAAGAGCTGACTAGCAGGGGATTTAAGGTAAAAGTGGTGCATGCTGCATCAATTTTATCTGCAGCGATTGGTGAGAGTGGACTGCACGTATATAAATTCGGACCTATAGCTACTGTAATGAGATCTTCGGTAGCACCACCTACTAGAGCTCTCCGCGTATTAGTAGAAAACATGAAAAGAAATTTACATACACTACTACTGTTAGAATACAATTTTGAGGAAAATTATATCATGACTCCATATGAAGGTATGAGTATACTTGATGAATTTAGGAAGCGGCTTAAAATTAATGAGATTTGTGATGATACTTATGTTATTGCAATATCAAAGTTAGGAGAGGAAGGTGAGAGAAAGATATTATTTAAGTGGAACGATTATCATAAAATAATTGACGTCCAGGGACCAGCTGTTTTGATCATCCCTGCGAAGCTTCATTTCACAGAACATGAGTATATTATGGAGGTGCTGGAAAGGATTGAATAAGAAGGTTATTAAACATCTCTTATCATTAATATTTCGTTATAATATCCTACTAAACAGAGGGCCAAATATTAATGAACTACATAATGATACTATGCTTGATAAAGAGGTGATTATGCAGCTTCTGCAGAAAATGATTAAGGAGAAGCTAATTACCGAGGATCTAAGAATGACGGATAAGGGTAGAAAACTGATTAGGGTCGGGTTAATAGGCGGCGTTTTTGACATTCTTCATGTAGGTCATATTGAAACATTAAAAGTAGCAAAAGAGAAAGTTGATGTATTAGTAGTAGTTATTGCTAGAAACAAAACTGTTAGGAAATTTAAGGGTAGAGATGTTGTTATGGACGAAAATGATAGACTTAGGCTAGTTTCAAGTATAAAATATGTTGATCTTGCTATTCTAGGTAGTGAGGAAGATTTTATGGAGCCTGTTCTTCGTGTTGATCCAGATATTATATTTTTAGGATACGACCAAAGTTTACCGCCTAGTTTAGAAAACCGTATTTCTAAACAATCAATCGTAAAACTAAATATTTATGTTGAGAAGAGAAAAACCTCCCTTTTCTTAGATAAAATACGAAAAATGGTTGTATAATGACTACTATTTAGTCTCATTTTGTCTCAAAGGTAATGTAACAATAACTCTCACTTTATCTCCATTACTAAGCCCAAGTGTTTCCCTCAGATTATACCTGGAAATTACCTCCAAAATATCCGGTCCGTATATGCTTCTTTCAGCATAAATAACTGCTCCATCAACTTTATCCATAATTTTTGCCGGATACAAGTATACATCTCCAAATGTCCTTCTTTGACCTTTAAAACCACTAACCTTAATTCCTTTAATCATTCGTAAAATCTTATTTTGGTTAATCATATATGGATCCTCTAGTTTTATATTTAAGGTACCTGGATACGGAATATATCCTAAATACTTTAAAAACTGTCTCTTGTATCCAGCTCTAGACATGTAGTATGCTCCTTCACCCAATCCACTTACTACGATACCTTCAAAGATAAATTTACCAGGATACTTCTTGGCGCCTTCAATATAATTAAAATATTCATTTAATTCACTAAGAGCTTTATCTGTTAACTTAACCCATATAACCCCATCTCTATTCTCCCTGTAAATATATCCTAAATCTGCAAGTTCTCCTAATATCCTAGATGTTGATTGTTGAGATAACCCAAATATATGTGATATGTATACCGTGGGAGCTCTGATGTAGTCATCTCCAGCGCCAAGTTTCAATAGGTCAATTAAATATGAAAGAATTAACCTTCTTTTCATAATCTCACACGGCCTAATGCAAAATTATAATCCTCTAAACATTTATCTAACTGTGCTCTTAAAATATCCAGTCTTTTCTTGTAAGATGGTATGTAATAATTTCGTATCTTAAGTTTAGACAAACAATTGTATATGTAATTTATAAAGTCTAGAACAAATTTTGCTTTTTTAATCTCATTATCGATTAACAATCTCAGGAAATATCTTCTTATCTCACCTATAAAGTCAAAAATACCTTCTAATATAGGTGTTATTCCAAGATGTGATATTCTTTGAAAGTTAAATTTAATTTCTCCATTAGTAATGAAACTATATAGTAAAGTAGCTTCTACATACTCCCTTAAACTTTCTCCTACGATTTTTAACAGGTAAATTTTGTCTTGATATTCATATTTCTCAATTATCTCGCTAATTTTTTCTAATATTTTTTCGCAACGGTTTATCAGAGATGGTACTCTCTCAATTTCACCCTTATTAATTAAGTCTATTGCTTCAACAGCAGTTTTAAGCATCTCTCTATTAAGCCTTATAACGATTTCACGCTTCTCGTCAAGTACGATAAATCTCTCATTTACATAATTAATAAAATTCTCGATTTCTGTAGATATGTGACTCATTTAAAACACCATAGTTTCCTCTTTAATGCCACTACTAGTGATAATAAGCATATCTATGCCATCTCCACTAAGTGCATCTCTCCCTATTGCAGTTTTAATTGAAGTAATTACCAAATCTCTAGCTTGATCAATTGATAGAGTACGATTATATCTTGATTCTATAATTCCGATCGCTATTTCGGCGCCGCTACCTATAACTATATAATCATCTTCTATTAATGACCCTAATGGATCTAAAGAGTATAGCTCTGGTTTATCAATAACGCCGCCAATTATAACTTGAGTATAATATGGGAATAACTTCCTATTATACATTAGGTTAGATGTTAATTTAGCAATACTTTTTACACTTGAAATTTTTCCAGTTTCTATTTCACGTAATCTTATAAGATAAGAAACTACTCTAAATAATTCTTGCATATCGGAGATAAGACCAGCAGCAGCAACACCTACATTATTAGTAATTTTAAAGACTTTTTTTACATGTTTTGTAACAACAAAACCGCCATAAGTCATCCTTTTCTCAGCAGCGAGTATAACGGCATCACTAGTCTTGAGGCCTACTGCAGTAGCACCAGGTCCTATGGCCATAATAATCCACCAACTAAATAATACAAGTTATGTCTATCTTAATATATTTGCAATAAAACAAAAGCGACTGTTGAAACTAATCTTTCTTAATATCTTGATTTTATTATATATGGTATACAGTAATATATAAATAATATAGTATTTAAGAATTATTGCTAAACTCCTACTCAAGTAAAAATTTAAATTAGTGTTATGTAGTGTATAATATGGTTCTGGGGGTCAATAGAAACGTGGAGAAGAAAAAATCAATTTTAAACCATTACCTAGTCCCAAAACATATTATCTGCTCAGAAGAAGAGAAAAAAATGGTAATTGAAAAATATGCAGGGGGAAATCCATTTAATCTACCATATATTTTAGCTAAAGATCCTGTGGTGCAGGCAATAGGTGCTAAGCCAGGTGATGTAATTAAGATTATAAGGAAGAGTAAAACTGGACATGAAGTTGTTTATTATCGATTGGTGGTGAGAAGATGAGGAGAATTGATGTAAATAAATATATGGTATCTAGGAAATTACCATACGATACGTGGCCAGTAGTAAAGTCTATGATTAAGGAATTAGGTTTAGCTAGACAACATATAGACTCATATAATCACTTTATTGAGGTAGGAATTAGAGAAGTAATAGAGGAGCAAAAAGGCTTTACAATTCAAACACCATATGGAGAAATTAGATATGAAATTGAAGATGTTAAAATAACAGATCCCGAAGTAAGTGACTTTTATGGAAATATTATTAAAGTTACCCCGGCAGTTTGTAGATTAAGAGGATTAACCTATGCTGCAACTATAAAGGCGGTATTTGTTAGATATAGGAATGGACAGAAAGAATATATTAAGGAGGAAATAGAACTTGGTAGAATTCCTGTAATGTTAAAATCAAAAGTATGTAGACTCTATGGAAGATCTAGGGAAGAATTAATCGAGCTAGGTGAAGACCCGGACGATCCAGGAGGGTACTTTATAATAAATGGTTCAGAAAGATGTATTGTAGCTCTAGAGGATCTAGCTTCAAATAGCATATTGACAAAAATTGAGAAATCTGGTACCACTAAGATTTATACTGCTAAGATATTATCTGTTAGAGGCTCGTTGAGAACGCAAGTAGTCGTTATGTTAAAGCGGAATGAAATTGTGGTTACTGTGCCATTTATCAGAGTGCCAATTCCATTCTCACTTCTTATGAAAGCCTTAGGATTTGAAAGAGAGGAGGATATTGCAAAAGCAGTATCTACTAGGGAAGAAATTCTTGAAGTAATTGCTCCTTCGCTCATGAAGTGGGCTCAAATTCAAACATCGAAGGAGGCTATTACCTATATTGGTAATAGAGCTGCATATGGTCAAACTAGAGAGCAGAGGTTCAGAAAAGTCGTCATTATTATGGATAAATATTTGTTTCCACATGTGGGCATAGGCCCTGAGTATAGGCGTAAGAAAGGATACTTACTTGCCGAAATGGTTAGAAGAGCTGTGGAGCTATATTTAGGATGGAGAAAACCCGATGATAGAGATCACTATGCAAATAAGAGGCTTAGATTAGCAGGTCCTCTATTGTCACAGATACTTGCAAAATCACTTAAACAATTTATGAAAGATTTAAGGTATCAAGTTGAGAGATATTTAGCAGAAGGAGGAATCAAGGTTAGCTTACAAGCTCTTGCCAGACCGAGTAAGGTTACCAATAGAATTAATAGTGCGATGGCTACAGGAACATGGAGCCAGAGAACAACTGGTGTAACGCAAATTTTAGATAGAACAAACTTCTTATCTACGTTAAGTCATCTAAGGAGGGTACAATCTCCATTAAGTAGGACTCGACCGCAGTTTGAGGCCAGAGAGCTTCATGCTTCTCACCTAGGTAGAATATGTCCAGTCGAAAGTCCAGAAGGGCAGAACATAGGATTGGTTAAGAATTTAGCTCTTTCAGCTATGGTATCTCGTGAATATCCCGCCGAATTAATTTTAGAAAGAATTAAGGATATGGGATTAATAGATATTGAGGAAGCTAGTGATGAAATTAGAGAGAAGGGAGCTAAGATATTCCTAAATGGTGATCTGATAGGTTATGTAGAAAATCCGAAAAAGTTTGTGGAAAAGCTTAGGGAAATGCGTAGAAATAGTGAAGTAACAAATATCCCACCTGATTTGGGTATTGCGATATTACATGAAGATGATCCAAAAATACAGACTGAGATTTATATTGAATCGAGCGGAGCCAGGGTGATCCGTCCATTAATAGTTGTTAAGAATGGAAAACCACTGTTAACTAAGGAACATATAAAGATGGTGGAGGAAGGGGTATTAACTTTCATGCAGCTTGTAAGAAAAGGTGTTATCGAGCTTATCGATGCTTTAGAGGAGTTTAATACATATATAGCATTTGATCCTAAGGAATTAACACCCGAGCATACACATCTAGAATTAGCTCCATATATCTTCCTAGGTGTTACTGCAAGTATTATTCCATTTGCTGAGCATAACCAATCTCCAAGGAATTCATATGAAGCTGCTATGGCTAAACAAGCATTAGGTGTTCCATATACAAATGAGAAGTATAGGACGGATTCAAGAGGGCACTTACTAATCTACCCACAAATACCAATTGTCCAAACGAGAGCAACTGATCTCTTAGGTATAAATGATCGACCGATCGGACAAAACCTCGTTGTCGCCGTCTTATCTTACGAGAGTTATAATATGGAGGACGCTGTCATAATTAACAAGGCTGCTGTTGATAGAGGAATGCTTAGATCACTGTTCTTCAGAACATATACTGCAGAAATTAGGAGATATGCTGGTGGCTTAGAAGATAAGTTAGGAATCCCAACGCCAGATGTCAAGAATTATGCTGGAGAGCATATGTACAGACATTTAGATGAAGATGGCCTTGCAAGAATTGGAGCAAAAGTACGGAAAAATGAAGTAATAGTAGGTAGAACTAGTCCACCAAGATTTATGGAGGAGTTTAGAAGGATTACACTTGGGCCATTAAAGAGAAGAGATTCCTCTGTAGTGCTCGAGCAATTTGGTGCATATATCGATAGAATCGTATTAACTGTAGGTAAAGAGGGGGAGTTACTTATTTATGTTAAGGCACGTGAAGACAGAATACCAGAGTTAGGTGATAAGTTAGCCTCACGTCATGGACAAAAAGGTGTTATAGGACTATTAGCGTCTCCAGAAGATATGCCATACACAGCTGATGGAATTGTTCCAGATTTGATCATTAATCCACATGCATTTCCATCTAGAATGACAGTTGGACAGTTCCTAGAGAGTATTGCAGGTAAATATGGAGCGTTAGCAGGCCGTTTTGTAGATGGTACGTCATTCGTATCCTTTAATTATGATGAACTAGCTGAAATGCTCGGACAACTGGGATTCGAACCTATGGGTACCGAGGTTATGTATGACGGAAAGACTGGTAGGAGGTTTAAAGCACATATATTTATAGGGATAGTCTACTATCAAAAGTTACACCACATGGTTGCTGATAAGATACATGCAAGAGCTAGGGGATCTGTTACATTATTAACCAGACAGCCAACTGAAGGTAGATCTAGAGGTGGTGGATTAAGAATCGGAGATATGGAGAAAGATACTTTTGTGGCTTATGGTGCATCAGCTGTTATTAAAGAAAGGTTATTAGAATCCTCAGATAAAACCACGATACTTATATGTAAGGAATGTGGATTAGAAGGTTACTACAACTCAAGAATTAAAAAATATGTTTGTCCAATACATGGTGAAGATGCACCATTAGTTCCTATAACGGTAGCATATGCGTTCAAGTTATTACTTGATGAGCTGAAAAGTTTGCTTATTTATCCGCGTATTAAGGTTAAGGAGGTGACATAAACCTGACATATAGTGAAGCAGCACGATATAGTAGGGATATATCCAAATACACTATTGAGTCCATAAAGTTTGGTATTCTTTCACCTCAAATAATTAGAAAAATGTCTGTTGTTGAGGTCACCAATCCCGAGACCTACGATGATGATGGGGTCCCGATAACAGGAGGTGTAATGGATAAAAGATTCGGTGCACAAGAACCTAGACAAACATGTCCAATATGTAATAACACTGGTATGAGATGCCCCGGACATTTTGGACACATCGAGCTTGCAGAACCTGTTGTTCATGTACTATTTGCCGAAGATATATATAATGCGCTAAGAGCTGTTTGTCATAGTTGTGGAAGAGTTAAGATAGAAAAAGAGAAGAAAGCTGAACTAAGAAAACGAGCAGAATTTTATAAAAAATATAGAAAGGATACTTACAACGCATTTGTAAAGGGTATTGTAAGTAAAGCAGCAAAGATACCTGAATGTCCATACTGTGGTGCTAAAAATCCAAAGGTTGTCTTTGAAAAGCCATATTCATTTTATAAAGAGAAAGAGGCTGGAGTCTTAGAAGATATGTATCCAAATGAGATAAGAGAAATCCTTGAGAGAGTGCCAGACGAGGATCTTATATTACTTGGTTTTGATAAAGAAGTTGCAAGACCTGAATGGTTAATAATCGAAGTTCTACCAGTTCCTCCATTAACAGTAAGACCCTCCACACAGCTAGAAAGTGGAATTAGAAGTGAGGATGACCTAACGCATAAGCTCACCGATATTGTTAAAATTAATACAAGACTTAGAGAGAATAAGGAAAGTGGGTCACCAGCACTTATAATAAGGGATGACCTAAACCTACTTCAGTGGCATATATCAGTATATTTCAACAACGACTTACCAGGTGTCCCTGCAGCTGCGCATAGGAGTGGTAGAAAGTTAAGAACGCTTGTTCAAAGACTTTCTGGCAAAGAAGGCCGTTTTCGGATGAATTTAATTGGTAAGAGAGTAGACTTTTCTGCTAGAACAGTAATTTCACCAGACTCTAATTTAGAGATTAATGAGGTCGGTGTGCCATTAGAAGTTGCAAAGGAACTAACAGTCCAGGTGCGTGTTACTGAGCATAACTTGGAGGAAGTTAAGCAATATATAATTAATGGCCCAGATAAACATCCAGGAGCTAATTACATAATAAGACCAGATGGACGTAGAATACACTTAGCATATGTCCAAGATAGGAAAGCGTTGGCTGACTCTATCACTCCAGGCTTTATTATCGAGAGACACCTTAAAGATGGTGATGTTGTGTTATTTAACAGACAACCATCGCTGCATAGAATGTCAATGATGGCGCACATTGTAAAGGTGTTACCATATAGAACATTTAGGCTCCACTTAGCTGTGTGTCCACCGTATAATGCTGACTTCGATGGAGACGAAATGAACCTTCACGCCCTTCAGAATGAAGAAGCCATCGCTGAAGCTAGAATGCTTATGCTAGTTGAAAAGCAAATTATATCTCCTAGATATGGTGCGCCAATTATAGGTTTTGGCAAAGATAGTATAACTTCGTCATACCTTTTAACATGTAAAGATACAAAATTATCAAAACAAGAATTCTTTAATTATCTTGCCATACTGGATATGGAAGATGTGCCTAAGTGGGCACTAAGGGATATGAGTGGTAAAAGTTTATTTAGTTTACTCTTACCTAAAGACTTCACATACTCATTAACAGCAGCTTCTGAATTAGAGCCTGAAGTTATTGTTAAGAAGGGTAGGTTAATTAAAGGTATAATAGATGTAGCGTCAATTGGAGCGGAGAAGGCTGATAGCATTCTTCATCGTTTGGTAAGAGAGTATGGAAACAAATTTGCAGGCGAGTTTATAACTAAATTATCAAAAATTTTAGATAGATACTTAGCACATAGAGGTTTCTCAATAGGGGCATATGACTTAAAGCTGCCTGAAGACGTTACTAGGAGGATTAACAGGTGGATTAACAAAGCATTAAAGGATGTTAATAAGCTCATCGAGGCCTACGAGTATGGTGAATTAGAAGCTACAAAAGGACTAACTGTAGAAGAAACTTTAGAAAGAGAAATAAATAACGTTCTCTCAAAAGCTAGAGACAGAGCTGGCGAGCTTGCACTAAAAGCTCTTGATAAAAATAACCCACTTTATATTATGACGATAAGTGGTGCAAGAGGTTCATCACTGAATGTAGCTCAGTTGACCGCATTACTAGGGCAGCAGACAATAAGAGGCGAAAGAATCAGTAGAGGCTATGGAGATAGAACATTACCTCACTTCAAGCCTGGTAGTAAGTCAGCACAAGCTAGAGGATTTATTGTAAATAATTTCCTCTCTGGATTATCACCGACGGAATTTTTCTTCCACAGTATGGCTGGTAGAGAAGGGCTTATGGATACAGCTGTAAGAACACAGCAGAGCGGATACTTGTATAGGAGATTAGTATACTCTCTTGATCATTTAGTGGTTGATCACGACTTCACCGTAAAAACAGCTGATGGCAAAATTGTTCAGTTTAAATACGGTGAAGACGGCGTTGATCCAGCAAGAAGTGATCATGGAAAACCAGTAAATGTTATAAGACTTGTTGAGTCGATAAGTTTATTATATCCAAAAGGTGAAAGAGCCGACGAGAAATACATTGATGAATTATTAAGTAAGATAAGGAATGAAGTTTCTGAGTCACTAATTTTTGAATTAAGAAAAGTACTGCTAGAGAAGAAAGTTAATAAAGAAGTTGCGCGGGAGGCGATACGACAAGCAGTAATCAATTATAAGACTGCTACGGTTGATCCAGGGGCCGCTATGGGTGTAGTAGCCGCCCAATCCATCGGTGAACCAGGAACACAGATGACTCTAAGAACATTCCACTTCGCTGGAGTTAGAGAAAGAAATGTTACTATAGGTTTACCGAGAATTATGGAGATTGTTGATGCACGTAAATCACCATCAACACCGACGATGACTATTTATCTCGTTGGTGAATACGCTAAAAAACAAGAACTTGCCGAAAAAGTTGCAAATAGACTTATTGAAACTAGACTAAAGGATGTTGTCATCGAAGCGCCTATAGACTTGGTAAATAGAGCAATTCTATTTAAGCTTAATATGGAAATTCTGGCTGAAAAGGATATTAAACCAGAGAAATTATTAAAGATGTTCTCAAAGAAGTATTCTGCTTCTCTCGATAACGACATTCTGGTCATTAGATTACCTAATAAGTCAGTTGAAGAGCTAAAGAAGTATAGGGATAGATTCTTGAATAGACTCATAAGTGGAGTTAAGGGATTAGTACACGCTACTGTAGAGAAAGAGGGGAATGAGTGGGTAATATACACAGCGGGATCTAACTTAAAGGATGTATTAAAGCGTCCAGAAGTTGATCACACAAGAACAACTACAAATGATATTTTCCAGATATATGAGGTGTTAGGTGTAGAAGCTGCTAGAAATGCTATAGTTAATGAGTTAAAGAAAACTCTTGATGAGCAAGGTCTAGATGTAGATATAAGACACTTAATGCTAGTAGCGGATATGATGACTAGAGATGGAGTAATAAGACAAACTGGAAGGTACGGAATTGTTTCTACAAAGGATAGTGTTCTATCTAGAGCGGCATTTGAAATAACCGTACCTGTGCTTAAGAATGCTGCATTAAGAGGTGATGAGGATAAACTTAAAGGCGTAACTGAAAACTTAATTGTAGGATCTCGAGTTCCAATTGGAACAGGACTAGTTGATGTTTACATGGAGGTTCGAGGATCATCCGAGTCAGAAGTATAGGTTCATAAAAATTCATAAAAGTAGTTAAAAATCTAGAGCGAAAAAGAATAGTAAGACAAAAATAAAAAACTTAAATATAAAAATAAGCAAACAATCTATAGCTCGTAAAAAACAATGAAAGAGGTGGATAAAAATAAGTAAGGAAATACACCTTGAACCAGTGCCTGAAAAAATAGAATCTACACTTAAGATAATATATAAGACTGGTAAAGTAGAAATCGGTTTTTATAATGTAATATGGGTTTTAAATCATAGACCGAAGCAAATTAAAATGATTTTAATATCGAAGAATATTCCCATTAATTTATTGGAGAAAATAGCTAACTTAGCTGATAAAAAGAAAGTAAAGGTATATAGAAGTAGAAAGACAAACATCCAGTTAGGTGAAGCTATCGGAAGAAAACACTCCGTAGCTGTAATGGCAATTTTAGATTACGGATCTGCACCTATTGAGGAGGAGTAAAAAATATGAGTAAGGAGATTAAACTAACGGCGGATGAATTGGCCTTAATGTCTGTATTCCAAACTGTAACTGGAGTGAGGCCGGTCCACTGTGTACTTGAAGACAACAACGTGTTCTTCCTAGTAGACGAAAATGATTTTCCAAAAATGATTGCTGAGGCTCGGCACTTGTCTTCATTTCAACGTGGAAAAGTGAGATCTGTAGACAAAATTATTAAGGAACTTTGCAAAGAGCTATCACGAACTTTGAGGAAAAATATTTTTATTATAAAATTTGCTAATGATCCAGAGAGATTCTTAAGGAATTTCTTTATGCTTAGAAAGGACGAGGCGGTAGAGTTTCATAATAGAGGCGGTAATAGGAAATATGCCGTGATAAGAGTACAGCCGAGACGAAAAGGGTTTGTGATAGGGAGAGGAGGGTTCAGAGCTAAAGTCGGAAGAGAGCTTGCACGAAAATACTTTGACTTAGAGACTGTGCTAATAAGATAGTGGGAAAAGATTTAAATTCTATTGTGTACTTCAACTAATAGACTGGTGAAATATGTATGGGTAAGAAAGCACCGGTTGGTCTTTTTGCAGCAAGAAAGTTAAGAATGAAAAGACAGAAATTTAGATGGAGTGATATTAAGTACAGAAGGAGGATGCTTAGGTTAAAGGAGAAGACAGATCCACTAGAAGGGGCGCCCATGGCGAGAGCAATTGTATTAGAAAAAGTTGGTGTTGAGTCAAAACAGCCTAATTCTGCATTGAGAAAATGTGTTAGAGTACAGTTAATTAAGAATGGAAAAATAGTAACTGCTTTTTTACCTGGAGATGGGGCATTAAATGTAGTTGATGAACATGATGAGGTTATGATTGAAGGAATCGGTGGTTCACAAGGTAGAGCTATGGGTGATATACCAGGTGTTAGGTACAGGGTATTTATGGTGAATGGAGTACCGTTAAACAAGTTAATTCGTGGTGAGGCTAAGAAACCGAAGAGGTGAGTATTAATACTATGTCAACGCGTAAAACTAGAGAGAAATTACCAGACTTAAAATTGTTTGGTAGATATTCTTTCTCAGATGTAGTAGTTGAGGATCCAGGCTTAAAAGACTATATTTGTCTCAAGCCGATCATCTTGCCGTGGAGTGGAGGAAGACATGAGCACAAACGATTTGGTAAAGCTAAAGTAAATATTGTCGAGAGATTAGTTAACAAGTTGATGCGTCCCGGTAAAATGGGCGGTAAAAAAGCTAAGGCTATAAACATTGTTAAAGCCGCTTTCAGAATAATTGAATTAGAAACGGGTAAAAACCCAATTCAAGTACTAGTAGATGCCATCCAATTAGCGGCACCCTGTGAGGATGTAACAACAATAGCATATGGTGGGGCTATCTATCACGTATCTGTAGATGTATCTCCTCAAAGACGCGTAGACGTAGCGCTGAAGAATATCGTAATAGGGGCTAAGGAGACTGCTAAAAATAATCAAATAACTATCGAGGAGGCATTAGCGAGAGAATTAATCCTTGCTAGTAAAGGTGATCCAAATAGCTACGCTATCAGTAAGCGTATAGAAATAGAGAGAATAGCATTAGCTTCTAGATAATTCTGCCCGAAATTATTTAAAAGCGCCTTCTTCATACCGCATTTACCCCTACCCTACTAACACTAAAATTTAAGAATTCTTTCTATAGCTAGTTAATAATATATAGCACTACGTAATACCTAACTTTATTAGTAAGGTTTAAGATTATTTAATTTAAGATTTAAATAAGTTAATTTTAGAATTAATTTAGGTCGAGGTGTAAAGGTATGCCTAGAGAAAAGGAGCATTTAAATTTAGTTGTAGTAGGCCATGTTGATCATGGTAAATCTACACTAATGGGAAGACTACTTTATGATATTGGAGCGATAGATCCCAGAGTTATTCAGCAGTATGAAGAGGAAGCTAAAAAGCTAGGTAAAGAGTCTTTCAAGTATGCATGGGTTCTTGATAAGCTAAAGGAGGAGAGGGAGCGAGGATTAACAATTGATATTTCATTTTATAGATTCGAGACACCAAAGTATGATTTTACGATTATTGATGCTCCTGGACATAGAGATTTCGTTAAAAATATGATTACAGGAGCGAGTGAAGCTGACTGCGCAGTTCTAGTCGTATCTGCGAAGCAAGGTGAGTTTGAAGCGGGAATTTCACCTGGTGGCCAGCTTAGAGAACATGCTTTCTTACTAAAAACGTTAGGTGTTGATCAAATAGTTGTTGCTATAAATAAGATGGATGATCCAACTGTAAACTGGAGTAAGGAGAGATATGAAGAGGTTAAGGAGGAGGTAAAGAGGTTATTAAAGTTAATTGGGTTTAAAGTCGATAAGATACACTTTGTACCTACTTCAGCATGGCTAGGAGATAACGTAGCTAAGAAATCTGAGAGGATGCCTTGGTATGATGGTCCAACACTATATGAAGCGCTTGATCAATTTGAGGTGCCGCCAAAGCCTGTTGACAAGCCACTAAGATTGCCAATTCAAGATGTGTACTCAATAACTGGTGTAGGAACAGTTCCTGTAGGGAGAATAGAAACTGGCAGAATGCGTGTTGGAGATAAAATTGCAATCGTACCACCCGGATACGTATCAGAAGTTAAGTCAATTGAAATGCATCATACAAGAATGGAGGAGGCAATAGCCGGAGACAATATTGGATTTAACATTAAGGGTGTTTCAAAGAGAGATATTCGAAGAGGTGATATGGTTGGACATACTGATAACGTACCTACAGTAGCTGAGGAGTTTATAGGACAAATTATAGTAATTTATCACCCAACGGCAATAGGTGTAGGGTATACACCAGTAATGCATATACATACAGCTCAGGTAGCTGTCAGATTTGAAGAGTTAATTGCAAAAATTAACCCAAGAACTGGTGAAGTGGTGGAGAAGAACCCAAGTTTTCTTAAGACCGGAGATTCAGCACTAGTAAGATTTAGACCTTTAAGACCAGTAGCTATGGAAGAGTTCTCACAATTCCCAGAAATTGGTAGATTCGCGATAAGGGACATGGGAACGACAATAGCGGCAGGGATTGTAAAGGAAATTACAAAGAAGTCTGAGATTAAACTAAAAGCTGTATAGTGTGAGAAAATTATGCCTACTTTCAAGAGAACACGGATTATATTGTTAGGGACAAACCATAAATCATTGGATAAATTCGTAGAGGAGATTAGGAAAATAGCGGAAAAAACAGGAGCTAGATATTCAGGTCCAGTTTATCTACCAACACGTAGAATAGTAATCCCAACAAGAAGAAGCCCATGTGGACAAGGGTCGGAAACATGGGATAAATTTGAATTAAGAATACATAAACGACTAATAGACATCGAACAAAATGAGAGAGCGATGAAACACTTAATAAGGCTTCCAGTGCCAGAGGACGTATATATCGAAGTAAGATTAACCTAGTTTTTTACCAAATTGAATTTTTATAGTTTAAAAGAGGGCATATCTGAAATAACCCCAAATTAATTTTTCTACGTTCCTTTAAATTATAAATCCAATAAGTACCTCAGTTTTACTCCATCATTTGATATATGAATTTTCATTTCATGATAAGTGACGGCCTTGATATGTGTTTTTGACCCGTGTTTTGATTTATCATATTTTTCTCCATGTAATTTGCCCCTTAGGTACCAGCTACCATTTTTTCTCTCTATCTTAATATTATATTCAGATGTTAACCAACCTTCCACTTCAAATAAATAAATTAGTTCCTCAATCCAATTATAAAGTAGTTCTTCTAAATCATGCCCCGAAATCTCAACATCTTTAGTTTCTTTACTCTCAATTTTCTCTTCATTAATCATAGTATCATAGAAAGCTCTAGCAGCATTAATAAAAGCTTCTTCTAAATTGTCTCCCCATGCTTCAATAAAAGCGTCAGACATGTAGTCTAAAAATTTATACTTTTTCATGGCCCAAAGAGAATAAACCCGAAAATAGATAAATAATTTATGGCAACAAATAATAATCATTATATGGAAAAGTAGAGTGCCGGGATGCCCGAGAGGTTAGGGATTTCCCCCTTAGAAGGGGCGGGCCTGGAGAGCCCGTGGGTGCTTTAGCCCGCGTGGGTTCGAATCCCACTCCCGGCGCCAAAGTCGATTTTAATCCTTAAAAACTTTAATAAGAACTTATTTAGTTTAAAATGTTTGATAGTTGATAGTGAAGGTAGGTGGACATGCTATATGAGTAAACCAGATTTCAAGGAAATAATCAGAATAATGGATGTAGATTTAGACGGATCGAATGTAATAAGACAAGAGTTAACAAAAATTAAGGGTATAGGACCTACGTTAGCGATGGCTATCTTAAATAAGGCAAGAATTCCACCAAATTTGAGAGTTGGGCAATTAACCGATGAGCAGATAAATAGACTTGTAGAGATAATTAAGAACGTTGAGAATATATTTCCACCATATCTGCTAAATAGAAGGTTTGATAGATATGATGGGAAAGATCATCACTATTTAGGAGCTGACCTAACGCTAGTTCAGCAACAGGATATAGAATTTGAGAAAAGCATAGGCTCTTGGAGAGGGTATAGACATAGCTATGGGCTAAAAGTAAGAGGACAAAGAACGAGGACAACTGGTAGGAAGAGTACACCGATAGGAGTGAAGAGAAGGAAGAAGTAGCGGGGTAGAGGAAGATGGGTGAACCAAGAAGATTTAGGAAAAAATATGAATCACCATTTAAGCCGTGGGATAAGAAGTTACTTGAAGAAGAGCTAAGGTTAGTAGGTAAATATGGATTAAAAAATAAGCGAGAATTAAGAAGATTTGCGACAGAGCTAAGAAAAATAAGGGATGTAGCACGAGCAAGTTTCGCGTTACCAGACGAAAAGAGAAAGCAAGTGATATCACAGCTAGTAAATAAGTTGTATAGAATGGGAATTTTAGAAAAGGACGCGACTGTAGATGATATATTAAGGTTGACAGTAGAAGATTTGCTAAGGAGGAGATTGCAAACAATTGTCTATGAAAAGGGGTTAGCAAAAACAATATATCAAGCAAGGCAATTAGTGGTACATGGACATATAGTAATAGGGGACAGAGTTGTGAATAAGCCAAATAAAATAGTGATGAGGGATGAGGAGGATAAAATAGCAATAAATCCGAGAAGTCCGTTAAGTAACTCCGATCATCCAATTTGGAAACAATAACTTATTATCAAAGAATGATAACAATATGGAGGTGAGGATATTATGAGTAAGGAGGGAAGGAGACAAAAGAGAGAACTATGGGGAATTGCACATATATATAGTACATTAAATAATACAATAGTTCATATTACCGATTTGACAGGTGCAGAGACGATAGCGATGACTTCTGGCGGTATGTTTGTAAAGGCAGATAGATATGAAGGGTCTCCATATGCAGCTATGATGGCTGCTAAGAAAGCGGCTGAAATAGCGATAGCAAAGGGAATAACGGGTGTACATTTACAAGTAAGAGGGAAGGGAGGACAGTTCAGCCCCACACCGGGACCTGGCGCGCAAGCAGCAATAAGAGCAATAGCAAGAAGTGGACTAAAAATAGGGCTTGTAGAAGATGTGACGCCTATACCACATGATAGATGTCGTAGACCAGGAGGTAGGAGAGGTCGTAGGCTGTAGTATATTTCTGGTTTCCTGGTTTCAAAAATAGTATTATTTAAACTATTTCTTTAGAACCATTTAGGCATACTTTTATATAT
The DNA here is from genome assembly GCA_964437705.1 of uncultured Nitrososphaeria archaeon. Classification (GTDB taxonomy): domain Archaea; phylum Thermoproteota; class Nitrososphaeria; order Geothermarchaeales; family JDFR-13; genus CAYTHX01. Next base: position 75,800 of record CAYTHX010000004.1, read on the forward strand.
CTCTCTATTCTATTGTATGGTAGTATAGGTTGAGCCAAAAAATGTACCCAGGTATTTAAGCTATGCTAGGGGTTGTGTTATGAGTGTAGATGGTAATATTAGTGTCGAGTTAATTCGACAGTCAGATAAAGATCTAGTTCTTCTTATAAAAGGTGTTCCTGTTTATATCATAAATTCTATTAGACGTGCTGCAATTGCTGATGTCCCTATCTTAGCCGTTGATAAAGTATATATCTTCGAGAATACCTCTGTTATGAACGATCAGCTACTTGCCCATAGATTAGGTCTTATTCCGTTAAGAACGCCTTTAGGTAAATACAAACCTCGGGATGAATGCGATTGTGATGGTGAGTGTCCACAGTGCACCGTTTACCTTAATCTGAAAGCTGAAGCTAAAGATGAGGAGTATGTGGTTAAGGCGAGTGATATTGTTAGTAATGATCCAGACGTTTACCCATTATATCCGGATATAGAGATCGTAAAGTTAAGTAAGGGACAAAAAATTGAATTAACAATGGTTGCCAGAATGGGTAGAGGGAGAGACCATGCTAAATGGTCCCCTGTAACCGTCGCAGTTGTTCGTGGAGAACCTGTAGTACAAATAGATCATGAAAAATGTGACTTATGTGGATCTTGTGTTAATGCTTGTCCGAAGGGCATATTAAAGATTTCTAATAATAAACTTGAAGTTGTTGATAAATATCTATGTACTACATGCGCGCTTTGTATGGATGCTTGTGAAAAGGATGTTATTCATATTGATATTAACGAGAATAATTCAATTTTATATATTGAATCTGTTGGTCAAATTTCCTCATTAGATATCGTGTTATGTGCTATTGATGAGTTATTAAAATTATTAACTGATTTTACTAATAGTCTGGAGGGATTAAAAAATGTATGAGGATAAAAACATGAGATTTTTAATTAGTTTTTTGAAGAAAAAGGCTAAAGAAAATGATGCACTAATATGGAAGAGGGTAGCTGAACTTATTGATCGACCTAGGAGAAGGAGAATAGCAGTTAATATTTCAAAAATAAATAGGTATACTCAAGAGAATGATTGGGTTATTATTCCAGGAAAGGTTTTAGGTGCAGGTGAACTTGATCATCCTGTAAACTTAGCAGCAGTTAAGTACTCCGAAAAAGCTTATCGTAAGCTTATTGAATCTGGATCAAAAATTTATAAGATAAAGGAATTTGTCGAATTAAATCCAAAAGGCAGTGGGGTGAAAATAATTGTCTAGTAATAATGAATTAGTCGTTGATGCAACAAATATGGTTGCAGGTAGATTAGCATCTATAATAGCTAAAAAACTACTATCCGGGTATAGAGTCTATGTTGTTAATGTTGATAAAGCTATTATTACAGGGTCTAAGAAAAGAATTGTAAATGAATTTATGAAAAAATTATCTATACAGTCAAAGGTTAATCCTAGAAGACACGGGCCATTTAAACCGCGTACACCAGAGGGTATCTTCAGAAGAATGGTTAGAGGGATGTTGCCAAGGAAAAAGACGAAGGGTAAGGAGGCATATAGACGGTTAAGAGTATATAGAGGTGTACCACCAGAGCTTAGAAATAAAGATTTTATAGTATTTAAAGAAGCTAAATATAGGGAGTCCCCATATGGATATATGACGCTAGCTGAAATAGCGAAATTAATTGGTTGGATACCTGTTGAGGAGAGGTTGGGTCTTCATGAGTAAAGTTAAGGTATTTGTTGGAAAAAGGAAAACAGCGATTGCAAGAGCTTTAATTCGAGAGGGAAGTGGAAGGGTTAAAATTAATGGCATACCGATTGAGATTTATCAGCCTGAAGTAGCGAGGATGAGAGTAATACAGACCCTCATGCTAGCTGGTGATGTTGCTAGGAAGTATGACATAGATGTTTATGTACGAGGCGGTGGATTTATGGGTCAAGCGGAGGCTGCAAGTATAGCTATAGCTAGGGCATTAGTTGGAGTTTCGAGAAGCAGTAAACTTGAAAAAATCTATAAAGCTTTTGATAGACATTTACTTGTTGGTGACCCGAGAAGAACTGAGCCTAAAAAGTTTGGTGGCCCTGGTCCAAGAAGGAGAAAGCAGACTTCATATAGGTAATCTTTTAGGTGATGATTTGATATGATGATTCCGATTAGATGTTTCACATGTGGTAACGTTATAGGTGACAAATATAGGAAGTTTATGGAGTATATAAAAGCTGGTATGGATCCAAAAGAAGCCCTTGATAAATTGGGACTGAAAAGATATTGTTGTAGAAGAATGATTTTAACTCATGTGGATATTATTGATCAATTTATCTTATATGATGTGGTGAAGTTAAAACATGCCTACGATATTGGATATTGATGGGAGAGTAGTACTTAATAGTAGAGGAGAAGAAACTATAGAAGTAATCGCTAATGTTGATGGCAGCGTAGGTAAATACGCATCACCATTTGGAGCGAGTGTTGGTACATTAGAAGTAAAACCTTATCCAAGGGGAGGCGTCAGTAAAGCACTAAAATTACTAAAAAGTGAGATTAAAAAGAAAATTATCGGATTTAAATTTGAGTCCCAAGAGGAATTTGATAATTTTATATCAAACTTGGATGGAACTGGCAATTATAGTAGGTTAGGAGGCGTAATCTCATTAGGTCTTTCATTAGCGGTCGCAGAAGCTACTGCTAAATCACTAAATATTCCACTATACTATTGGCTTGGTGGTGATGATACAAATTATTTACCTGTACCGCTTGGTAATGTTGTTGGTGGCGGAAAGCACGCACATGGGGCATCAATAGATATCCAGGAGGTTCTTGTATTTCCTCTGAATGCTAAATCCTTAAGAGAAGCAATTTACACAATGATACAATTGCATAGAGAAGTTGGAAAGATTTTGATGCGTACAGACAGGTTCTTTACAGGAGGACGTAATGATGAAGGTGCGTGGGTTACGACACTAAGTGAAGCTGAAGTTTTCAATATAGTATGGGAAGCAATTGATAAAATAAAGGATCAATATGGCGTCAAATATGCATTGGGCATTGACATGGCAGCATCCTCTCTTTGGGATAATGAGCTCGGATTATATGTGTATAATAGAACTAAAGCGTTAAGGGATAGGAATGAGCAGATTGATTTTGTATTGATGCTAATAGACGAGTATAAGCTTTCATATGTGGAGGATCCACTTAATGAACAAGACTTCCCCGGTTTTAAGGAAATTACAAAAAGTGTAAAGAAAACAATGATAGTAGGTGATGACCTTTACGTTACAAATGCTTCTAGACTCATACTTGGTGTCAGTGAAAAAGCTGGAAATGGAGTGATAATTAAGCCTAACCAAGCTGGTGATATAACCAAGAGTAAGAAAGCAGTTGAAGTTGCTAAGAACGGAGGATTTAAAGTTATAGTTTCACATAGGTCTGGTGAAACAATTTATCCACACTTAGCCTCAGTAGCTGTCGCATTTAAAGCTGACATGATTAAATGTGGCATTATTGGCGGTGAAAGAATAGATAAGTTAAATGAATTATTAAGGATCGAAAATGAACTGGGCAACAAAGTTAGGCCTTTAACATTTAATTTCTAATTCATGGTGATATCTATGGCTGAAGAAAAAAGTGTAAGTGGGGAGGAAATTAAGAAGATAGCAATTGATAAAGATTTCCTAAAAACATATAAAGTGCACTATGGTAGGAGTATAAAAACAAAATTTAGTGAAGACTTTATATATGGTATTCATCCACGTGGTTTTTATCTCATAGACTTATCGAAAACTTTAGAGAAGCTTAAGATTGCTGCTAAATTTTTATCCCGATATGAGCCTAATGAAGTATTAATCCATACCTCCAGGGAGTACGGGGCTAAAGCGATTGAAATGATGAGTAAGATACTTGGATACCACGGGATAGCTGGTAGATTCCCGCCAGGGACATTAACGAATTACCTACTAGATTCTTACCGTGACGTCTCTGTACTCCTAGTTTTAGATCATACTTTTGATCAACAGGCAGTTGACGAAGCAACTAAAGTAAAGGTTCCTGTTGTTTCATTTGTGGATACAAATTCTAACGGTGAATTTATTGATATAGCTATCCCTGGAAACAACAAAGGTAGAGGAAGTATAGCTGCATTATTTTGGTCATTAACTGTACTTATACTTAGGGAAAGCGGAGTTTTAAAAGAGGATGAAGTAATAGAAGCAACAGTTGAAGATTTCATGGTGTTGCCAGAGGATGTCGAATAAGTTTACTGTTAGGGAACCTGCAGTAGCTGGATACTTTTATCCAGCTTTTTCTGAGGAATTAATTTATCAAATTGAGGAGAATTTTAAATCTAAACTTGGTCCAGGTGAACTTCCAATCCCTGTAACTAATGGTAAACATGAGCTACTTGGTTTAGTATCGCCACATGCTGGGTATATGTATTCTGGGCATATAGCAGCGCATGGCTTCCTACACTTAGCAAGGGACGGATTGCCGGATACGGTAGTTATACTTGGTCCAAATCATACTGGTATCGGAAGTGGGGTTTCTATTTATCCCGCTGGTGCGTGGAAAACCCCACTTGGAACTGTGGAAATCGACGAAGAGCTTGTTAATGAGATACTAAAAAATAGTGCTATTTTAGATCCAGATATATCCGCACACAGACATGAACATTCTATAGAAGTACAACTTCCGTTTCTTCAGTATATTTATTCAAAGGTTAATAGAAGTTTTAAGTTAGTAGCAATAACAATGTTAATGCAAGATGTAAATACTGCCATGGATATTGGAAATGCTATTTACCAAGCAGTAAATAAGCTTAACAAGAGGGTAGTTGTTATAGCTTCAACAGACTTTACACATTATGAATCGCATGAATCGGCAAAGCGAAAGGATGGGTTTGTAATACGTCGTATCTTAGATTTAGATCCAGAAGGTATGATTAGGGAAGTATATAGTAGAGATGTAACGATGTGCGGATATGGTCCGGTTGCCGCAATGTTATACTTCTCTAAGCTATCTAATGCAAAAAAGGCTATTTTACTTAAGTATGCTACTAGCGGTGATGTAACCGGCGATAAATCCAGCGTAGTAGCATATGCATCAATAATTATAACAAAATAGAGAGAAGTGTACGTTTAATTCAAATTTTTTGTTTCTTAATAATTAATTTTTGAGATATAATGTACGTTAAAGAACCAGCGAAGATAATCCTCTTTGGAGAACATTTTGTGGTGCATGGAAGCTGTGCAGTATCATTTGCTATTGATAGATTTGTACATGTTAATATATCACTAGCTAAGTCATTTAATTTAACAATTAAGTTTTATGACGGTAGTATGTTTTCTTATGATATAGATTCAGATGTAGATATAGTTAAATATGCGCGTTTTCTCATGGATAAGCTAAAAATACCTCAAAAAATTAATGTAAATATACAGCTCGATTTTCCAATATCCGCTGGTCTAGGGTCCTCAGCATCAATGGCAGCAGCGCTCGCAAAGGCACTTAGTATGCTAAAGTACGGCTACATTCCATCATTTCAGACGATATATGATTTAGCTAATGAATTTGAGAAGAGAGTACATGGAAATCCGTCTGGCATAGATTTACACACGATTCTAACCAGAAAGATAATATTGTACGATGGAAAATCTAAGAGAATACTTGATTCCACAATTAATGAGAATCTCAAAGTTATTATTGCTGATACTCTCGATAGAAGAAAAACTGGAGTGTTAGTCTCAAATGTAGCGAAGATTAAGAGTAGATATGTAGATTTATTTAACAAGCTTGTTGATATAAGTAATGTAATTGCCAAGGAGGGATTTAAAATCTTAAAATATAATGGTGCAATTGAAGAGCTAGGAAAACTGATGATGATAAATCATGGATTACTTTACTCAATAGGGGTATCGACAAAAAGAATTGATAATTTAATTCATACTGCTATAGAAAATGGCGCCTTAGGTGCAAAGTTAACTGGAGCTGGTGGTGGGGGCTGTATTATCGCATTAGCGAGAGAAGAAGACACGCCATACGTTGTTCAATCTCTTAAAGAAAATGGTGCTGATGTAATGGTTGTAAAGCCCTATTATGAGGTGTAACTGATTTGTATAAGGATCAGATACCTACTAAAAATCGTAAAATAGATCACATTAAAATAGTCTTAGCAGAAGATGTGGAGTACAAAATGAATACTACATTATTTGAGGATATTATTCTTATTCATAATTCATTGCCAGAATTATCTATCAATGAAATTAACACCAAAACAAAACTTTTTGATAGAGTTTTTGATTATCCAATTCTAATTGACTCGATGACTGGTGGTATCAAAATTGCAGAGAGAATAAACAGAAATTTAGCTATTGGAGCGTCTAAATTTAATATACCGATATCCTGTGGTAGTCAGAGAGCAGCGTTAGAGGATCCATCTCTAGCGGATACATATAAAGTTATTAAAGAAGTAAGCAGCGATATATATTTAATTGGCAATATCGGTGTACAGCAGCTATTAGACGATCCTATATCTACGGCTAGTAAAGTAATTAAAATGGTAAATGCCGACGCATTAGCTATACATCTCAATCCACTGCAAGAGGTAGTTCAGCTTGAGGGAGATGTGAATTTTAAAGGATGTATCAAAGCAATAGAGAAAGTTATAAATGAATTTAATATTCCAATTATCGTCAAAGAGACTGGAGCTGGGATTTCCCGTGAAGTTGCTAAAGTATTGGTGGATATTGGTGTTTCAGCCATAAATGTAGCTGGGGCTGGTGGAACGAGTTGGTCAGCAGTAGAGATTATTCGAAACAAACTTATCATGAAAGATGAATTTAAGTCTAAAATTGCTGAACCTTTTAGAGAATGGGGTATACCGACGGCCGCTTCATTAATTGAAGTATTAAGTGTTGCAAATATACCAGTTATAGCATCTGGAGGAATTCGAAGTGGTATTGATATTGCAAAAGCGATAGCGCTTGGAGCAGCTTTTGTCGGGATCGCGAAACCCTTCTTGAAGGCAGCGTTAGAAAGTGAAGATTCCGTGATAGATACGCTAGAAATATTTATTGAGCAACTAAAAATGGCAATGTTATTAACAGGTGCTGATAGTATCGCGTCCTTACATAAGGTGAAGTATGTTATCGTTGGTCGCTTAAAAGAATGGATAGAGTGGAGGGGAATAAGTTGGCAAGTCAATCAATGAAAAATGAATGGGTAAACGTAAAAAAAATGGTTGATGAAGAGATAAAGAAGATTGCAGAAGAAATCATATTCCCTGAGGATCTCAAAAGCGCAGCTTTCCATTTAATAAATGCTGGAGGAAAAAGGATTAGACCGTTTATGCTCATGCTGTCAGCAGCAACATTCGGTGTACCTTATAAAGTTAGCTTACCAGCAGCGGTTTCTATAGAACTATTACATAACTTCACGTTAATTCATGATGATATAATGGATAAGGACGAGTATAGAAGGGGAGTACCAACTACCCATGTAACGTATGGTGAGCCTATGGCAATATTGGCTGGAGACTTTCTATTTTCACATTTACATAAATACTTAATCGAGAAATACTTGGAGCTTGGTGTTAGTAGAGATGTGATAATAAATGTTATATTGGCATTATCAGAAGCTATGGATAACATTTGCTATGGGCAAACCATGGATTTGATGCCAAAGAAATATATTAAAACTATAGACGACTATTTAAGGATGGTATACTATAAAACTGCATCACTAATTGAAGTCTCAACGTATATAGGTGCTATCCTTGGAACTAATGAGCCAGATAAAATAAATAAGCTGAGGACATATGGTAAAAATATCGGCATCGCTTTCCAAATTGCAGATGATATTCTCGGTATTTATGGAGATACCAAAGTTACAGGGAAACCTGTTGGCAATGATATCAGAATGGGTAAACATACTATTCTGGTGATGATGGCATTGAATAAAATGAGTGAGGAAGAGAAGAAAATTTTTCTAAATATATTTGGAAATATGTCTGCAACTGATGACCAAATTAAAATAGCTATTGACATTTTGAACAAATATAATGTTAGAAGAGAAGCCACGAAGATAATGGAAAACTTAGCTTCGGAAGCGATTAAAGCACTGCGCGGCTTACCTGATAACAAATATAAACAGTACTTAGAGGAATTAAGCTATTTCATTATATATAGGGAGAAGTAATGATGAGCGATGACCTCAGGGAGCTAATATTTGCAATAGCTTTAGAGAATGCAAGTAAATATGGTGGAAAACCTAATAAAGGCTCCGTAATCGGTAAATTAGTCTATCTCAGACCGGATGTCAAAAGTAAAATTAAAGACTTAATGCCAATTATAGATAGCGCCATTAAAGAAGTTGAAAATATACCATTAGATAAGCAGATCAATCTTCTCTCTAAATATAAAAACTTAGTTACTGTAAAGAAAGAGGAGAGTGAGGAACTACCGCCATTACCTGGAGCAGAAGTTGGTAAAGTAGTCACTAGGTTTGCTCCAAATCCAGATTTTGTTCTGCATTTAGGTTCTGTTAGACCTCTTTTATTTTCCTATTTATATGCCAAGAAGTATCAAGGTAAATTTATTCTCCGCTTTGAGGATACGGATCCGAGACTTAAGAAGCCACGACCAGAGTTTTATAACTTGATACTTGAAGATCTAGAATGGCTAGGAATAAAACCAGATGAAGTTTACTATCAGAGTGATCGGCTTGATTTGTACTATGATGTAGCGAGAAGGTTACTCGAAAATGGATTAGCATATGTATGTACATGTAAAAAAGACGAATTTACAAAATTACTACTAGCTAAATCTCCATGTCCACATCGTGAGGATACTCCTGAAAATAATCTTGAAAGATTTGATATGATGCTTAATGGTGAGTTTGAGGAGGGCGAAGCTGTACTAAGAATAAAAACTGATCTAACCCATCCTAACCCATCTGTTAGGGATTGGGCTGCATTAAGAATTATAGATACAGAGAAGTATCCACATCCAAGAACTGGGAGCAAATACCGTGTATGGCCTCTCTATAATTTCTCATGCGCTATTGACGATCATTTTATGGGTGTAACACATGTGATAAGAGGATCTGAGCATAAAATCAATGAGGAGAAGCAGAAGTATATATACAAGCATATGGGTTGGATACCCCCGATCGCAATACATCATGGTAGGGTGGCTATACCAGGGGGAGTACTGAGTAAATCAAAGATTATCCGTGGAATAGAAGAGGGCACCTACAGTGGTATTGATGATCCTCGGCTAGCCACATTAGTTGCCTTAAGAAGACGTGGTTATCAGCCAGAAGCTATTAAGAAGGTGATGCTACGTGGCGGGCTGAAAGCATCATTAACAACGATAGACTGGTCACTATTAGCAGCTGAAAATAGGGCTATAATAGACGATATTGCAAATAGATACTTTGGCGTGAGAGAGCCAAAAATATTGAAGTTCAATTACCCAAGTACAGATAAAATTAATGTCACTATAAGATTTCATCCCGAGCATCCAGAAAGAGGAGTTAGAAAACTATACATCCCATTTGATAAAGGTTACAAAGTTTTATTAGACGCTGAAGATTTTGAAAAGATGCAAGAGGGTATTACCTTTAGACTAATTGCTCTAGGCAACTTCCAGTTAGTCACGAAGAGTGCAGATGAAGCATATGCCGAATATCTGAATAATGACGTTAGTTGGGCTAAAGAAAGAAAAATAAGGTTTATACACTGGTTACCACTAACAGAAATAATAAAATCTAGACTCATATATCCTGGAAGAGATTATGAGGGCTATATTGAGGGAAATATTATAAGTGAGAAAGTTGGAAATCTAGTCCAGCTAGAAAGAATAGGCTTCTTTAAAATTGAAAATTTATCCAAAGAATATGCGCAGATGATATTTACACACGAGTAAGTGTAAAAGCTTAAATAATAAGTATTGTTGCATTTTATTAAGGGGGTGGAGGCGGCGATGAGTAAGCTTCCATTTGAAACATTTGAATTACCAAAAGAATATATAGATGCTGCCTATGAAGCCTTAAGACTAGCTCTTGAGGTAAGAGGTGTAAAAAGAGGAACGAATGAAACTACAAAAGCAATTGAAAGAGGACAAGCGAAATTAGTATTTATAGCTCTTGATGTTGATCCTCCAGAAATAGTTGCTCACCTACCTCTGTTATGTAAAGAAAGAAAAGTACCATATATATTTGTTCCAAGTAAGGAGGAGCTAGGTAAGAGAGCTGGAATTGATGTTGCAGCAGCATCTGCATGTATAATTGATCCAGGAGAGGGTAAGCGAATAATTGAAGAGATTGTTGCCTATTTAAAGAAAATAGGTGTATACCAAGAGTGATGTTTTTTAGGTGAACTATAAATGCCAATGAGAGATGACGTTACACCCGCAGAAGTAATTCAAATAGTTGGAAGGACAGGTATGACTGGCGAAGTTATTCAAGTAAGAGTTAGAGTTTTAGCTGGGAAAGATAAAGGCAGAGTATTAACTAGAAATGTTCTAGGCCCTGTAAGAATAGGAGACATTTTAATGCTAAGAGATACTGAAAGAGAAGCTAGAAAATTAAGGTGATCTAAATGCCTCCGAAGCATATATGTTCTTTTTGTGGTAGAGAATTTCCACATGGTACTGGAATAATGTATGTAAAAAATGATGGTTCGATATTATGGTTTTGTAGTAGAAAATGTAGGGTTAGTATGCTAGAATTTAAAAGGGATCCTCGTAAGTTTAAGTGGACAGAAAAATATGTTAAAGGAGGGATTAAGAGATAATGGAGGAGCATACCTTGATATTTCTAAAACCCTCAGCTGTTGAGAGAGGATTAATTGGCGAAGTAATATCTAGATTTGAGCGTAAAGGATTTGAAATTATAGCGCTTAAAATGATGATTTTGAATAGGGAAACAGCAGAGGAGTTTTATAGTGTACATAGAGGGAAACATTTCTTTGAAGAGCTTGTAAATACAATTTCTGGTAAAAAAATAGTTGCTGTGGTGTTAAAGGGTAGGAATGCTATAAGTGTAGTTAGAAAAATGATTGGAGCGACTGATCCTATAAATGCGGAACCAGGTACAATCAGAGGAGATTATGGTTTAGATATCACTGATAATATAATTCATGCATCAGATTCTCCAGAAAGTTTTAAGAGAGAAGTTAAAATCCTATTTCCAGAATTAAATATTTAGTAAAGCCCTATTCTCAGAACTTTTTAACACACTTTTATACTCTTTCAAGTTATTTCTACTAGGGGTAATCTTATATGGTTTATAGACAGCCGATAATCACCGTTCTAGGACATGTAGACTCTGGAAAGTGCGTTTCGCCATTGTCTGAAATACTAACTAATAAAGGTTATGTCTATGCATACGAACTATACGAAAAATATCGTTATGACCATAGGCCAGTAAGTATCTACTCATTAAATGTAGATAAACTTAAGCTTGAGCTCTCATACATATCTGCTGCAGAAAAAATATTAGTCAAAAGATATTATAGAATTAGGTTCAATGATGGTTCTTTAGCTGAAGTTACGCCAGAACATCCTTTTCTAGTGTGCATAAATCCTAATAATGGAGTATTTAAGTATATAAAGTCATTAGAGCTAAAACCTGGCTATAAAATTGTGGGTATTGGTTATGGTGATGACAGGATACCTACAATTAATGGACACACTGTGGAATATGAGGAAATTGGCAATTTTGGTCTAGATTTAAAGGAAGTAGTTTCTATAAAAGCTATATATAAAGATGAGTATTTTTACGATTTTAAAGCTGGATGTCACCACAATTTTATCATTAGTGGTATAGTAGTTCATAACACAACATTGCTAGATAAAATTAGAGGTACAGGTGTACAGCTCAGAGAAGCTGGAGGGATAACGCAGCATATAGGTGCTAGTCTCTTTCCAAAAGAAACACTGGAGGCGATGTGTGGTCCATTATTAAAAAGGTACAAGTTTCAACTTAAAGTTCCAGGATTGCTGGTAATAGATACGCCTGGTCATGAGGTTTTTACAAATTTAAGGAAGCGCGGCGGTTCTGCAGCTGATATAGCAATATTAGTTGTCGATATTATTAAAGGTTTCCAACCTCAAACACATGAGAGTCTACAGATCCTAATATCTAGAAAAGTTCCATTCTTAGTAGCTGCTAATAAAGTTGATCTAATTCATGGATGGAAATCTCAAAAAACACTATCAATCCTAGAATCACTACAGCATCAATCTATGGAAACAAAGACTTTTCTTGAAGAGAAGATTGCAAATATCATTGCTGCATTATCAACTTATAAGTTTGAGGCAGATCGCTTTGATAGAATAAGAGATTTTAGAAGGACCGTTGCCATAGTTCCTGTAAGTGCAAAAACTGGTGAAGGGATACAAGAGCTAATTACTGTTTTAATAGGTCTTGTACAACGGTTTATGCTCGACAAACTTGAGGTTGATATAACAAAACCAGGTCAAGGTGTAATTCTCGAGGTTACGAGTGAAGTTGGCTTTGGAACAGTTTTAAGAGCTATACATACAGATGGAGTTGTTAAAAAAGGTGATTATATAGTCACGATGTCTCCAGAGGGTCCTATTGTTAGTAGAATTAAAGCTATACTAATGCCTGCTCCTCTAGATGAAATAAGGGATCCACGAAAAAAGTTTAGTAGTATTGATGTTAGTTATCCAGCTGCAGGTATAATAATTTCAGCATCTGAAATTGAAAATGTATATGCTGGTGCCCCGTTCTATGCTGTACCACCAAATGTAGATGTAAAGCCATATGTAGACTCCGTAGTTAAAGAAATATCCGCAATTAGAATTGATACTGATAAAATAGGTGTAATAGTTAAGGCGGATACTCTAGGTTCACTAGAGGCAATGGTCGATCAATGCAGAAGAAAGGGTATACCAGTAAGAAAAGCTGACGTTGGGGTTGTTAGTAAAAAAGATGTTTTAGATGCTTCGGTTGTTCAGATGAAAGACTATATAAGAGGGGTGGTATTGGCATTTAATGTAGGTATACATGAGGAAGCAGAGGAACTTGCAAAAAGTAAGGACATAAAGATCTTTACAGGAAATATACTCTACAGAATAATTGAAGAATATCAAGCATGGATATCTAAGTGGATAGAGGAAAAAAGGAAGAGAGAGTTTGAATCTCTTATACTACCAGGGAAGATCCAAGTACTAGGGGGATACGTATTTAGATACAGTAAGCCTGCGATTGTTGGTGTAAGGGTATTAGGAGGTAGAATTAAACCAAAATACCCGCTGATAACATTGGAGGGTAAGAAAGTTGGTAAAATACATCAAATTCAGGATAGAGGTGTAGCAATTGGTGAAGCTAAGAAGGATATGGAAGTTGCAATATCAATTAGAGAAGCAGTAGTTGGTAGACACTTTGACGAAGGAGACATACTAATTGTAGATATCCCAGAAGATCACGTGAAAAAACTATTAAAAGAGTTTAAAGGAGACTTAACACTTGATGACATGGATATCATAAACGAGCTTATTGAAATAAAGAGAAGAAAAAACCCATTATGGGCACGTACATAACGTATATAAATTTATATGAGTATGTGTTCAGTAATATTTCAATAGTTAGATTAAGTGTTGGGTGGCTGTACATGGTGACATTTAAATTAAATATTTCAGATCCAAAAACTGGTAAAGCTGTCACACGTGAATTAAATGAACCACAATCTCTAGCATTACTTGGAAAGAAAATAGGCGATATCATTGATGGGAAAGTACTAGGATTAGAATGGAAAAAACTAAAAATAACTGGAGGATCTGATAAAAGCGGTTTTCCAATGCGACCGGATATTGAAGGTCCAAGAAAAGTCTACATACTAACTGGATCTGGAATTGGATTACGGACTATTAAGGGTAAAACTAAGAGGGGGTACAGAAAGAGAATTCTAGTGAGGGGTAATACAATAAGCAGGGATATCTATCAAATTAATATGGTGATAGTTGAGAAGTAATGAAAGGAAAAATTAAAATCCCAAAACAGCCAGAGGTAAACATCGGTACAGCGGGACATGTAGACCATGGTAAATGTATTACATATGATACTAAAATTCTAGTTAATCATGTGAGTGTAGTTGCCGCTGATATTATAAATAAACTGCTAGAGTATGAACGTAAAATATCAATTAATAATTGTGAGTGCTTTTTTCCAAATGTAAAGTATAATTTAGTTTCTTTTGACCATATAGGTATAAGTAATTCAGTCGGCTTTCCATATTTGCAATATATAGATTCCTATGTTTATTATATTGAGACTGAATGTGGTCGGAAAATAGGAGTTACGTATAATCATCCATTACTTGTAAAAGATGATTATAATAGGTATGTATGGTTAAAATCTAAATATTTAACTCCTAAAGTATCGGTTGGTGTCTATGATGATAAACTTATTTTTGAAAAAATCGATAAAATAACTACTAGGCGATACACCGGGTATGTTCTTGATCTATGTGTTCCCAGATTTCATAACTTTATAACCAGTGATGGAGTTATAGCTCATAATACAACAATTATTCAAGCATTAACGGGGATTTGGACAAGTAGTCATAGTGAAGAATTGAGGAGAGGTATCACGATTAAAATCGGATATGCTGATATGCCTATATATGAGTTTTCTAAAGGTGAGAAGAAGGTTTACTGGTCGTATCCAGAATATCCAGGTTTTGAGAACCCTGTTCTACGCCGGGTAATTAGTTTTGTTGATTGTCCTGGGCACGAAAGTTTAATGGCTAATATGCTATCTGGAGCCGCAGTTATGGATGGAGCAATATTAGTTATAGCTGCTAATGAACCTGTACCCAGGCCTCAGACTAAAGAGCATGCTATGGCTCTAGAAATATTAGGAATAAAAGATGTTGTTATTGTTCAAAATAAAGTTGACCTTGTAACCAAAGATGAGGCACTAAAGAATTATGAGCAGATAAAAGAGTTCTTACAAACTACAAAGTACTATGCAGATGCGCCGATAGTACCGATTTCAGCAATTCAGAAATTAAATCTTGAGTATTTAGTTGAGGCGATTGAAAAGTTTATTCCAACTCCAAAGCGTGACTTGACAAAGCCTGTTAGAATGCTAATTATTCGGTCATTTAACATAAATTATCCTGGCGTCAACTATAAGAAGTTGAAGGGAGGAGTAATTGGTGGAAGCATAATTCAAGGTAAACTAAAAGTAGGTGACGAACTAGAAATAGTTCCTGGCTATTTATATAAGAGAGGTGATAAAATGTATAATGAGCCACTATACACAAAAGTTCTATCATTAAGTACTCAATATCTACGACTAGAGGAGGCTACTAGCGGAGGATTAATCGGTATTCAGACAGATTTAGATCCAGCTCTAACAAAAGCTGATGGTATGGTAGGAAATGTAGCTGGTAAGCCAGGAACACTACCAGAGGTTTATAATGAGATAAGATTAGATATAAATTTATTTACATACGTTGTTGGTACAGATGAGCAAGTTTTAGTTAAACCATTAATAAAGGGTGAACCACTTAGAATAAATATCGGATCAGCTGTCGCTCTAGGGTATATAACCGCCTTAGGTAAAGATTGGGCTGAAATTAAACTTTTAAGGCCAGTTGCTGCCGAAGAAGGGTGGAAAGCAGCTTTAGCACGTAGATTTAATGGTCAATGGAGATTAATCGGCGTTGGCGAGGTCAGGTCATAGGAGGGTTTATTACGTGAGTTCGATCAATAGCTATAAATTCTTATTAAAGAGGTATACTGGGGTTTTGCTTGATACTAGTATAATAATTCAAGCTATTCAAGATAAAGTCGATTTAATTCGTGAATTAAAAGAAGAGTTTGGACTAAAAGTTTATGTTCCTAAAAGTGTTCTTAATGAATTAGAGAAGCTTAAGAGTAAAAATATTAAAATGAGTAACATTGTTACATTAGCTATTAAATCATTAAAAAATAAGATTGAGGTTCTCGATATATCAGCGAAGTCTACAGATGATGCAATAATTAAATTAGCATCCAGTAATAATTTTATTGTCGCTACGAATGACTCGAATCTAAAAGACAGGCTTAAGATGTTAGGCATCCCTGTAATATATATAAATAGGGATGGTTATCTCTCGATAGAGTAGTGGGAGGTTGATATATATGTTTATGAAGTTTAGGGTAGAGGATGTGGTAAATATTACTCCAGATCTATTTGGTGTAGATATTAGAGAAGCGGCTAGTAAACAGTTACTAGATCGTTATCTAAACTTATATGATGAAGAAATGGGGTATATAATAAAGATTGATGATGTAGATGTCGATCCTCTTGGTAAAGTTGTTTCTGAAGACGGATCCTCCTATCATAAAGTTAGGTTTACTGCATATACTTTTAAGCCATTTCTAAATGAAATTGTAGAAGGAGAGGTTGTGGAGATAACTACTTTTGGAGTATTTATTCGAATAGGTCCTATAGATGCACTTTTACACATCTCTCAAATAATGAATGATCTAGTAATTGTCGATACTGTACAAGGATTAGTTAGAGGTAAAGAAACGGGAAAAGTACTAAGAATCGGTGACAAAGTTAGAGCTAGAATCATAGCGATTAGCCCTCCAAGAGGAATAACTGTCCTAAAGGTTGGCCTTACATGTAGAGGGGGGTTATTAGGAAACTTAGAGTGGATAGAGGAACATATTAAGGAGGTTATTAAAAGTGGCGAGGCGAAGACTTAGAAAAGCATGTAGAAATTGTAAAACTATCGTAGACAAGGGTGGATCATGTCCAGTCTGTGGGTCTACAGACTTAACGATGAAATGGTATGGTGTTTTATTTATCATAAAACCTGAAGAGTCAAAAATTGCTAAAGAGTTGAATATAAAGAGGAAAGGAGTATATGCAATATGGATACTGTAACCCTAACCTTGGCATCTATAGATTATCAGAACATATAAGGCTAAAGTTTAAAAATCCTATAGGTCACCTATATAAACCTGAAGAGGTTAATTGCCTAATAAATAAAATATCAGAGTATATCCAAAAAGGTTTTCACATT
The DNA here is from genome assembly GCA_964437705.1 of uncultured Nitrososphaeria archaeon. Lineage (GTDB taxonomy): Archaea > Thermoproteota > Nitrososphaeria > Geothermarchaeales > JDFR-13 > CAYTHX01. The sequence goes on from CAYTHX010000004.1 coordinate 92,829, forward strand.
ATATCAGTTGGCGATAGAGTAACCCTTACACTAATTAACCATAGTATTCCTATAAAGCTCGCAATAATAGATAAGAAGGAGAGAAGACATAACAGAGTGGTTAGCCCTACAAATTTTTTTAATAGAATTGTAGTAGTGCGGAATGAAGCTGGAACAATAAATTTCGGAATATGCAAATATATCATAGAATCCTTCTACTACAGTGGTAATACATTAATTTTTGTTATTGGCGAAGAAGATTTAGTTGCAACACTAACATTATTAATAAGTAATATTAAAGCTATTATGGTGTATGGGCAGCCTCTTCAAGGTATAGTACTGTGCCAGGTAAATGAAAATTTAGCTAAGAGGATAATAAAAATGTTAGAGGTGGAATAAATTTTGAAGATTCTATTTAATGAGGTTATTAATGCATGGCTCGGTGGAGCTATGGGAAGAATAAAAATAAAAGATGGTATAGGGAAGTTAAAATCTCTCTCAAAAACTATTAAGGATATTGAGAAAAGGGAGGGCCTCACTTATCCACCTGTAAGAATCACTCCAAGTGTTAAAGTTCTCTATCATGAATACGATGTTAAGGGAATTGTACATGGAAATATAAATTTTATGTGGAGCGGAGATGTTATTCAACCTATCGTTGAATTATCATATCCTTTTCTAATATATGCAGATAAAAAAACATGGAAGGGCGTATTAGTACATGAATTGTTACACTACTTTTTTCTCGCTAAGAAATATCTCGACTCAGATATTTTCTCATTATCACAATATTTTGGTGGAACTGTAATAGGTAGATTAGTATTTGATGAAGTCTATATGATGGACCCTAGAAAAGTATTACGTGATGATCATCTTATAGAGTTAGTAACTAAACAGCTTGAAAAACTACTATCTAAAAAGGAGTTTCTAAACAAAATTATTAAGTGGATAAAGAGTGGTAAGCCACATATTCAAATATCATCACAAGACTTCTATATTAAGTTATCCTTCTCCGAATTTAAGAAACTATATTTTCCAGCAGAGATTTTAAATAGAGTTAGAGGGGTTAAATAGTTGGAGCTAAATGTCATTGATGAACATGAATCAAGTAAAATCATCAATATTATTGAGGATAACCTAGGTAAATCACTATATGCAGCTGTTTTATATGGATCAAGGATTTCAGGATATGCTCGAGAAGATAGTGATTATGATGCTATTGGGATAGTTAAAGATTTAGGTTATCCACTTAGGTACCTCTATGTAGAATATCCAGATAAGAATGTATACATTTCCGCTTTATTAGCTAATAAAAAAGTTTTTGAGAAAGACTCGGAGTTTGCAGATTATGGTGAGTTTATTATTGGAAGATTATTATCACCATATATTGCAATCCGTAACAAAGACTATATTGAAAAATATGAAATTTGTTATAAGAAACGTGTTATTCTCGAAGAACTAATGTCCTTATATAACAAATATAAGGATTTAACGCTAGACTTTATAATCCCGCTTAAGTATATCTTGTTATCTCGCTTAAAGAGGAGAATACAAACCTATCCTATCGTTAAATATAGCTATGTAAAAACTTACTATGGTAAATGTGGCTTTCAGAATATGAAATGGGCTGTTAATAGGTTTAAAATTGCAGCAACTGAATTATCTAAAGAAGCACCTATTGAGATAATTGATGAAAATTGTATTGTATTAAAAAGTGGAATTAGAGGTTTTGATAAGCTAGATACTATAATGTGGATTAGAGGGTTGAAATCATATATTGCGCATGGGTTATCTGCTAGAGTAAAGCCTCGAGTAGTAGGTGAGGAAGTTAAGTCAAAAGTAATGCGTAGTATTGAAATGATTAGGTCACCAATTGAATTAGAGAATCCCGAAATACTACTTAGAACAAAGTTCTCTTTATTTACTCCGAAACCCCTCTCATATAAAGATATTGTAAGAACGATATTTGGTTCTGAGGTACGTATCAAAACGCAAATAAAAAAAGGACTATTAAGTCCAACATATATTCTTGAAGTAGATAGTCTTGATAATAAGAATAAGATTGTTATCAAGGAATTTAGTTGGTTATGGATAATCAAGTGGCTATTAATTCAACTCTGGACAATAGATGTAAAGAAGTTCTCTATATCACCACGTAGTAGAATGCTAAATGAATATTTAGGGCTTATAAATATCAAAGAAATATCTAATGTAAATTCACCAAAACCTCTTCTAATAGATTGGGGTGGGAAAAAACTAGTAATCGAATATGTCGTTGGAGATAGATTGTCAGAATATATTGATAAGGGTTATAGTGATTTCCTAAAAAAGAAATTTTATGAATATGGAGTTTTTCTAGGTAATATTCACTCTCAAGGATATACCATAGGAGATACAAAACCTCAAAATATACTCATAGGTAAACAAGTTGAACAATTCACAATTATAGACTTAGAGCAGTGGCGAGTAGATCAAAATAAAAGTTGGGATATATCGTTATTCCTATTCTATTCCTTTAAATTCAAAATTAAGTATCAGAAAATGAAGGATATTATCAAAGCCTTTATTAAAGGCTATAGAGACGGCGGGGGAAATATTAAAGACCTTAAAAAAGCAGTTAGTATTAGATTTATAAGACCGTTTATATTCCTAACACCACTAAATACTCTTCTTAAAATAAGAAGTATTATATTAGAATCAACAATTAAAAACCAATCAGTAAGATAATATTTAATAAAGTTAATTAACAATAATAACCCCTTATTTTAGGAATTAAAAATAAACTATCATAATTATGTTTATTACTTAAACTCCGTATACCCACACTTTCCACACGCCCATCTGTCCTCATGATTAGCCATATATACGCCACGGCCACACCTAGGACAAAATCTACGTGTCAACACCAATTTTCCATTCTCAATCTTATAAAATGTCCATACTTTTGGACTCGGTCGCTTAGCTTTAGGCTTCGGGTTCCTCTTAGCCATCAAATCATCACCTAACAGAAATACTTTAAAAACTAAATATTTTAACTTTTACAAAATTAGTAGATATTAAAAATAGAGTTATCAACCCTATATCCAGAATTAATCACTATTTTAAATTTAACTTGAGCCTTGTTTTTCTTCTTTAACAGCATTGGCAGCCAACTTATCCCTATCAGGAGGCTCTATCTGCGACCAATCAATACCATTTGGATAATAATACACTAATGACTCACTCTTATTCATACCACTAAACGTTCTAATATACATAATTAAAGCTTTACTCAAATCAAGAGATAAAGTCTCAGACAAATATTTCGCTATATCCCGCCTACTAGGAGTCTTATCCCCCTCATGAGAAATCTCAATAACATACTCAACCCTATCCAAATAAGGATTCTCCCTCTCACTAACAACCCTAAACTCCATACCCCAACACCACTAGTCGATTATAAATAAACACAAAAACTAATAAAAATTTATATTTTCAAAGCCCCTCCATCCAAAAATACGACAAAATCAAAAAATACCCTTATAAATAACCTTCCTCTATAACAACTAAAAACATACTAAACAATACAAACCACATCATCACCCTAAGAAATTAAAACTCTAGAAAGAATAATCATAACTCAACAGCAAAAACACCCTTCCCACGCTTACGCAAAATCTCATCAATCTTATCCTGCTCCTCCAAAGGAGGCTCACCCAAATCCTCAGGCCGCCAAATCGCTAAAACAGTTTCACCATTCTTTAACTCAACACCAACATTAATAATTTTATACTCATATCTACCTTCCATAACCAAATCAAAAATCTCATCATCACTTAAACCCTTCTCCCTAAAATACCTCTTAAATGTAGGTTCCAAAATAACATGTCTCCCACAAGTCTCAAATAAACTATTAAGAAGCTTAACAGCTTCCTCCTTAGAAAATCTTAACTTCTTCTTACCTTTTTTAGTCATTTCAATTCACCAAATAACTCCTTATATTTATTAAACATCCATTTCCTATCAATTTTATACGGATATTTCTCTTTTAAATCATAATATTTCTCCAAATCATGATCATTTAATCTTCTACCTAAATGATTCATGTAGAAATCATAGTATTTTTCAAACACATTATGTTTCCATGTACCTTTTAGCATGCCATATTTATCATGAAATATACGAACGAGCTGTGAACTCTGAACCCTAAATTCCCAAGAAACAGTTAAGTTACCACTTTTAGAGAAATGCACATAAGAAGGGCGAGGTCGAGGCCACGATGACGGATCTACATAATACTTTGGATCTTTGGCATGTCTCTGAACGATGTTCGTAAACTCATTTAATAAAAGTGCTGGAGGATTCCTATAAATAACATCGAAGATGTTTCTATCGATTTCCCATATATCACTCAATTTATAACTTTTACCTCTATCAAGAACCGAGATGAAATCCTTAGGCACGTATTTTGTGATGTCAATAGATCTGGACCAAGCAACATAAAACCTTAAAGTATTACTACGGGAGTTAAGGCTTAAATTTGCACATCCATCTTCGGTTAATGTTGTAGAAACGTAGTATCTCCATAGTTTATCAGAGAGGACACTAAGGTCAATATTAGGTTGATGTAAAACTTTTCTACCATACTGTAAACCAATAGCATTCAGCCTCCTCATAGTAAAACCATCAGCATAAGACTTAAAAATCCTACCCATACTCAACTCAGGCTTATAAAAAACACCACCAGTCTCCTCAACAGCACGCTTAAAATAAAAATGAAGAACAGGATCATTATTAGCATACTCAACCCTATTAATACCCCTATTAAGATGACCCTCATTAATAACATGCACAGCAACCTTCCAAAGAGCAGAATTACTCAAATCATACGGGTACTTACCCATAAACAAATCCCTCTTCTCAAACTCAAGATACGAAATACCCAACCCATCACAAATCCTAACTAAAGTCCCAATCCTAGGACTCCTAGTCCTACCAGAATATATAAAATAACACCTACTCCACATACTACGAGACAAACCCGACCTCCTACACAACGCAAACAAATTATCAACACCAACCTCACGCATCCTCTCATCAACCACCCTACGAAAAACATCAAGATCAACATCAACCTGAGCATCTCTCTCATCCATCCACCAATGCAACCACCTACGCTCAGCCTTCAACCTCACATCCCTAGAAACATACCTATCCAAATAACACTCAACAAAAATCTCCAAAGCACGAGCCCTATCACAACAACACCTACAAATCCTATCCAACTCCAACTCAAGAATATACCTATCCACCACCCCCAAAGCCCTATACAACATCCTAGTCAACCTAACATCAAGAACACACTCCCTAACATCACCCAAACCACGAACCAAATACAACCTACCACCAAAAAACCTATAAACCCTCTTACCACGCTCCAAAGCATACCTAACCTCATCAAAAACACCAGCAGTAACAAAACCACACAAAGGAACATAAACAACAACATCACAACTATCAATCAACAAATAAAAGAAATCCATAGAAACATGCCGAAAACCAAACCTAGAAGGATCAACAACCCTAACCCCACCAAACTCCCCACAAACAACCCCAACACACTCCTCCACAACATCAGAACCATACAAAACCACAGGACAAGACAAATAAACCCTCAACCAAAAACCCACCAAAAACAACAAAAACAAACAAAACAAAAAACTGTAACCCAAAACAAATGAACGATTCGTGCGAAAGCCTTAAATATCTATTTTTTAAACAAGCTTTATTGACAAAATAGAAGGTGAAAACATATGAGTAGGGTAAATAGGTTATTCTCGATAATTCTGATTCTAATGTTCGTTACTGCAATGATTGCACCAACAGTACAAAAATCGTTTGCCGCAGTCTCTGTCTCTATTGATCCAACGCATGGATCAGTAGGAACGGAAGTAACAGTCACAGGAACCATAGAAACATACAATGGTATATTCAAAGTCTATATTGATCTAGACGGAGATGGAGTATTAGAGGATGCTGAAAAGGTAGCCGAAGGTAGCGCAGATGGCTATAATGTAGAAACAACTTTCACTGTACCAGATTATTACAAGGGAGGATACAAGGTATATCTAGTGGACGTAAGTACCGGGTCAAAGAGCTATGCTGTATTTACAATAGAGACGGCAGCAGCAATAGAAGTTGACCAAGAGTATAAGGTAGAGGGTGAAGACTTTACCTTAACATGTACAGTTACTGGTGGTGACTCAGCATGGACTGATAATGACGGGGATGGAACGATAGATGTAGATATGCAAATTAGAGTTCTAGACTCCTCAGGTACCGAGCTTTTCTCTGTCGCCTTGAATGATGTAGAAATGACTGCTACAGCAGGAAAGTTTCAGGGTCAGGGAACTACTGATGGTCATGAGTCTGATTTATCAGATCTTACTTCGTACCCAGGAGTATTTAAAGCTGTATTAGATGTAGACTTAGATGATGATGGAACCATAGAAGATGATGAAAAGGGATTAGCGGAGGTTACATTCAAGGTTGGATTACTTGATGTTGAGTCTAAAGAATATCAGAGAACAGAAACTGTAACTATGCAAGCATATGTAAATGCTGGAACATACAAGTGGCAAATATACGACTCAGATGGTAACTTAGTTAAAGAACAGGACGCTCAAGAACTTCAAGCAGCAGGTACAGTTTCATATTCATGGACAACTGCTAAAGATACCGATACAGGAACATATATGATCAAACTATACGATGTCAACAATGATGAGGTGATCAGGGAAGATTCATTCACACTTAAGATTGCCACTTTAACCGTAGAGATTAGTACCGACGCAGATACCGTTAAGCGTACTGATAGCATAACAGCTACTATTGTAGTTAAGTATCCAAATAACGTAAAGCTGACATCACAAGAGCTTCCAAACGGATTTACAGTGTATGTATACTGTAATGGATCGTTAGTTACACAGTTTGCTTTAGATCCAAACCTACATTATGACTCAGCCAATATGGAGTGGGAGATTTCATGGACCGTACCAAAGGATCAAGCTGTTGGTGAGGGTTATGCATTTAATGTTACTGCAAATTCCATTACTGACGTCTACGATAACGTGGGACCGGCAGAAACTGCAGGTGATGCTTTTAAGGTAGATTATGCAGATTTAGCCGTAGCTGAAATAACGCTAGTATATCCAGCAGCAGGTAATACACTAGAGAGAACTGAGCAAGCTAGGGCGTCAATCAAAGTTACATACTCTCCAGGCGCTTCGATATTATTCACCGCAGATGATCTTGAAGCCTTCAATGTCACCGTTACAGATGGTGCGGGACATGAATATACTATTGAGCTAACAGCTGACAACTACAACGCTGACTTAGGCGTATGGATCGTAAAATGGAATATACCATGGAACGCATATGCTGTACAAGCTGGCACAAGTTATCACTTTGCTGTTAAGGCAGACAATATTGTTGATAAGTATGGCAACGATGGACCAACAGCTAATGTAGATGATGATCAGTCTTTCAAGGTTGCACCAGCAACCATTGTAATAACAGATCTAAAGACAGATAAAAGCATATATGAGTCAGGAGACCTTATGACCGTGACATTTAAGGCACTATATCCAAATGGAGAAGACGTAACAACAGTTGTCGACACATTTAAAGTAAAGATCTATGATAGTAACGATCAGCCAGTCGAGGATGCTGAGGCATCACCTACATATAACGAGGAAGAGGGTGTATGGAAGGCAACAAT